>MHDQ01000321.1 GCA_001803565.1 Nitrospinae bacterium RIFCSPLOWO2_12_FULL_45_22 | reverse complement strand
ATTTAAATTCCTTTCATCTAACTAATCTTGATAAACAGGGCCATCCGTTGGCCTACAAGGCCTGAAGAAAGATTACCCGTCGTTTTTGAGTATATAGATTCCTTTTACCAAGCCTTATAACCTTTGTCAATAGTTATCTCTCTTTGGGTTCTCTGCAGAAAGGGACAAAAAGGACAAGAAGGGAACAGGTTCAATGGCATGGGGACAGATTAGAAATCCGTCCCCTTCCTTTAAATATCCAAGGTCAGGCTGGTAGGAATCTGCAAGGGGGCATAAGGATAGACGGCTACCGATGCTTCTTTATGATATTTCTTTAGCCTGGCAAGGACATCCGGCCAGGCATACATAAATTCTACTTGCTTATGAGGAAAATTAAGCTGGTCGTTTTTGGTTCCTAAATTGGTGAAAATGATCAGACGGCTTGCTGCGGGGACCAAAGCCCTTTCAGGATTGGGAGGCATCCAGAGATGTCCACCATAGTCTTTTCCCCATTGTCTGGCTAGGTAATGGATCTGTCGCATTCCATCAGGATGCTGCATGACCAGAACGGCTGTCCCTCCTTCCCGGACCGATTGATTCAATAAGGGAAAAGAGCTTTGCGGCTGGGCACATTGGGGATAGGTATTGGCTACGACTATATCGGCACTTTTAATCTCTTGAGTGAGATGCAGAGCATATCCTTTTTTGCAAGCCTCCCGCCATCCGGTCACTGGATCGCAGGCTATTAAGCCGATAACCTCTCGACGACCATTAGGAAAAACAACCAAACACATATCTAAACCGGCCAATTTAGCCGCTTCATCCATATCTTTCCTTATTGGATTATTTTTAACTTTGCATGGACCCGCCGCAGGATTTGGTTTCCTATTGGGAAAACCGATCTCAAGGTGATTATGTTCCGTTGATTCTATAGAAGCTACGCCTGGTAATACCGCCTTTCCTCCACCACCAAATCCGGCAATCTCATGCCACCTGAACCCCTGGATAGAAATCTTTAAATCAGCAGCCATAAACTCCTTATTGATTTTTAATGGGGTACCTTGAGATGTTTTTCCTAGCTCCACAAAATTATCCCAACAATTGTGATTGAAAAAAGGGATCTTTCTGGCGGTTTCTATCCCAATTTTTCGAATGACCTGATCCTGGGTCATGGGGTCATGATTACCAAAAGACCCAATACAGCTTATTTGCTCATTCTTAATACCTGCCTGATTTAACTCTTCCAATAACAGAGGTAGGATAGCATATGCCGGTGTGGGTCTCTCTAAATCGTCCACGGTTATAACAACCCTTTTTTTCCCTTGAGCCAATTCCTGCAAAGGTTTTATCCCTATAGGATTATTGAAAGCTTCTTTGATTTGCTGCGGTGTTAAAGGAGGAAAGTCGTGGGCCTTCATCCTGGCTTCTTGAATTTTCCATTCCCCAGGAAAATCCAGTCGGATTTGTTGGTCTCCATAATGCTCAAAAATAGGAAGCGCAATATGATTATTTTCTGCGGCTTTGGTGTCAAAAGGGAAAAAGGTTCCTCTCCCGATAGTTAATAGCAAGCCTGTAGCTAAGCCCGAGAGCCTTACAAATTCCCTCCTATTGATTTCTTTAGGGAAAAAATGTCCTTTTCCTATTTTTTCTCTGTCCATATGATCCCCCCCCTGTGATTCTATAATTATTTATTTGAAAGGGTGAGAAGCGCTTGTTTTATCAGAGCCTGGGTTAACTCAAGTTTATAAGCATTGGAAGCTAGGGGCCTAGCACCGCTTAGTGCCATCCGGCAAGCTTGGTCAATCAACTCGATTTCTATTGGCTTACCCTTAAGCACCTCTTCAGCCTTAGAAGCCCGGAAAGGAATAGGAGCTATACCACCCAGGACCAGCCTTATTTCCTGACAAATGCCATCATCAATATTCAGCAAGAGAGCAACACTGGCCAGAGCAAAGTCCCAACATCTTCTCTCTCTTGCCTTCAAATAAATACCCCGGCTTCCTTCCCTGGGGAGAGGAACCATTATTTCAGTTAATATCTGGTCAGGTTCTAAGATATTTTCCCGAGTTACATTGTCCCGGGGTGTCATAAAGAACTTTTCCAGGGCTGCAATCTTCTCTCCATCAGGACCAGCTATCCTCACGCTTGCGTCCATTGCCAGCAAAGCTGGTGCGGTATCCGAAGGATGAACTATAAAGCAAGGACCACCCTCTATAACAGCGTGGTATTTGTTTTGACCCGTAACAGCGAAGCATTGATCCCCTCCCCTTTTGAGACAAACAAAATCTCCCCGATAATACCAGCAACGGGGCCTCTGACAAAGATTGCCCCCTAAGGTTCCCATGTTTCTGAGTTGAGGGCTACCTACTTCTTGGGCCGCCTGGGCCAAAATTCCGAATCTCTTCTGGATTGAGGGATGAACTGTTATCTCGTGCAACGAAACTAATGCTCCCAGATGAAGCCTATCATTATCCGGGCGAATATTTGCTAAATCAGGTATTTCTTGCAGGTTGATCAACCGTTCAGGCTGCATGATTCCATCTTTCATTGCCCCTAATAGATCTGTACCGCCGGCCATGATTTTAGCTTTACCATCGGCCTCCTTAAGCATAGCCAAGGCTTCTTTCAGCGATCTTGGTTTATGAAAGGTAAAGCCTTTCATGCTTCTCCCCCTAACCTTTTCCCATAAAGAAAAAGAAGAAATTGTAAGTAGTTTCTGATCAGTTTCATATCTTGAGTGCCCTTAAAACCTTATCCGGCGTAATAGGCAATTCCTTCAAACGCACTCCAATCGCATTATAGATAGCATTGGCGATAGCCGGGGCAGTAGGAATCTTGGGTGGTTCTCCTATTCCCTTAGCCCCAATATTATTAGCCGGGTCTGATCCTTCTGCTACCCCGGGCACGACTTCAGGTATATCAAGCATAGTAGGCAGCTTATAAGCATGTAGGTTTGGGGTGAGCATAATCCCTGTTCCTTTATCCCAAATGACTTCTTCCATCAGCCCATAACCCATTCCCTGTACAATACCTCCCTCAATCTGGTTATTCAATGTCATTGAATTTATCACCCGGCCCGCATCATGTATGGATACCACTTTTAATACTCTTACTTCTCCCGTTGCAGTATTGACTGCAACGTGAGCAAATTGTGCCCCGAATACATTTATAGCAGCTTGGGGTGGATTAGGTCCACGAGATCCCACACCCATGATCATATTATTCCCCATTTTTTGCGTTATCTCTTTTAGAGGAATTTTTCGGGTAGGATTATTCTTCAGATAGATTTGCCCTTCTCTTATGGCCAGGTCTTCTGCTTTTGAATCGAGTATAGATCCTGCCAGGTCCAAGAGCTGTCTTTTCGCATCAGCAGCCGCAGATCTGACTGCAGGACCTACGCTTGGTACTGTCCGGCTACCAGAACTGCGGGGAGCATAAGGAGTCGTTTCTGTATCTCCTAAAGTAATGGTAATATCTTTGGGAGAGATACCTAATTCTTCGGAAGCTATCTGGACAAAGACTGTTTTTGATCCGGTGCCGATATCCTGAGTTCCAGTAAGAAGGTTAGCCGTACCATCTTGATTAATCTTGATTATCGCATATGCTGGCGGACCGCCGCCTCCACCCCAGATCTGGCCGGCCATCCCTATTCCTTCACAGATAAGCGCCTTTTTTTCTCCTGGTTTTTTATTCCGTTTTTCCCACTGAATCTTTTCTGCCCCTTTCTGGTAGCATTGGTCCAAAGCCTTTCGGGTATAGGGAAAATCTTCTACTTGATCTTTCAAAGCGTAGTTCTTCATCCGTAGGGCGATGGGGTCCATACCCAATTGATGTGCTGCCTGGTCCATGACCTGTTCCAGGGCAAATGTTCCCTCTACATGACCGGGTGCCCGTTGCGCTGTATGAACGGGTATATTATTATAGACAGGATAAACCTCAGTCTTCACATTAGGACAGTGATAAAGCTCCCGGTAGGGCCTGGCAAGCGCATCGATCATGCTGAACTTACTGGGAAAGAGTGGCGTTTCATAAGCCCCACAGGCCCCGATACTTCTGAGATAAATAGCAGTCAAAGAACCATCTTTTTTGACCCCTGCTTTTACATATTGCAAAGAAGACGGACGATGGCCGGTCGCATAAAACTCTTCTTTTCGATCCAGCATAAGCTTTACTGGCCGGCCTGTCATCTTAGCTAAGAGGGCTGCAATAACAGTATATTTCCCTTCCCTGGTTTTGCTCCCGAATCCACCCCCCATAAAATCCTTGATGACCCTGACCTTGCTGATGGGAATACCCAAAGCCTTAGCCATACCTTCCCGTACATCCGATACCCCCTGGGTAGATTCCCATATAGTTAGATGATCTCCTTCCCAATTGACTACGCTCCCGTGCGTCTCCATACAGGCATGTGCCTGGACCTGGGTAGAGAAGTTCTCTTCTATTATTAAATCCGCCTCGTCAAAGCCCTGTTCAATCTCCCCCCGGGAATATATGATAGGTTTCCCATCTAACAGGTTTCCCCCGGGGCGGACTGGGGGTGCCCCCGGTCTCAGGGCTTCTTCTGGGTCAACCACAAAGGGCAAAGATTCATACTCTGCTTCTATCATATCCAGGGCATCGCGGGCTATATATTCATCCACGGCGGCTACGGCGGCTACCTCTTCTCCCACACACCGGAGCGTCCGGTCAAAGAGAAAACTATCGTTATACCAAGGGATGGGGGGAGCATTTTCCTGCGATAGAATTGCCTTTACCCCGGAAAGGCGTTGTGCTTTACTGGTATCCAATCTAATCAAGCGGGCATGTGGGTGGGGACATCTGAGAATCTTGCCATAGAGCATACCCGGAAGGTGAATGTCGTAGGTATACTTTGCCTTTCCTGTGCATTTTTCAAAACCATCAACCCTGGGGATTCCTTTGCCTACCCATACTAAGTTTTTTTCCTCCCATGGGGGCAAATCCTCATGAGGTAGCTCTACATTTATCTCTTCTATTTTTCCTTCTTCCTCAACCCGGGTTTTAACCCTTCTACCCACGGTTACCACCACCTTTCCTGAGGCGTTGGGAAGCATCCAGGGTTGCTTCCAGAATTCTGGTGTAGGTCCCGCAGCGGCAGATATTTCCCGCGAGGGCATTCCTTGCTTCTTCTCGGGATGGATTCAAATTCTGCTTTAGTAAACCATTGACGGCCATGATCTGTCCTGACGTGCAGAAACCGCATTGAAAAGCATCGTTTTCCAGAAAGGCCTGCTGGATAGGATGGAGTTCTTCACCAGAGGCTAGCCCCTCAATAGTCATGATATCTCTTCCTGCCGCGGTAATAGCAAGAGTCATGCAGGAATATACCGGTTTCCCATCGAGTAAAACTGTGCAGGCACCACATTCTCCCCGGTCACAAGCCTTCTTGGTTCCGGTAAGTTGGAGCTGGTCGCGGATCACATCTACCAGAGTATATCGCGGTTCTACCTCGACCTTATACCTGATGCCATTAATCTTTAACCTAAGGGGTATCTTTATTCCCTCTTCTAAAGATTCCTCTGCCGGGTGTGCCTCCGCTTCTTTCAAGGCGATAATTCCCCCGGACAAGGCAGCGGTACCTAAGGCTCCTGCACCCAGTCCCTTAATAAATTCTCTGCGGGAGACGGATGATAATTGTTTCCCCTTCTTATTCCCCTCTTTTTCTTTCACGATCCTTCCCTTCTGATATATTTAACCGGGGTTTCGCCATACCGAATATATACCTATTTACCCTATTTTTCTCCAATATATCCTGGTTAATCTTCTTAAGTCAACTAAAAAAATAACAAATTAATCTATGCTCACTATCGATCAACCTGGAATAACGGGCAGGAGGATGTGGGACGGGTATTTGGAATCATGAAATATCCTTTGCTCAGCCGATCTCAGCTCTCTATCGGTATTGATCCGGTTGCCGGTGTTAGGATTCCTATCAAAGCGCGGGAAATTACTGCTGGAGATATCCACTCTGATACGATGGCCTGTCTTGAATACATGACTCGTCGCCCAGAGATCTATCGTGAATTCGTATATCTCACCGGGACGAAGAAGAGAGGGGTAGGTTAATGAGTTCCGATAGCGGGCCCTTATTATCCCGTCGGCAATGTTTTGCCCATAGCCATCAGGCCTAACATCGACCAGCTTTGCGGTAAAATCTGTATCAGGTGCAGAAGAAGATGCAAAAAGCTCTACCCTAATCGGACCGGTTACCTCTAAGTCCTTCTCTAGAGGAGGACTTGTATAGACCAGGACATTAGGCATTGATTCTACCGGACGTTGATCAAATACCCCCATCGCTATCCCTAGGGTATTGCCACCCAGGGTAGGGACAGGTTGGTAAGGATCATATATATAATGATCTGCCGGCTCATCCGCTGGAGGCTCTGGACTCAAAATTCCATCGCCCTTATCAGAATTTGCTTTACCTTTGCTGCGGAAGTAATAGGGGGTATACTGCGTCCGGGCCAGGGGCCATTCATACTCGTCCCGCCACACATTATTACCCATAACAAAAATTCTAATCGGCGGTTCTTCCATGATGCCATTCTTTATCCCTTTTAGCCAATAGTCAAACCACCTCACCTGAATTTCATGCAATTCTATCCGGGATTCAGGACCGAAGTCTATATCCCCGGTCCCCCTGGTGGTAGGCACTGAGTAAGGTAATAAGTGGGCCCAGGGACCCATGAGAAGCTTCTGGGAAGAGCGTGTTTCAGGAGTCATGGCATGCTGCTGGATCCCACAGAATTGCGTAAGGGTATCATACTGGAAAGAGTCATACCAGGAGCCGACATGGAGCATGGGTGTATTCGTGTTCTGGTATTGCCTCCCAAGTTCACTAAACCACCAATAAGGGCCTTGGGTCGGATGTTTCAGGAAATCTTCAAAGAAGGGAGATGCCTCGCCTAGAAGTCTTCCCCAGTCCATGACTGGCAGATGATGATACCAGAAATCTTTCAGGCCAGGGATTATCGTCTTAGGTGTGATTATCACAAAATCCTTCAAACGGGACAGGAAATCTGCTCCCAGGGCTTTACGTTCCGCCGTATTGAAGGCCATAAATATAAAATAGGGGAGAATCCATCCCAGCTCAAGGGCACCACCGGTATGATATATGAAATCGGCATATAATGTTACTGGACCTGACACCGGACATTGGGCCTTGAGGTGAGGGGGTCTGGTGGACGCAACTGCGTACTGAACCAAACCCAGATAAGACTGGCCCACCGTCCCTACTATGCCGTTAGACCAGGGTAGTTCGGCAGCCCACTCAATGGTATCATAACCATCTTGTCCTTCGTAGATAAGCGGATAGAACTCCCCTTCAGAGCCAAAACGCCCCCGGGTGTCCTGTAGAACGACCACATATCCTCTGGGAGGGAAAAATTCTGTCTCGGTAAGGGGTAATTCACCCATTTTATTATAGGGTGTTCTTAAGACTAATACTGGAAATTTGCAATCGCTGTCCGGGCGGTATATATCGGCTGATAACCTGACGCCATCGCGCATAGTTGCCCAGAGGTTCTTCTCAACCTTGACTTTATATGTGGGCATACTCCCCTGGCCCTTTTTCCCATTCATAGCATTTCCTCCTCCATTGAACCCTTCCCCTGCTTGCCTATCTTGAAATAATTTGCCCGCAAGCATCATTTATTCAACCCGGATTTTCATGACTACCCGACCAAAACCGCCACATTCAAAACCGACATCCAAACACCCGGCATGATCCGTAATCATGCCGTTGGGATCTATCCCTTCCGCTATGCGCTCACCGGCTACTGAGACGAAGGGCTGCAGCGGAACCAATGCTGATAAGCACAGGTTTTTTGGTGATTCTTCGGGAACCAAATATCCGGCGGCACGGATCACATAGCGATCGCCCACTTTATGCCCAGCGGCGCAATTTTTTGCACTGATAACTTCTGCTATAACCTTTTTCCTTACCAACTGGGGACTGGCCTCAATAAACTTCCGGCGCTTGGGATCCTGTTTCATAACCTCGATCTGTTCATCGGTTAAACCTAGGGCCTGTTGATTCTTTTTCCAAATCTCATCCATTACCATCGCTCTTTCCTCCTAAAAAAGGTGATTTATTCCTCGCAGAGCAAGCTCTGCCACTGCATTTCTGCATTTCTATCTCTTTAATTTGATTAATTTGGCTAAATAGTTACAAAATTAGACTCTTCTGGTAGGGATATGGCACCCCTGAGGAGAATCACTCACGATCTTCCCTTCTTTCATGACTACATTACCCCTTACCATAGTGAGCACCGGCCAGCCTTTCAACTCCCACCCATCATAAAGGGAAAAATTAGCTCCAGATTGAAGTATTTCAGGGGTAACCGTCATCTTTTTGTCTAGATCCACAATAACCAGGTCTGCATCGGCACCGGGAATTATGGCCCCCTTTCGTGGATATAATCCGTGGATTCTTGCCGTATTATAACTACATAGCTCTGCGACTTTCTCGAGCGTTATCCTATTCTTATTCACTCCCTCGCTTAACATTAAAGGAAGCATGGTTGCCATGCCGGGAAAGCCCGGAAGCATATTCCATATATTTCCATCAACTCTTTTAGCTTCATAAGAAGGGCTGCAATGATCTGTCCCCACGCAGTTGACGAGATCTCTCTGTATCCCCTGCCAGAGCAAGTCCTGGTCTTTCTTTGTGCGCAGCGGAGGATTGACTTTGGCCATTAATGGCTCTTTCAATCTCTCACCGGTATAATCCAATATTAAATAATGAGGACAGGTCTCCAGGTATACCTTATTCCCCCGGTTTCTGAATTCTGCCACTATGTCAATAGCTCTACCCACGCTGGTATGAACAATATATAAAGGAGAACTTATTTCTTCAGCCATGCGGCAGGCAGTATAAATATCTATCTCTTCGCAAAGGTGGGGTCGGGTATCAGACCATAATGCTAAGTCATTTCTTTGCTTATAGCGGGAATTGAGGGCATAGATAATATCTATATTTTCGGCATGTACCATAGGAAGTCCTTTTAATTTTTTCAGTTTTTCCAACCCGCGATATAAGAACCCTAAATCTGAGCCCTCTACCCCTAATGCCCTCCCCTCCTCACCTTTATACGCCATCAGAAATTTAAAGGAAGTTATCCCTAGCTTCACGGACTCTTCCAGTTCCTCCAAGTGCTTTTCTGTCATCACCATACCGTAAAAAACTATATCGGTATAGGCATATTTTTTCACTAAATCCTGATAATAGGGGAATCTATCCGGTAGGGGGTCCTTCTCCAAAAGGGTGCTCATTACCGTCGTAATACCTCCTATTGCCGCAGAGCGAGTTTCGCTTTCCAGTTCCTTCTCCCAGGGGTTAAATAATCCCAAATGGCTATGACACTCAATACAGCCGGGAAGGATATAATTCCCTTGAGCGTCGATAATTTCTTTGGCTTCGGGCAATATAGCCTCCTTTGCCACCATCGCAATCTTTTTGCCTTGAATAGCTATACCTGCTTCAAAGATATTTTGGGAGGTGACTATTTGGCCATTCTTTATTATCTTATCTACTATCATTGTGCGATCCCCCGCAAAAATTGGGTAAACCTGAATCCAGAACGAAATGTAGGGCACGATTTGATGAGAAAGTAACATAAAATTTGTAGCGGTCGCATTTATGCGACCATAAATATGCCATGAATGGCACCGCTACTTCTTTGCTATAAACCCATTTTCATGCTTGGTGGCGTCCCTTGGGGCATGAGCATTTGCTTTGGATTCCGGGTAAATCTGATTTAATCTGTTTTGTTCTTTATAAAATCGCGGATAATTTTGTTCGTTTCCTCCGCCCTCTCGACAAAGAAGCAGTGCCCAGCCCCTTCCATCATGACTAATTTCGCCCCGGGTATCTCCCGGGCCATAAGCTCTGAGTTCTGCGGGGGTATGAGCTTATCCTCACTGCCTGTAATGACTAGAGTGGGAACACTGATCTGGGGTAATCTCCGAAAAGTATTGTGGTGCATAGTGGCTTCCCACTGCCGCTGATAGCTATAGTCAGGAGTTGGATTCTCTAACTGCAACGCCAACCATTGCTCACCCATATGAGGATTATGGGCCAAAAAATCAACGCTGAAGACCCAGGGTATCATCTTATGATAAAATTGTTCCAGGCCGAGTTTGCGGTTAGATGTCATGGCCTCCTGGGCATCCTTACCCAGAACAACCGAGTTCCTTCCACCGGGCGTAGTACATCCCAGGATAAGCTTTTTTACTAACTCCGGGTGTTGACAGACAAGCTCTAAGGCTATCATCCCCCCCATAGAGATGCCAAAAACGCTTGCTTGGTTAATATTTAGGGCCTGAAGCAGCCCAGCGGTATCATCGGCAAACATCTTCATGGTATATTCTATATCAGGCTTATCCGTCTTCCCCGCACCCCGATTATCAAAAACGATTACCCGGAAATCTCTGGCTAAATCATCCACTTGCCACCGCCACTGCGTTGTTTTTCCTCCA
>MHDQ01000320.1 GCA_001803565.1 Nitrospinae bacterium RIFCSPLOWO2_12_FULL_45_22 | reverse complement strand
AAACCAGGAATACAGGAGAGGTTAAAAATAGGGGATGTTAACCCCGCTTAGGCGGGGTTAATTTCCTGGCCTCTTGGTTTCCTAATAAAAAAGACGGCAAAAAATAGGCATAATACGTAACTGTATTTATGAAATGAAGCACTTAGCTTTGCACTTTTAGCTTTGAGTTTTACGCTTTCATTATTGCTGCCTTTGAGGAAAGACCTGCCTGATAACTGATCCCTGACCCCGGTGAACGGTGACGATTAACCAATATAACAGGTTTAATAACCCAACTTGTATGATGGCTAATAAGGTTGATGATCTTGTACCAGAAGAGATCTTTCATTGGATGGTAGAGATACGCCGTGCTATCCATCAATATCCCGAGACCGCTTTCCAGGAGCATCGTACCGCTGCTTTGATCACTAAAGAACTCCAGGCCCTGGGATTAGAGATCCAGACCGGTATTGCTCAAACTGGTGTTATAGCTTATCTGAATAATTCAAATGCAGGTCCCACTATAGCTTTTAGGGCCGATATGGATGCCTTACCAATAACCGAAGAGACCGGCTTACCCTTTGCTTCCCAAAAACCGGGTTTTATGCATGCCTGCGGGCACGATGGGCACATAGCCATATTGTTAGGTGCGGTGGCATTGCTCAAGAAGGAGTTATTACCAGCAAATTTGGTCTTTATCTTTCAGCCAGGCGAAGAGGGTGGTGGTGGGGCAAAGTATATGGTAGAAGCCGGTATCTTAGATGGGGTAGATGCTATCTTTGCCTGTCATCTGGACCCACATTTTTGGCTAGGAGAAGTATCTCTCCGTCCGGGCCCGGTTACCGCCTTTACCGAAAGATTTACTATAGAAATTAAAGGTCGAGGAGGCCATGCCGCCCGACCCCATGAGGCCGTTGATGCCATAGTAGTAGCCAGCTCTATGGTATTGGCTTTGCAGACCGTTGTCTCTCGGCAGATAGACCCTACTATGCCGGCTGTAGTATCTATCGGCCGGATAGAAGGAGGGACAACCTTCAATGCTATAGCCGATACCGCTGTCCTAAAAGGTACTATCAGGACTACTGATCCCAGGGTAAGAAAAGAGATCAGGGCTGCCATGAACCGTATCGCGCAACGGACAGCATCTATGCATAAGGCCAAAGCTGAACTAGTATTTGAAGGGGGATACCCGGCGGTAATAAATTCTCCTAAAGAGACTATGCTGGCCAATCGGGCTATTCGGAATATATTGGGTGACCAGGCCCGAGTAAAAAGACCTTATATCAGCTTAGGTGGAGAGGACTTTGCCTATTATTTACAAAAAGTCCCTGGCTGTTTCATACGGATTGGTACCCGGGAAAAAGGCACTCCTTTTATCCCAAACCATAGCCCCAGGTTTGATTTTGGGGAGGATGCCCTCAAGGTAGGCGCAGCCTTATTTGTCGAGATCGCCCATATCTACTGTAAGACATAAGCAACACTTCTTATCCTTGATCAGCCTGGCGCATAACAATCTATTGGTGATATTTTCCAACGAAGAGTTGACTTATTTTTTTATTTGGACTATTATGTCACCCATGTTATGAAGATAGCGGAAGGGTCTCTTGTGGCAAGAAAAATATTTATAGTCTTCCTCATTGCCCTCATATTATCTTCTACGTTATGCATTCTTAGGGCTAATTATTCCAATCGCCAGCTTTGCGATGCCGGCCCAGGGCCTTGCCTCTGGGCAGCTTGGAAGGTAGTGGTATATAGCTGCCAGCCCTATACCTTCTTCCGCGTAGAGACGCCTTTATTTCAAATGGTCCTTATCTGGTTTCTAACCGTAGGGATACTCCAATTGCTCCCATCGGGATATAGCCAATCCCTAGATAGACCTCCTCGATAAATACCTTCATTGTCCATAACAAGCCCTATTTGTTGCCCCAGCCAGGATCTGCGAATAAAACTGGCATGAGGAAACAATACTATTGATATTCCCCGGCAAGATTTTCTGACGTTATAAAACGGGCATCATTATTTTTTAACCACTCACCGCAGAGATAGGGGAGGATACCAAACCCTTAGCAGGAAGGGAGGAGACTGGCTATGAGTAAGAGGAAAGTAATCGGAAGCATGTCGGAATGGCTCGGCGGACTCAAAGATTTGTTCCGTCGGAATAAAGAAGAGAGTGCGTTAAGACCTGCAAAAGCTTTTGTGGAACACAGAATTCCTTTAGAGGAGAGAAGCATCGAGGAATTGATTACTGAATGGAAAGGTTTTTACCAGGATATTTTCGGGATTAGAGCAGATTTTTCAAATCTGCAGATTCCGGAAAAAGAGTCCGGTTTTAACCGGCTTATCATTATGGCCGGAGGAATGACACCTCAGCGGCTTTATGATAAATGTGGAGAATTATTTCCTTGCTGGAAATTTGCTGGTGTTACCCTCGACAATCTTGTCACTTATTCAGAGAGAACCAGCAAAAATGATGCTTATGCTATTTGGGTTCGTGACTACGTGGAGGCAGACGAGGAATTTAGAAGCCTCTCGGCAGACAAAATAAAAGCAAAAAACATAACTACTGAGACTTTAGAAGAGCGTTTGCTACATGAATTAAAATATTTTAGAGAGACCGGGGAACATTTAGACATGGAAAATATTACTATTTGTACGGGTTCGCGCTACTCTGGTGGCGGTGTGCCTGCCGTTAGCTGGGTTTCTGGCAAGCTTAGGATCCGCACGGTCCCTTCCGCCCTCCCCGCCGGTGTTTTCCGTTCCCGTCGAGTAGTTTACTAACTTTTATCGGATGTTTGGCCAGGGGTTAGGAACCGGTGGCAGAAACCCTGGTCTTTGACAACTATCCGAATCACTATGTTTTTCATGTAACTTGTTGTAAATGTTTAGCCGACTAAAGTCTTCTAAAAATAAGCCGCAAAAATGCGCAAAAAGAACAAAAACAATATGAACCACAAAGCCACAAAGAACACTAAGAAAAAGAAGGGTAGCATCTCGATGATGGTCAATTAAATTCTTTGTGTCCTTGGTGTCTTTGTGGTTATAAACTTAACCCGAATTTTCTTGTGCTTTTTTGTGGCTAAACTATTACAACTTGTTGAAATAGGGTGTCAGATTATCGAGTATTTACTTTCAGTTCGAGATGCTTTAGTCTGCTTTCTAAGAGGTTTAGTCTGGCCTCTACTTCGTTGCTGTACTCAACCAGATAGCTGTTAAATTCTTCTTGGCGTTCAAAGACTTTGCGGTTCCGGTTCTGGTGTCGAACCAGTTCGGCATAAAACCGTATCTGATGGTCAGCCCTTATCCGGTACTGGTTCTGTAATCTGACCAGGTGGGCATTAAACTCCCGCTGTTTTTTAAATACCAGGTTCAGGTATCTCATTGCCACCCGAAAGGCCATTCTATGGAGCAAATTTATTAATGCTCCAATTATCGGCTTATGGGAGATGGGTTGAAATTCAGGCAAGGTATCCCAGAGTTCATTTATCTGTCTGAGCTCAGGATAGTCGGGATCATCATGCGCTACCATGCCATAGTTTTCATTGACGTTCTTTAAATGCTCCAGATGGCCCTCCTCGGCTGCTAAGGGATTATATTTCTCATTAAGGACCCGGAGAGTATAAGGATACATTTCTTTCCTGGTACGTATTTCTTCCTGCACTTCTTCCATTATCTCTTCCACCTTTACCATTATCTACCTCCCTATCATTTTTTATTCTATAAGCGTTCACCTAGATAAGCTTTATCTGCCACTAAGGCACGAAGACACCAATGAAACGTAAAACGCAAAGCTAAAAGTGCAAAGCTGAGAAATAATTACCTTAATTTTACACTTTGCATTTTAAGCTTTGAGCTCCTTAGTGACTCAGGGCCTTGGTGGCCGAACGGTTACGATTTTATTAGGGAATTGCCTTTAATTTTCTGGAATAGGGGTTAAGGGATTATCGACAGTGGTTTCCCTGAGGAATTGGGCATTATCTTCTGGCAGCGATGGGTTAATAAACATACCAGAACCCAGTTCAAAGCCGGCTATCTTAGCTAGCCGGGGGACAATGCTTATGTACCAATGGAAATATTCCGTACCCCGACCTACCTCGGGGATAGAGTGAATGACATAATTAAAATCCGGGTTGTTCAACCCATGATAGAGCTGGGCCAGGGTTGTCCTTAATACCCCTGCCAGGTCTTCCAATTCGTCTGGCTGGATCTCGCCAAAGGAAGGTGTGTGTCTCTTGGGAAATATCCAGATATGGAAAGAAGAGAGGGCCGCATAAGGGACAAAGGAGAGGAAATGTACCCCATCTACCACTACTCGTTCTTGGTCAGCTAGCTCAGTTTCCATGACCTTACAGACGACACATTCGCCGGTGTCGTCATAGTAGCGCATAGCTTCTTCCATACGGTGGCGTACATGGGGGGGCATAACAGGTGTGCCAATGATTTGAGAATGGGGGTGCTCCAGAGAGGTGCCAGCCCCTTCACCATGATTCTTAAAGATAATTACCAGTTGTATCCGAGGGTCTTTATAAATCTCTAGATAACGGGTCTTGTAAGCCAGCAGAATCTTTCTCACCCCATCATTATCCAGCAGGGCAGTAGTAACATTATGCAGTGGATGTTCTATTATTACCTCATGAATCCCGACACCGCTAACTGCCCTCTTAACACCCTCTACTTTTCTGTGTAATTCTCCCTCCCGGGACAGGGCAGCAAATTTATTCGGGATAACCCGTATCTGCCAGCCCCTATCGCCAGCTCCAATCCGGAATAGTTCCGGGGGTGTTTTGTCTTCATTACCCCGGCAGAAAGGGCAATCTGGCTTATAGTCAGGGGCGCTTTCTTCGGGTCCCTCTAATTTCTTATGAAATTCGTCGGGTCGCTTACTCCGCGCGGAAGAAATAATGACCCAGTCGCGGGTAATCAGGTTATGTCGGATTTCTGGTATTATCATAATTAACCTCAGTTAAGATAATCGCTCAGCCGTCAGCTCTCTCACTCCTTACGCCTCACAATTATTTATACTGAAGGCTGATACCTGAACGCTTACCATTAAAGCATCCGCTCCATTAATAATTGTAGGGCTTCTTCTATACGGTCAGGGCCTTCCTGGCGGAGCCGGTCTATCGCCCCGGCTATCCGCTGATGTAATAACTCGTTATCTAGATCATCCAGACTCCTATAAGCACCACCCCGGCGGCCCATAATAAAATTGAGTTTTTCTTCTTCAGGAAGTTGCAAGAACCGGTCAATAACGTTCAGCATCCAGGGTTTTGCCCCTGGCAGTTGCCCCTCTATTTCTTCCAGCAGATTGAGGATATGGTCACTGGCAAAATAGCTATTTATATCCGTCAGGCTCTCTATTAATAAGCGTTCTTCTAGCGCCACTTCTTGATCGGTTAACGGGATAAACTCTCCTGTTTGTGCCTTTTGCTGAAGGGGAGTACCCTCCGGTATGCGTAGAGTCCGTACCCGGATAAAATGGGGATTTATCTGGTTTATTACCCTGGCAGTTTCTCGGGCATGCTCTGGCCACCATTTTTTCCCTCCCAGGCCCAGGATCACATAGAGAGAAAGGGAGATGCCGGATTCTACTACCCTCTTCCCTGCGGTAATCATCTCGTGGGCAGTAGCACCTTTTCTCATATAAGCTAAGAGCGGATCATAGCCGGTCTCCAGGCCCATATGGATGCGGGAGAGTCCCGCTTCTTTTAATTGTTTTAGGTCTGCTACTTCTTTTTTGGCCAGGGTTTTACCCCGGCCATAGCTCGTGATCCTTTCCAGGAAAGGGAACTTTGCCTTAACAAAAGATATTATTTCTACTAGTTCCTGGGCTTTGATAATAACGGTATCGGCATCTTGCAGAAAGGCGCTCCTGATGAGGTTTATATTGGGCCCAAAAAATTGTGCTGCCCGCACAATATCTCCCTTAACTTCTTCTACTGACCTTCTCTGGAATTTATGGTCTTTATATACCGGGCAGAAGGCACACTGGTTCCAGGGACAATTACGGGTGACGCGGATAAGGAGGCTGTGGGCCTCACTCGGTGGCCTTATAGGCCCTTGTTCATAAGGGTATAAACAGTACATTATTACTGGATTACTAGTTCCTAAGCCGGGTTAAAACCACAAAGACACAAAGATCACAAAGAAATCAATTTACAATCCTACGGATACCTTCCTTTAGCACAGGAACATTAAAATTTATTAAGAGTCCAAGCCATAAATTAGAAAGTTTAAGATATGTCAGAAGTTACGCCTCATGGATTGGCTCAATACTTTCAATTCATCACTTCGCTTTGTGTCCTTTGTGTCTTTGTGGTTCTTCATGATTAACTTATGGGTATGGATATGTCATACGGAGTCGCCAATAAAGTATCTATACGGATCAAAGGTCCTCAATAAGAGTAACTCATCCCTGGTAGGGGGAGGAATTTTCTGGGGATCAGGAGAAACTTTAAGCTCCCAGCCGCAGTGATCTTTTATATAACGAACCGTTTCTTCTTTAGTGGACAGAGGCGGGTGAGAGAAATAACCGGTAAGGGTAAGTTCCGGTTCATTATCTAATTTTTCGAAGATACCCAGATTAGAGACCAACGTAGTTACTTTTTTCCCCGGGGAGGTGATGTAGGAGGCTTTTTCAACAAAGCGTTTAGGGGTTTGGAGCGCGGTGACTATTATCTCCTGGCTGGCACTGGCTACATCATTTGCCCCGCCTGAACCCACTATATAAGTCTTGCCCCCTACCACGGTGGTATTTATATTGCCCCATTTGTCTATCTCGGCTGCCCCTAATGAGCCTAAACAGCTATTCTTTTCACCGGCCATAAGGATACCCATAATCAAGTGTACATCATTAATAACTTTGCAGGTAGGGAAATTGGCGTGATTAAAGATAGCCGGATCAAAGGGCCTTGGGTCATACCCATAGAGCCCCATCTCGGCCATAAGCTCCACCTGATACCCCTCTTCTTTCAGGGCATGATAGGCTAGCCAGGCTGCCAGGTTAGCCATTCCGGCCCCAGCTAAAATAGTCTGATACTTATTTTTTAAAATTTTCTCTTTTATCTTCCGGCCTGCGGCTACCACAGCCATCTCTATGGGGTTATATTTTTGCGGATTGATCTCGGCTGGTAGTGCCTCCAGGTTGTATTTCCAGGCATCAACCCGACTCCTACCTTTTAAATGTAATATCCTTTCATAGCCTAGTTTTTCCAGATAGTCCCAATGATCTTTACATTCCAGTACCCATTTAGCTATCCAGGCCTGCAATTTATCAGGGTCTTTAGCTGCCTTATTGGCCTGGTCCACAAACTCATAATCTTCGGCATAAACCTCTATTTCTTTAAGTCCGGAGCTAGATAACCCGCTAGGATGGCCACCAAATGGTACTTCGGAGATACTGGCCACATAGCTACCAGGTAACTTTACCAGGTGGGCATGCTGGCGGATAAAATCAGTAGAGACAATCTTTTCGACTGTTAATATGGTCCCTTTGCGGCTGGCCATAGCCCCGTAAAGGTTCTCTAAATAAGGGGGTAGGAATATGGCATTACCATAGCGATCCGCTGCCCAGCCATGGATCAAAGTAATATCGGGCTGGAGTGCTTTTACCAGGCCAATCTTTTCACCCGGTTCAAAGGGATCATCTACTACCTGGAAGCTGTGCCGATTCTCTTCTGCCATACTACTGCCTATAAGGGATTTTGTGGGCATAAACTTGACCCCCATAGCTGCCGCTTTTAGCCGGAGCGGTAGGGTAAGGATAGACCAGTTCTCAAACTCGACCGCCTTTTCCTGAAAGGCCTTCTGGTAAACCGCATTGGGTGTAGGGGCATAATAAGGGTCACCATAATAGCTGGCAATCAGCTTCTTGACCAGACCACCATGCACCAGAACCGCTACCGGATGATTTAGAGATACCCCTACGAGGGTAAAAGCCGGTTTTGTCCCCCAAAACTCTCGAGCCAGTTGGTATATCGCTGCACTGCACCACCTCACACCGGTCTGCCCCAAATGGATAGTCATCCCAGGCTCGATATGCCTTTTTATCGCCTCTTTCAAGTCACATACCTTATCTGGCCCTTCATGTTCCTGGAGGCGAAATCTTGCTTCCAGCACATCTCTGAATCCTGTCATGCTATTCTCCCAGGGTAACAAAGTCTTTTAAGAAAATATTTTTGCGGGGTTGGAACACCACTCGTATAGCCGGGTGTCCATCCTATTAATTGATGGGAAAAGATTTCTCTCACAAATTTTTATGGTACTTTATGAACCGAAAGTTTATGAATTTTCCCTTAAAGAGGATAGTCAAAGTATAGCATGAAAATTAAGCCTATCCAAGCCAAGATACCCCCTTTGTCAAGGCAAAATACCCCCTTGTGATTAAACAGATTGAAACTAAGTAGTTGCCACGGAAAAAATTCCTGCAAAGCAATCTTTGCCACTAGATATTATAATAGAAATCCGGTCTTCATCACTATAATCTTAATGCAGCTAACTTGATAGTATAGGAATTTTCATTTTTTTGACAGGATTTACAGGATGAAACAGGATAAAGACAAAAGCCTCTAACCCTGCGGACTGGAAGCCTGTCGGGCCTTTTGGCCCGGAAGGATAAAAAATTGTAAATCCTGTTAATCCTGTCTAAACAGTGACGAAATATTTCCCGACGCTGTATGGGCATCAGAGATGAAGATAAAAATTACTAAGCCCTTATTATTGGCGGCTTACTTAGCCTTGACCTTGACCTTTACCTATCCATTGGCATTAAATTTCTCTACCCATATACCCGGCAGCGGTGGTGATAATTTCGTATTCCTATGGAATCTATGGTGGATAAAGAAAGCACTGATAGAGATCCGGACTAATCCTTTATATTGTGATTATATCTTCTATCCCTTAGGCCATAGTTTAGTTTTTCATGCCCTTACCTTGTTCAATGGATTACTCTCCATACCTTTACAGCTTCTGTTTAACATTGTCATTGCTAATAATATAATAATCATTTTTTCCTTTGTTTTCTCTGCATATGGTGCTTATTTATTAGCTGAATATCTTACTAAAAATAAAATCGGTGCTTTTATTGCCGGATTAATATTTGCCTTTTGTCCCTACATATTTGCCCATTTAAAAGGACATTTTAACCTGACCAGCACCGAATGGATGCCCTTCTATATCCTCTATCTAATTAAATCTAACGAAGAAAAACCCCGAGCCATGAATCCTCTTCTGGCAGGACTATTCCTGGCATTAACTGCATTATGTGATTATTATTATTTAATTTATCTAATTATATTTACATTAATTTATTTTTTTCATCTTGTCATTATAAAAAAGGTAAATTATTCCGTAATAGTAAAAAATTTAATCCTAATAATATTGATCTTCAGTGCCCTATTTTCCCCGGTATTGGTTACCATAATAAGCGAGCTAGATAAAGGTCCTCATTATTATCAGATGTGGGGACAGAATTTGTTTGTAGCAGACTTACGAGGATATATTTCTCCCAGCCCCTGGCATCCTTTTTTAGGTATTTTCGGGAAATACCGGGATACCCTAAATCTATATTCCTGGAGTCACGGCAAATTTCTCCAGCATAGCGGTGTCGAAGGTGTGGTCTTTGCTGGTTACGCTGTCTTACTCCTGTCTATTTATTGTATGATTAGATTTCGAAAAGAGAAGGGCATTCAATTATGGACCATTGCCTTCCTAACTTTTATGCTTCTGTCATTAGGGCCTTACCTGCATATAAATGGGAAGGAATTCAGAATCCCGCTCCCATACCTACTATTGCAATATATCCCAGTTATCAATGGGGTGAGGGCAGCAAGCCGCTTTAATATAATGGTAATGCTATCAGCCGCTATCTTGGCCGCTTACTCTATTAAGGAAATATTATTTAGGCTTCAAAGTCAAAGAAGGGGGGTGGTAGTTGTATTGTTAATTGGTGGCTTAATATCTTTCGAATATCTGAATTTGCCCATCGAGTTGTATCATTACCATAAGCCCAAGATATTTGAACAGATAGCTAAACAAAGCGGTGATTTTCAGATCTGGGAGATTACCTCTCTCGAGGCTGATGCCTCCCTGGATCAGATAGGCCATGAAAAGCGCATATTCAATACCCTCTTATCCCGGCGCCATCCGGATAATTTAAAATATTATTCTAATCTCCCTTTTGTAAAAAGGCTCTCCTCTATAAAAGAAGATGGGATGATTAATGTTACGGCTGATACTATCGCCAGAGACAGAATAATATTTAAAGAGTCCATGCCGGCTCTAAATATTCACTATATTATCGTTCATCTACCTTATGCTTTTTATATAATTGATTATTTAGAAAAAGTCCTGGATTTAGAAAAGATTTGTCAGAATAGTAAACTTATAGTTTATAAAGTTGTTCAACGGGATAAAAGAGATACCGTCAATATCTCTATTAGCTTTGGCGACAGCTTATCAAATATCTATTTAGGCAGAGGCTGGTTGGATAGCGCAAAATGGAATGGTGAAACATATTATAGGCCCATGGGCTACCAAAAATCTGAGATCTTTTTCCACCTGGGGAATCCTCTGCCTAAATCCGAAATGACAATGACCATGAAAATTAAACCTATTACCTCAGAATGGGGTTCCCTAGAACTATATATAAAAGATCAATATCTCTCAAGCTGGAAAATAAACAAAGGCTGGCACCAATATCTTTTAAAAATCCCACCCGGGTTTTTCCATGAAGGTCTTAATCTGATTAAATTACGATATTCGGCTCTGTATACAAAGCCCTCACCAAATGCCAATTTTATCGGAGACATAGGATTAAGATCCCCCGTGAACATTATCGTTAACAGTGCCGGATTTCTGTGCGGATATTTTGGCCATATTCTGATAAATGGGAAAAATGTCTCCCCTCAAAAACGGGGCTATAACCTGGCTATAATTAATCCCAAGACCGGGAGCGTCGAAGCGGTAGATGGGTTTGACACTTATCTTGATGCAAAAGAATCTGAAAGATTAGCTAAGTTTATAGAGAAGATACCGAAAGGGAAAATAGTGGCGGTAGCGGTTAAGGATGAGGCATCAAGGAAACTGACCCTCAAGGCAGTAGATGCCCTAAAAACGATTGGTACCGGTTATGACTTAAGAAATAAATATTGGTGGGGCCATGCAATAATAGGCGTAAAAGGGGCGGCAGCAGGCACTGCTTTAGAGAGTGCCGGCAAAGAGCTATCCCAAATGGTCAGTGTGGGTAATCCACCAGACTTAGCGCTAGTTTTTGATTATATAGAGTTAAAGGGGCAATAAACTTCATCGGTCTTTATAACTTATCAATTGAATATTGTCCTTTGTAATTAAACCTTTGATCTCATCATTTGTCAGGGCTTTTAATTCCTCTTCCCAATGATAATTCCAGTGAGAATAATATTTAACGCATTCCTGATCAATATAACCGGGATGACAGTTGAGCTCGGTCGTTCCATAGTCTAAGGCCAGCAAAATCTCTTTTAATGCCTTAACCGAAAGGGCTCCACTCCTTAAAAAACCATAATAGTAGTCAGTAGTAATGATACCATTTTGTTTTATCTTTTGTTTTGCCTTAGAACAAATGTACTTCAGAATGGCCCGGTTTAGATTGTGAGTACTAAGAATATAGCCTTTGTGAACCACCCTCTTTTCATACGGGAACCTTATATTTTTTACTCCATATTCCCTGGCCAGCTTTACTACGATATTGAAGATGCTTGGTAGCATGTGGATATGCTGATGGCTATCAATGTGAGTCGGTTTTATCCCACTAGCCAGAAACTTATCTATTTGGGCTTTAAACTCTGCCTCGATCTCAGGTAATCTTATTTTTTTTGAGAATAAATTCAATATAAGCTGGCGATAGTTCCTGGGCAGAAAAGAATCCTTTTGGACTAAAGTAGGTATTTCTTTATTACTTAAAACCGCTCTTTCCTCCATAAGGGTTAAGTGTATTCCCAGGGGCAGGCCAGGGTTCGTTTTAGCCAGGTCTAGGGCATGATCGTAGGCACGACCATTTACTATCAGTGTGGTATTAGTTACTATACCTTTACTAAAGGCTTCGAATATCCCCTGGTTTATACCTTTAGTCAGTCCAAAGTCGTCTGCAGTGACTATTAACCGTTTCACCGATGGTTTGTGCATCTTCTTAACCTTTTCGGCAAAGATAGAGAAAGTGGGGGTGGGCATACCTTTTGTTAAGATCGAGCCTTGTGACCTTAAAACCAATTCTGCGTAAATCCTCACCCAGCTCCAAAGGGGTTTTGAAGTAAAAAGAATTACCTTCGGTAATATTGAAGATCTTAACTGATAAGGTCTCCTGGATTAAGTTCCAAATATATTTCCATGAAGGTTTCTTACCCATCTCCTTTATCAAAAGAAGCCCATTAGGTTTCAATCTGTTAAAACAGTTTTCAAATATCAGCTCCCAGCGCTCGAAGGGAATCAAGTATAACACATCAATAATTGTGATACAGTCAAGATCGTTTTCACCAATTTCACATATATCACCCATACGAAATGATATTTTCTCTGAACAGTTGGTAGTTACTTTTATAGCGATCCCCAGTTTTTTCCTGTCGAGATCAATACCGATTATATTGCGACCGGGTGAGGTCAAATGTAAGAGGCAGGTAAAGAGCCCATAGCCACAACCTAGGTCTAATATTTTACCATCTTCGGGAATATATTTTATCAGTTCAAGAAAAGGACAGGATTTAAACCTAACCCAAATATGCAGCTTAGAAAATAAGGGACATTTCGCATAGATATTTAATAATTTTCTTAGGGCCTCTTTTCCTGAGATCATTTCTGGGCAACGCAGATTAGAGAGACACCGAAAGGGAGATCCCTTCTCCTTAGCAACCGGGCTTCTAGTTGCAGGATATAGGTTAACAGTTTGTTTATACCAAAAGGGGGGGTTATTATATCCCGCTTAACTTTATCTAATTTCCTATTATTATAGAATATCTTTTGAATCAACCTTATAAGGAGTATCACGGGGAAAAGAAATGTATTTACATAACAGATCTTTTCTATTCTAAAACCTGACTGCCCAACTCTGTCAGAAAGACCGCCCCTGGTATATCTCCTCTTATGCTCGTTAGCATCGTCATGATAACTCCATAGAAATTGGAACGCAGAGGTTAGGATAAATAACCTCCCTTCAGGCTTGCAAACCCGGTACAATTCCTTTAACATTGTGGTATCGTCATCCAGATGTTCTATCACGCCAAAGGCGGTAATAACGTCAAGAGAATTGTTCTGAAAGGGCAATCGGAGGGAATTTGACAAAACCAGATGGGTCTCCCCCCTTTTTCTACAGAATTCTAAAGCTGTCATAGAAACATCAGACCCGATTACAAAACCATATTTCTTAAGATACCGGAGCATACCTCCAGTTCCACAGCCAGTATCCAACAATTTTTTGGGCATCTCCATATTTATATTTATAAAAAGATCTAGTAATCCCTGATATATACTCCTCATCCCAATAAACCACCAGTTTTTCTCCTCATATTCGAAATTTCGGTAATATTCAGCCTCTTTCATTATTCTCTGGCCCGAGGAATCTCTTAAACTTATATTGGAAGAGCAAGGCGAGCATATCGCTTAAGATGTTAAAGATGACCGATGGACTTGAGAGGGTTGAACTTCCTCTCAGTCTGGGGAAAAAATCCACGCCCATCTGAACAATCTGAAAACCATTTTTTTGACTCTTAATCAGCAATTCAGCATCTATAAAAGAACCATTGGAAACAAGCTCTATCCTATCCAGGATATTTCGTTTAAAGAGCTTAAAAGAAAAGTTTATATCTCTGACCCTTAGCCCGAAAAGGAGTCTTACCATTGCGTTATAAATATAAGAATATACCGCCCGCTTGACCCCTTCTGAGATCCTATCATGCCTGTATGCTGAGACAATATCAGCACCGGTATATTCCATTATCCTTAGGGCTTTAGATACCTCCATAAAATCAAAGGGGAGATCAACATCAGAATATAAGACCAGCTCCTTACTTGCCTTTGCGAAACCTGTTTTTAATGCCCCGCCTAGTTTTTTATTTTTTTTGTGGTGAATTACGGATATTTTCCCGTTCTTTTCTGCTAAACTCTCGGCGATATCCCCTGTGGCATCCGTGCTGGCATCATTAACGATAATTATTTCATAATCGCTAACTATTAACTCCAATACGTCGGTTGTAGCCCTTACAGCCCTCTCAATATTTTCTTCCTCATTAAAAGAGGGGAAAACCACTGAAATCCCTATCTTTTGATTATACATGGTCGAGCCTTGCTGGAAAGGGGTCATTATATTTGGGTTTAGCAGAAGACTTGTCCGGCCCTTCATGTTCCTGAAGGCGAAATCTTGCTTCCAGAAAATCCCTGCCCTCTATCATTACCTTCTCCTCAATTTGCGTCATTGGGTTATTAGGTTATTGGGTCATTACGTAATTACCTAATGACCTGGTCACTTAGTCACCTAATAACCCAATAACCTAATAACCTAATCACCTAATGACCTGGGGTTTACGGGCCAATAAATTCCTTCTTGGGGTCCAGCAGTCTAAGGGTTAATAATTCTTCAACGGTAGGGACTGGAACTCCGTGGGTGTTAGAAGATATTTTTAGCTCCCACCCGCAATTCTCTTTTATCTTCTTTATCCTTTGCTCTGGGGTTAAAGGTTCCGGTGTTGACAGGTATTGCGTTAAAGTAAATTCTTTATCATCACCCAATTTTTCCATAACACCCAGGGTTGATACCAGGGTCTTTACCCTCTCACCAGGCATGCTTATATAAGGTACCTTTTCTACAAAGCGTTTAGCTGATTGGTGGGCTGCTACCACTATCTCCCGTGCCCCGCTAGCAACATCGTTTCCCCCACCAGCGCCGACAAGGAAAAGATCATCTGATACTCTCGTGGAATTGATATTACCCCACTTATCAATCTGGCCCGCTCCCAGGGCCCCTAAACAGTTGTTCTTTGCCCCCCCTACCATGACCCCATATATATCCAGAGTATCACTGATCATCTTACAAGTCATAATGTTAGAATAATTATTGAGATCAACGTTACCAGGGCGGGGCGAGTGGCCAAAAGCCCCCGATCCAATAACCAGCTCTATATCATACCCTCTCTTTTTTAGTTGATAACTGGCTAACCAAGCTGCTAGGGCTGATACCCCTACGCCTGTAAGTATAGTTTTATAATTATTCTTGAGGATCTTGTCCAGCATTAAGCGAGCAGCCGCTATTACCATCATTTCAGCCGGGTTATATTTCTCTTCCAGGGAAATATCCTTCGCCAGGAGATTCAAGCGATATTGCCAGGTATCTTCTTGGGCTTTTCCTTTGAGCAACATAAGCCGCTGATGGCCCAATTTAGTAAGATAATCATCGTGCGTCGGGCAATCCAGGACCCACTCTTTTAGCCATTTGTCCAGGGTATGTGGCGCTTCAGTAGCTTTGCGATACGGGCTAATGAAATCATCATCATCGGCATAGGGCTCTACCTCGGGTAGGCAGCGATTAATCAGACCGCCAGGATGGGCCCCAAAGGGTGTAATAACTACTGCATTAACCATATAACCAGGGATCTTTACCAGAAGTGAATGTTTTCTTATAAAGTCGGTAGAGACCAGCTTTTCCGTTGTCAATATCGCCCCATGCCGGCTAGCTTTTACGCCCCAGGCGGTCTCGGCCAGGTATGGGGGCACCGGTATGGCATTACCATATCTATCTGCGGCTAATACATGCACTATCGAAACATCAGGCATAAGGGCCTTTACTATGCCCACTCTCTTGCCACTGCCAAAGGGGTCCTCTAACAGCTTAAAGCTATCTTTATTCTCCTCCGCCATACTACTACCTATAATAGAGCGAGTGGGTAGGAACTCAAGACCCAGGGCCGCTGCCATTAAGCGTTGGAGGTGACTGTAGAGGGACCAATTTTCAAACTCAATTGTCTTAGCTTTATATGCTCGTTGGATGATGCGGCTAGGACTAGGGGTAGGGTATATATCCGAGCTATTAGAGGTGATTACCTTATTCACCAAGCCAGCATGGATAAGATTTAGCCCATGGTTTATGATCATGCTAGATATATAGGTGAATCCGGGATTAGTACCCCAATATTGTCTAATGAGCTCACAAATAGCGGCATTGGCATCAATACCGATATGGAGCGCCATCCCCGGCTTTATATAGCGTCTAATAGCCTCTGAAAGACTGGTCACTTTATCCGGCCCTTCCATATCCTTTAACTTGAAAGTACTATCAACCAACTCCTCTAGTCTCTTATCCATCCCTGCCTCCTGGGGTTATGAGTGAGGAGTAAGGAGTGAGCCGTAAGCCGTTACTGCTAACTCATTACTCCTTACTGATGCTTAGTGTCGTGGTGCACGGTTTTTCTTTTTTTAATCTTATCTGAATTAAGCGTAAAATCCAAGAGATTTTTGGGGAGCAATACTCTATTCTTGCTATTCCTGGCACGGATGAATCCGTGTCTACAATATTTTATCTAGGGCCTTGATTAATGCCTGGGTTGCGCGGCTGGCGGTTTGGATATTACTAAGATAACTACTGATGGTTTCAGGAAGGCCGGTAGCGAGATGGTTTCGCATTTGCCATAGCAAAAAACTTGTGATGGGCCTTACTTTTGACTGGATATCTTTTTCCCATTCCTGCAAGATAGGCCCTAGTGGTTGAGGTAGTGATATGCCCAGAGAGGTAAATACCCAATTTTGCCCCCCCTGCTCACAAGAAGCCACTATTTCTTGAAAACGCTCTAATTCCCGCGAGACCTTTTGGGCCTTTGTCCTGGTCTGCCAAAGACCTGCAAAGATTTCAGCGGTCAGGATAAAACTTTGCGGTAAAGTCTCTATTAAAGTATCTAACGGTATAGTAAATTGGTCTGGCGGGCAAAGGGCCGAAAGCCATACCCAGCGATAAATAAGCCGTAAGGCATCATCCAACGCCCCAGCTCCCGAATCAATAGGGACATAATCTAATTGCCCCCAGAGGTGGCGTGAGCGATAACAGGGCAACTGATTATTTGGGCTACTTATGGTTAGCGATTGCAATTCTGGTACTAACTGACTTATGCAGATGGCTACCGCGGTGGTACTAATCTGGCTGGATGATTGACCCCAAATGGTTGCCTGGGAAGGATATTGGGGTGGAGCGGCCTGTAGGACCAGATGATCAAAACCATACGGTCCAGTCTCCCAGAAATGGGCATAATCCAAAAAGATGGTCACTGTAGGAGTGCCTACTGCGGCGGCTAGATGCATCGTACCGGTATCGTTACCCACCACAAGGCGCACCTGCCTGATGACATCGGCCAGTTGGCTAAGCTGAGTTTGGCCAGTCAGATTGATGGCCCGCTGTTTGTCCTTCATCAATAAGATAATCTGAGCTACAAGGGGTCCTTCGTCCTCTGTACCCACAAATACGAGCCGCACCCTGGGATGATCGGTCAGGATATTGGCTAAGGAGGCAAACTGTTCTAGGGGCCAGCAACGCTGGTTTCTACTGGCGCCACATTGCAAGGCGATCATGATAGTATCATCGCAATTGGCTGGGAGCAAGGTTGATGCTTGGTCTATATTACTGCTAGATACATGCAGCGTACCAGAGAAGGGGTACCCCTGCACCATCAAGACAAAAAGGTCCACGAGATTAAAGGGATTAAGTAAACGAAAGTCCAAACTTGCTGTCAGGTATTGTCCCCAATCGCTAGCACAGACAAAGTTTCCTACATCATCCAGGGTAAAGCCCGTTACCTGGTTAGGCTTAGCGAGGGAGTAAGCCAGATAAGAGGCAAGCTCGTTAAAAGTTAGATTGTAGACCCGATCAAATTTATTTAATTTCTTGGCAAAGGCATTGACTACCGGGGCATAGGTAGCACTATCCCAGGCATTAGGCTCGGTCAGGTAAGACCATTCAGATTGATCAAGGGTAATAACCTCATCAATGACCGGCCAGTGGGCCAATACCTTGACAAAGGGTTTAAAGGCGATCAGGCTGAGGTGAGCAGCGGGGTTTTGCTGGCGTAATGCCTTGAGGGCCAACGTGGATTGTATCATATCCCCTAGGCGGCCTAGTTGGATAACCGCCAGGTGAGGCTGCTTGGCCGGGTATGTGAGAGGCATTACCAATCCATTAAAGGCTTTAAAAGGGAGCGATAGGGCCCGGGATAATCATCCGGGTAAAAATAGACTCTCTTCAAATAATTTGGGTGTGGCTATTCTTTATCATAACGTCTAGCTAATATAATTTGTAATGTTCACGCTTCGGCCTAGATGGCCTCAGCCCGAAGGCCTGCTCAACATTCCTAGCAGAGCAAGCTCTGCCACTACAAAAAAGGAGCATTTTTATTGTAGCGAAAAACTGACATCCTTATAGGTCAGCCAGTTAAAGATATTTAAAGGATCAGCGCCTGGTTTAACCAGGATAAGGAATAACTGATATTTCCCCTTCTGATCCGTAAGCTGGAAAGTCTTCTGGAACAGGGGATAGGCAGAAACCGCAGTAACAGGCCAGGATTTAGCCAGGGCAACGGCCTTATTCTGTTCCCCTAATGAACCATCAATATCTGTCACGCTCCTAAAGCTTATATCTGGATAGACCAATACTAGATATACATCGGCGCTCTCAATATCTATCCCGGGATACACACTCACATACAGGGTTACAGCTTCACCGACCAAATATGCGCTTTTAGATAAGGATAAGGATAGTAATGTATTAGCCTGAGATTCTGAAGCTAGAAAATCTACTTTAACATTCTTATCGGCTATCTCGACAGTTTTGGTAAGGGGATATGATAATCCGCCACCTGTGGCTTTTACTATATAACTACCGGGAGAGGTTATTTCCATAGAATACCCACCGCTAGTGGAAGTAGTGGTAGATTGACCATTATCCGATTCTACCGTGACACCCTTTAGACCTTCACCGATATCATAGAAATTATTGCCATTTTTATCGTCATATATTACCCCTAGAAGAGAAGGGCCCTGGGTCATCGAGCGAGATAGGGCAAAGTTCTCGGTTATAATTATGGGGCCCACGGTTGCCTGGAGAAAAATACCCGGGGGTTGGAATTTTAAAAGATTTTTGAAGGTCGAGGAAGTAACTGTATGGACAATACCGATGCCGATTTCCTTGTGTATGCTACCAGTTTTAGTAAATTCAAGGAGGTTCTTCCTGTGTCCTAAATCGGGAACTCCCCAGTCTACCATGAATCCTGCATGGCCATAAAAGAGAGATTTTGCATAGGCATAAACGTTTTCCGCAGCAGATGAATAATCGTAGCCAAAAAGCTTGAGCCGATCAGTCAGGGTATCACCCCCTGAGCCAGTATGCCCCTGGTAATTATACTTTAGCATATCGTCCGAATGAAAGCGGGCCATATCTATTAACCTCTTGTCAAAGGTCAGCGGCGGATGGGTAGGATAAGAATTAAATTCGGCTATCATGGTAGATATATTGACCGCAAAATAATTTATAGCATTCTGTACGTCAGTATCATTGGTATATGCGAAGCGTTGTCCCTCCTCGGCGGGGTTGGCCCGGGCCCTATTTATCAGCTCCAGCATATATTGCTCTTCTGCCGTCGGATCGCCATATTCGGCAAAAGCCTCGCTAAAAAAGAAGGTTAAAGGTAACAAAAATAAGCCCAAAACCACTCTAGTTGTTTTTAATCTAGCCATCTCTTCCTCCTACCTGATAGGTTATCATAAATTATGCGCTACAAAGCGCCGAGAATAAATAGTCATCAGTCATTAATTATTAACCAATGACCAGTAACCAAGTCTCTACGGGAAGGCTTACTCAGATATTATACTGATTTCCGCGCCGATGCCTAGTCCTAATTACTGGTAGGCACTCCTTGAGGGGATTTTTAATGTAATGGGAATTATTTCCCTAAATTTATTGGAGAGAAATGCCGATTATAAATTATGGGTTTTTGTCTCCTTGGTGTCTGGTAGTTACCTACAAATTTCAAGATGATCCCTAAAAGAGATATTAAATTAATGTACCCATTAGAAAACCTCAAGAATAAGGGTTTAATGGTATCGGGGTAAATAAATCCTAGAGGGGGGATATTCCTTGGGTAATAAGAATATTTTAATAGTTGACGATGACTCTAGTATAGCGGTTTCTCTTAGCGAATACTTACAGAAGGAAGGGTTTTGTACTGTAACGGCAATCAGTGCCCAGGAAGGGTTAGAGAAAATAACTGAGGATACGGAGATAGTCATTACTGACATTATGATGCCACAGATGAATGGTATTGATTTTTTGCGGAGATTGAGGGAGCGCTCCCCTCAGGTTAAGACTATAATGGTAACAGGTTATCCAGGCATAGATACTCTCCTTAATGCAAAAAAATATGGGGCAGTAGACTACCTTAAAAAACCTTATAATCCGGGGGATGTGAAATTACTTATTGAAAGACTAACCCAAAATAAAGAAATTGAGGATGAGAAAAAGAAATTACTGTTGGCTTCTCAAACACTCTTTAACAGACTCAAAGATCAATTATCAACCTATCAAATCAGTCTCTATTCAGGAAAAGAAGATAATTTAAACCAAATGCTAAAGAAGATTTCAGAAGAGGCTCCGGATGTAATCTTAATCGAAATAAATAACCCATTGGCACCCAAATTATTGGAGAGAAATAAAAAGAAAGGTAGAGAGGGATATCCTATTGTTATAGTTGCTGATGAGTCAGAGTTTGATCAAATTAGAGACATGCTTTTTGCTTACGGTGCGGATGACTGCATTCTTTTTGGGGATAGCCCAAATAAAATAGAGCAGGTAATTGAAAGATGTCTGGAAGAAAGTAAAGAAAGAGTTGAGCAAGAGAGGCAAAATCTTAAGAACAAACCAGAATCTGTATCGCGCTGACTCTTTGCTCAGGTATATCACGGAGGATATTATTGCTTAAAGAAAGACAGATGCGGTTATAAAGGAAATTGGGTGGTAATAGAGGGCCGGGAATATAAAAAGTGCCTAATAAGACCCTTCTTAGTGAATGACCTTTCCACCATAGAATTTGTCAATTGGGAAGGAGAGATAAATGGCAATAATATATTTGAGTTCAAAGAAATCTTGATGGAGCCGATTAGAAAAGGGAAAAAGAATATTATTATCAATGGGGCATTTCTTGACAAGATAAACTTTAACATTTTTGAACTCTTATATGATGCTTACTACGAAATGACAAAGATTAATCAGAAGGGAAGTATCAACGTTATAAATCTGGACCCCAGATTATTGGAACAGATGGAAATTTTCAATCTTAGAAAAGAGATAGGTTTCTTTGGCCCAAGAATGCTTGATGAGAGGGCATCATTTGGGAAATGGGATGTAAGGTTTGACTAAGAGGAGAGATCCAAGATTTACTGGGGGTATACACTATAGTCTATCCGAAATTCATGATGAGCTAGACTACCAAAGTCGGGATAATAGATAGGCCCAAAACGGGTAGAGAAAAGATATGAAGAAGAAAAATTTCGTTGTTGATAAGGAGACCCACAAGCAGTTAGTTCACGCAGAAAAGATGCTAGCTTTAGGTGAACTAGGGGCAGGTATCGCTCATGAGATCAATAACCCCTTGTGCTGCATCAGTAATTATCTCCAACTGTTGCTAATGTCAGAGGAAAAACTGGATAATGAAATGCTGGTGTGTTTAAAATCCATGATGAATAGTGCAAATCGCATCAAAGAGATTGTTAATAATTTTTTGAATTTTGTCCGTACGGTGGATGAGAGAAAGGAAAAATCATCACTAAACATCAATTCTATTCTAGACGCAACCGCTTCTCAGGTAGAAACCCTTGAACATTTTAAGAATGTTAGAATAATAAAAAAATATTATCCAGAGATACCAGCAATTAAATGCAACCGCAACCAGATAATGGAAGCCTTCTTAAACTTATTTAATAATGCTAAGGATGCTATGCCTGGCGGGGGAAGGCTTTATATTAAGACTGAACCCCACAATAATAGTATCCGGGTGATAATTAAGGATACGGGTGTAGGGATTAAAGGAAAAAACATAGATAAAATATTTGATCCATTTTTTACTACTAAACGCCTGGGCGAAGGTACAGGATTAGGCCTCACTGCTACTTATGGCATAATACTAAATCATTCCGGTAATATACAGGTTGAAAGTCAAGTGGGCAAAGGAACTTCTTTTATCATTGACCTACCCATTAATTGACTAACCTCCTGAATCCGGTGCACACGCTGTGTAACCAGAAAAGAACCAAAAAAGCTACTCCCGCTCCACTTCTGCGGCCAGCGAGGCCCGTTGCAATCGCTTTGGAGTCATAAGCAATACCTTGCCAACCCGAAGGATATTGAGACCCGTATGCTCATCAAGCTCTAATGCCTCCCTCATCTCCTGGGGGATCGTGAGTTGACCCCGCGCTCTTACCCGCACAAGCCTGGGTACTGTGGTATATTCCTCCATAATTTATTCCTCCCGATGCTGATAATCAGAACATATCAGATCATTTCATTAAAATTAATTGGGTGTGGCTATTCTTTGTCATAAAGCTTATATAATAACCCTGAATCCGGGGTTAACAATGCCGATCAAATGTAGCTGCAAAGCTTGCCTTTGCCATTGGAGGATGAAAGTAGAGACAATCTCTGCCGCTACCCTTATTAATGGATTTCTGACAGAAAATAGCCACATCGTGTGCACTACGGTAAGAACAACGCAGGGGTCAGATTGAGCATCAAGAATCTTTTTGGTAAGCCTGACGTACACGAATGTGAGGATGGCCAATACAAGAGTGGCCAAAGCGGTCACCCAAGCACTCCAGTCCAAACCTGCCATTACCTCCGCTATAGACATTGACAAATGTTCCATCAGGCCCTCACGTCACGCCTAACGTAACGGCTGACTTGCCGGGGCTTCCCCGGTCAAGTCCAGCCGCTGGTTAGGGGGTGATTAATTATGATTTACCGCCTTTTGAATATTATGGTTGAACGATTGCAAGAAGAGCAGGATGCTTTTTGCCATGCCGTTCCTACAGCTCTACGTGAGTATGCTGACGCTCTCGCCCGTGATAACGCCAAAGAAATTGATGGAACGCCATTTGAGGTAGATGGTGAATGCGTGCGGTTTAAGGCCAGTAATGGTTGCATAGTAAAGATAATTGCCGGTTGTTACACGCCTAATCAATAAAATAATTTTTTCTCTTAATTTCATCTTTAGTTTGTCTGATAAGAGAAGACAACCAGGATTCACGGTTGATTTTAGGTATTACAATCTCTGGGGCTGTAATTATGGGTTTATCGTTTTGATCAAAGATATGAAACCGTATTTTTTGACGGTAGTCCCATATTTCAGCAACACAACGATAGGGGTGAAATGATGCTTCAAGTTTCTGTTTTATTTCTTCATTTGTCATGATTTCCTCCTAACGGGCTGCGACGTTTCGCCGTCAGCTCCAATGACTTGTTAGAGGCTTACGATTCCAAGCCCTTGGAGGAATAATATGAGCTTATCTGATGTGGCAATGATAGCTATAATCCCACTTAATATCATAGCGATAATTGCTATAATATTTGCCTGGCGGGCCTCAAATCGCGCTTTTGATGCAATTGAATTAGCCTCTTCGGAAGCTTGTAAGGCTTTGCGAGAAATGGAAAGGGTTTCTTCTTCCCGTGTTTCAGCCCGTACTGCCTGCACTACGGTACGTTTATCATCCAATAATTTTAACCATGAGGACATTTTGTTATGACTCTCACTTCCAGGTTGAATTCTACCTGTAGCCAAAAGGTGACGCACTTTTTCTTCTCCCCACTCTTCATATTGGGCAAACGGATTTTTCCTTGTCATATAGTTTTAATCCCTAACAATTGATTATAAAGTTTTCTATATTTTGTCAGAATTGAATCCGGAAGGCAAGTTATATGGGCAGATGGGGTCAAGTCTTGCAATGTCATATAAAATGAGATATAACCCTTATCAAGGGGGGATGAAAAATATCCCCTTGTGGGAAATGAATTTTTTATATCATTGTTCATTGCCCAATGTTTTATGACGAATGATCAATGTCAAGGCTCTATAATGATGGTATTCGAAGGTTAGCACATAAATTTCAAGAGTAATCTTTTCTCTGTGTTCTCAGCGTGCTCTGTGGTGAACGATTACAATAAAACTTTAGCCCCTTATAATACCAAATTATGCGTAAATTTATAAAAATTGTTGTAGTCGCAGGCTTTAGCCTGCGAATGAATTCATCTGTCATAAATAGCGCAACCTTAAGGTTGCGGCTACAATTCACGCATAATTTGTTAATGTTTTGCGATGAAAAAGGCT
>MHDQ01000319.1 GCA_001803565.1 Nitrospinae bacterium RIFCSPLOWO2_12_FULL_45_22 | reverse complement strand
ACTATTACGTTACTGACCAACCGGATAAGTTTATCAAAATAGGTAATAGATTCTTACCCATTGACCCCAGTCAAGTCTGCCAGATAGACCTCTAAATCTCTTCCCCTTTTAAAACGGCTATAAACGTAAGTGTTTAGCCACGGAGACACAGAGTTCACAGAGAAAAGAAAAAATTAACTGTCTACTAAGGTTCAGAGATGTAGCGTGCGAGCTTGCTCGCAGTTATGAAAGCAAGCCCTCAGCCTGAGGCCTTCGGGCCGAAGACTTTCATGCTACAGTTTTTGTTGACTCTCCCTGGGCCTAGTATTAATCAAATATCTTCCTCCGTGTTCTCGGTGCCTCTGTGGCTAAACAGAATTTAAAACTTTATTTGGCTAAACAGTTACAAAACCTGTTCTAAACAGGAAATTGATTGCGGAAGACCCCGGTATGTTATAATATAGGAGAGGAAAGGTAGCTAAAATTATGTCTTTGTACATTGAAGAAAGGTAGGAAGGGATGAGGAATGACGGCCGTAGCCCGGAAGAATTACGTCCTGTAAAGATGGTCCGTAATTTTATCAAGCATGCTGAGGGCTCAGTATTAATATCTGTAGGAGATACAAGGGTTATATGTACCGCTACTATTGAAGACTCTGTCCCCCCTTTCTTGCGAGACAGCGATCAAGGGTGGGTAACAGCCGAATATGGTATGTTGCCTCGATCAGCCCAGAACCGCATACCCCGGGAGGCCACCAGGGGAAGAATTGGCGGTAGAACCCAGGAGATCCAACGCCTTATAGGGAGATCTTTAAGGTCGGTAGTAGACCTCAATGCCTTGGGATCAAGAACTATTTGGCTGGACTGCGATGTTATCCAGGCCGATGGCGGTACCAGAACCGCCTCTATTACCGGCTCATTTGTAGCTTTGCATGACGCCTTGCGTTACTTAGTCAGGATAGGCAAACTGGAGAAGATCCCTTTAGAAGATTATATAGCGGCTACCAGCGTAGGGATATTAGAGGAGAAATCCCTGCTGGATATTAATTACCAGGAGGACTCACTTTGTGAGGTAGATATGAATGTAGTGATGACTGGCAGCGGTCGTTATGTAGAAATCCAGGGTACTGCCGAAGGGAGACCCTTTAGTAGAAGAGAGATGGATGAGTTGCTAGGCCTGGCAGAAAAAGGGATTAAGGAATTGATAGAGGTGCAGAAAAAGGTCTTGGGGGGCTGAAGGAGTTTGGAGATCGTCCTCTCTACTTTTAACCCAGGTAAAATTAGAGAAATAAAGAGCTACCTAGGGGATCGGGGCCTAAAAATCTCTACCTTGCTTGATCTTCCTTATCCTATATCGCTTAAAGAAGCCCGTAACAGCTATCAGGAAAATGCTATCCATAAGGCCCAAACTGTGGCTAACATTACCGGTAAGATCACCCTGGCGGATGATTCTGGTTTAGAAGTGGATGCTTTAGGCGGGAAGCCAGGGGTAGAATCAGCAAGATTTGGAGGTGAAGGGCTGACTGATAGTCAGCGTAATCAATTGTTATTAGAATATCTGAAGGATATACCCTGGGCTCAACGGACTGCCCGTTATATTTGCCTGATAGCTATTGTAAAACCAGGACGAGAGCCCTTTCTCTGCCAGGGAGTTTGTGAAGGTTTAATTGCCTTCAAGGGCCAAGGAGATAAAGGTTTCGGTTATGACCCGATCTTCTACTTACCTGAATACAGCAAGACCATGGCAGAATTAGATCTGACTTTAAAGAATCATATCAGCCACCGGGCTAAAGCATTGACCCAGGCAAAGCAAATCCTCTTAGGCCTGGGCCTGCCTTGAGTGAAGCGAAAGGTTAAGTTTTCCTTCCCTTGTCGGGGCGTAGCGCAGTCTGGTTTAGCGCACCTGCTTTGGGAGCAGGGGGTCGGAGGTTCGAATCCTCTCGCCCCGACCAACAAGTATTTGAGCCAGCACTAAAAACCGAATATTCAGCAAGTGATGTGACTTGAATGTAACTGGTCATCCAACTATGGTAATTCCTTGCGGGGTGGGAGAAAATAATCTGCCCATTAGCATGCAGCAATCCCATTCTTTTGGTAATATAAATGTTTCCCCTATAACTGAGGCATTACTGCCAAGTTATTTGCTATTGACTATCTTAAACTATAGAGGTTATTAGAACTGTCTTTTATCTTTACATTGTCACATTAAAATTGAACCTCTCGCTTGTCACACTGAGCGAAGCGAAGGGTCTCAGCCTGTGAGGAGCGAGATTCTTCGCTTCGCTCAGAATGACAGGGCAAATGTGACAAAGTCAAGTTATTAATCATCCAAAAAAGATTCCTCGATTATTAGAAGAGGCAAAAAGATGTCTGAGACCAAGGTTTTACTAGAAGAGAATGAACTACCGACTTACTGGTATAACATCGCAGCTGACCTGCCACGATCCCTCCAACCTCCCCTTAACCCAAAAACCCGCGAGCCTCTGCATCCCGAAGCCCTGGCACCTATCTTTCCTCAGGGTCTTATCGAGCAGGAAATTAGCCAGGAACGCTGGATTCAGATTCCTGAAGAAGTGCGAGAAATTTTGAGACTGTGGCGACCTACACCCCTCTACCGGGCTTACAGGCTGGAAAGACATTTAAGTACACCAGCCAGGATCTATTATAAATATGAAGGTGTGAGTCCTACCGGAAGTCACAAACCCAATACTGCCATTGCCCAGGCATACTATAATAAAGTCGAAGGAGTAAAGCGGCTAACTACTGAGACTGGAGCAGGGCAGTGGGGAAGCGCCTTGAGTTTAGCCTGTCATCTATTCGGGCTGGAATGCCAGGTCTATATGGTCCGGATTAGTTACCAGCAGAAACCTTACCGACATACACAGATGAAGATTTGGGGAGCAAAAGTAACCCCTAGCCCCAGCCTTAATACCTGCGCTGGGCGGGAAGTACTGGAGCGTGACCCTGACTGTAATGGCAGCTTGGGGATTGCTATCGGTGAAGCTATCGAGGATGCCCTTTCACACGCTGATACCAAATATGCTCTGGGTAGCGTCCTCAATCATGTCTTGCTTCACCAGACTGTGATCGGGCTAGAAGCCCAGAAGCAATTGAAAAAGGCAGGAGACATCCCTGAGGTAGTCATCGGCTGCTGTGGTGGCGGGAGTAATTTTGCCGGGCTGGCCTTCCCTTTTCTATGCGATAAGATACATGGGAAAGAACTGAGGGCAATTGCGGTAGAACCTGAAGCATGTCCTACTTTAACCCGAGGAAAGTTCACTTATGACTTTGGCGATGCAGCACGCCAAACCCCGTTACTACCCATGTATACTCTGGGGCACGATTTTGTCCCCCCCGGAATCCATGCCGGAGGTCTGCGTTATCATGGGATGTCCCCTCTAGTTAGTCAGCTTTTGTTAGACGGCTTGATTGAAGCCCGAGCTTATGAACAGCAAGCATGTTTTGAAGCTTCTCTCATTTTTGCACGTACCGAAGGGATTATTAGCGCCCCTGAAGCCTCCCATGCTATCCGTGCGGTCATTGATGAAGCTCTCCGGGCACGAGAAGAAGGTAAGGAAAGGGTTATCCTTTTCAACCTGAGCGGCCACGGACATTTCGATATGGGAGCGTTCGAGGCCTATCTCAAAGGAGACCTGTCCAAAGAGAAAACGGACGAGTCATAGCCGCTACAGTTGGTGGAGGTATAGCAAAAATAACGATCAATGCCCTGAGGGAAGAACAAATACTCGGGCTCATTGGACATTTGTTGGAATATGAAAAAGCATTTCTAGTATTGTCAGCACCAGATGAACGAGAGCCGCATATACTGTTAAAATTCAAAAAGGATTATCCGAATACTCGATTCGATTTATTGACAATAAGCGCCGGGTGATATAAGATAAGCCCCTAACTTAATCCGGAAAAGGAGAGTACAACCCTTGTTATCGTTATTGGGAAAATATGATCCCTTGAAAGGGGAGATGGCACAGATACTGGATAAAGATGGGCGGATAGTCAACCCCGACCTGGAACCCAAGCTAAGCAATGATGATTTAAAAACCCTTTATCGGTTCATGGTATTAAGTCGAGTGGCCGATGACAAGGCATTAAAACTCCAACGCCAGGGCCGGTTCGGTACCTATGCCCCGGTACGCGGTCAGGAAGCAGCAGAGGTAGGGAGTGCCTATGCCTTACCAAGATCGGATTGGATGTTCCCTACTTTCCGGGAAATGGCTGCTATGGTGGTAAAAGGTATGCCACTGGAATCTGTCTTCTTATATTGGATGGGCAATGAATTGGGCAATGCTGCACCAGAAGGGGTCAATATCTTTCCTATCTCTATCCCGGTGGGTACCCAGCCCCTTCATGCTGTAGGAGCTGCCTGGGCAGCCAAGATCAAGGGAGATGACGTAGCTACCCTGGTATATTTTGGTGATGGTGGCACATCAGAAGGGGATTTTCATGAGGCCATGAACTTTGCCGGAGTTTTTCAGGCCCCGACGGTATTTTTCTGCCAGAATAATCAATATGCCATTTCCATACCCCGGGCACGGCAGACAGCCGCCAAGACCCTGGCCCAAAAGGCTATTGCCTATGGGTTTGCAGGGGTCCAGGTGGATGGGAACGATGTTCTGGCGGTATATGCTATTACCAAAGAGGCCATTGCTAAGGCCCATGCCGGTGGTGGCCCAACTTTTATTGAGGCGTATACTTATCGCCTTAGTCACCATACTACGTCCGATGATGCTACCCGATACCGCACTAAGGAAGAAGTAGCTTTTTGGGAAGAGCGGGACCCGATTAAGCGGTTCCAGGTATATCTGCAAGGTAAAGGCTTATGGGCTGATGACTATGAGAAGGGGCTATTGGACGAGGTGACCCAACTAGTAGATAAGGCCACCGATAAGGCTGAGAACTGGCCCGCACCCAGCCCAGAAGATGTCTTCAAATATACCTATGCCGAGATGCCCTGGACCTTAAAAGAGCAGCTAGCTAAACTTTTAGAAACACTGGGTTGATCTCTAAAAACTATTCACCGCAGAGCACACAGAGATAACAGAGAAGTGAGCTGTTAGCAGTAACTGCTAACTCCTTACTCCTCACTACATGCTTAGCATTCTCTGCGTCTTGGCGGTGAACGGTAACTTTATCAAGGGAGCAAAGAAGTATGGCCCGGTTAAATATAGTTGATGCAATAAACCTCGCCTTACACCAGGAAATGGAGCGGGATGAAAGGGTAGTAGTGCTGGGTGAGGATGTAGGCCGCAATGGTGGTGTATTTCGCGTGACCGTGGGGTTATTAGAAAAATTTGGCGAGAACCGAGTTATTGACACCCCACTGGCTGAATCAGGTATTGTCGGTACTGCAATTGGTATGGCAGTATATGGCTTAAGGCCAGTAGCGGAGTTGCAATTCATGGGGTTTCTCTATCCTGCCTTTGATCAACTTATCTCGCATGCAGCCCGTATCCGTACCCGTTCCCGGGGCCGTTTTCACTGCCCTTTAGTAGTGCGGATGCCATATGGTGGTGGGATAAAGGCACCAGAGCATCATTCAGAGAGTACCGAGGCTATCCTGGCTCATACACCGGGCCTTAAGGTAGTAATCCCTTCTACCCCTTATGATGCCAAAGGTTTGTTGATCTCAGCTATAAGAGACCCTGACCCAGTAATCTTCCTGGAACCCAAAAAGGTCTATCGGGCTATAAAAGAAGAGGTCCCGGAAGAGGAATATACCATACCTCTGGGCCAAGCCAAAATATTACGGGAAGGGGGCCATTTATCGCTATTTAGCTGGGGCGCTATGGTGCCACCTTCATTAAAAGCCGCAACCCTGGCCCAAAAAGAAGGGATCGAGGTGGAAGTTATAGATATCCGGAGCATCTATCCCTTTGATATTGATACCATTATCAATTCCGTGCAAAAAACCGGTCGGGCTATAGTAGTACATGAGGCGGCCCGGACTTGTGGGTTCGGGGCAGAGCTCGTAGCCCAGATAAATGAGAAGGCCATGCTCTATCTGCAAGCTCCCGTAGAACGGATAACCGGTTTCGATACGGTATTCCCCTTACTAAAAGCTGAGGAGTATTATTTGCCCAATGAAAACCAGATCATTAAAGAGATAAAAAAAGTTATGACGTTTTGAGGATAGTGGCTGATGATCACAGAATTTAAGTTTCCTGATGTAGGAGAAGGCATAGCTGAGGGCGAGATTATCCGCTGGCATGTAAAAGAAGGGGAGCTGGTGAAGGCAGACCAGACCATGGTCGAAGTAGAGACCGATAAGGCTAATGTAGAGATACCCTCCCCCCGCAACGGTGTAGTATTAAAACTCCTGGCGAGAGAAGGGGAGATAATCAACGTAGGTCAGGTAATTATAATCATAGGTGATAAGGGTGATCGGCTGGAGCCTGTCCTGGCTAAAGAGGAGATCGAGGAAGAAAAGCCTGTTTCAGTCGGGGTAGTAGGGGTATTAGAAGAAGCCCCGGACGAAGAGGAGGCAAAGGAGGAAGAAAAGGCAGAGAAAAGGGTACTGGCTATCCCTTCAGTACGGGCCCTGGCAAAGAAATTAGGGATAGAAATAACCCAAATCAAAGGTACTGGTCCCCTGGGTAGGGTTACAGAGAAGGATGTACGAAAATTTGCTGAGACCATAAAAAAACCTAAAGAAGAATTAGTGCCCGAGGTGGCGCCTGAGAAGGATTTTTATGGCCCGGTCGAAGCGGTACCCCTGAGGGGAATGAGGCGTACCATCGCAAAAAAAATGGTAAAATCCATCTATACGGCACCCCATGTAGCGATGATGGATGAAGCCAATGTAACAGAACTGGTAAGGATAAGAGAGAAGGTCAAAGAAGCCGCTGCCAGAAAAGGGGTGAATCTTACCTACTTATCCTTCATCATAAAGGCCACTGTCGCAGCTCTAAAGGAATATCCCTATATAAATGCCAGCCTGGACGACGAAAAGGAGATTATTAACCTGAAAAAATATTATAATGTCGGTATAGCCGTTGATACTCCAGAGGGACTCATAGTACCAGTTATAAAAGCAGCGGATCAGAAGGGACTGTTGGAACTGGCCCGCATATTGCAAGAATTAAAAGTAAAGGCCCGTTCCCGCAAGATAGACCTGATAGACCTTAAGGGCGGGAGCTTTACCATATCTGACTATGGGGCCTTAGGCGGGATCTATGGTACCCCCATTATCAACTATCCTGAGGTAGCTATACTGGGGGTAGGTAAGATTCAGGATAAGTTAGCTATGAAAGAGGGAGAGATAGTTACCCAAAAGATCATGGCCCTTTCCCTCTCCTTTGATCATCGGGTAGTGGATGGTGGTCAGGCTGCTGGCTTCCTTAATGCCGTTATCCAACACCTGGAAGCACCAGAGCTAATCTTATTAGAATAGTATCCTTTTTGGATGCACACCCAATTCTTGGGTACCCGACGCTGATTTTCAGGATTTAACTTATTGTCATTGGTCATTAGTCAATGATCAATGACCAAGGGCTTAATATTGTCTGCGTTAATCTGTGAAAATCTGTATCCTAATTAATTTAAAAGTCATGACATTAACAAGTAGCGAGGAGGGGTGAATATGATGAAAAAATCTGCTGGTGTTATATTAGTTTTATCTCTGCTAATAGGACTATTTCTGATAACCTCATCATGCAAAGGGAAGAAAGAAAAGCCCGCTGTAGTAGCAGGGCCGCTGCCCGAGACGGCTTATTTTGTCGAGTTCATGGAGAGTCAAATTCCTGCTACCCTTAAACCGGGAGAGTCCAGGAAAGTACCTGTTACTATTAAAAACTTAGGAGATACATCATGGCCCCATTTGCCTGGACCAGAAGGGGGTTACGAAGTTAATCTGGCGTATCATTGGTTAGATGATAAAGGCAATGTAATAATATGGGACGGAGATAGGACCAGTATGCCTTTTGACCTGCTTCCCGGGGCCCAGGTAACTTTAGAAGCAAATGTCAGGGCCCCTGAAAAACCCGGAAAGTACAAAATTCAATTCCAGATGGTGCAGGAGAAGGTGGCCTGGTTTGGTGATGACAAAGGGGCCGATACTTTAACGGCAGATGTGGAAATAAAAGGGCTTATGCCAACAAAGCCTGTCTCGGAAAAGAAGGTGGAGAAGCAAAAGACCTCTGGCCTTACTGAGAAAGCAAAAAAACAGACCCGTGGGGCCAAGGCGAAAGTAAAGAAAAAGGCTACTCCCAAAAAGAAATCCCAGACAAAAAAGGCCACGACGCCTAATAAATGACCCGGGTTTGCCTTTGTCTAGGTTCGGTTTAGCCACCAATAGCAGACATAGGGCTGCGTGATATTTGCGGTTGATCCAGGTTAAAGCAACGTCCCTGGGGCTTTTGCCTTATAGCATCTCTGATAAAGCTCAATATTTCCTCTTCAGAAGCTCCCTCCCTTATAAGGGCCTTCACATCATACTCTCTGTCGGCCAGGAGGCAGGTGCGTAAATATCCATCTGCCGTTAAACGGACCCGGTTGCAGCGTTGGCATATATTCTCTGTCAAAGAAGTAATAAAGCCAATAGTTCCTGGGGAGCCTTTAATCTGGTAATACTCTGCCGGGCCACCACCTTTTATTCTGGTGTCGGTGATGGGATTTATAGGAATTTCCCTGGTTATCCTGGCTCTGATCTCTTTTCCCGGGATAAATTTTTCTGGGCTCCAGATACCCTCTTTTCCCAGAGGCATAAATTCTATAAATCGGATCTCCAGGGGCTTAGCCGAGGCAAAACGTACAAAATCTATCAGCTCATCATCATTTATTCCCCTGATAACCACGGTATTTAGTTTTATTGGGGAGAACCCAAGATCCAGCGCAGCGTCTATACCCGCCAGTACTTCATGAATATTACCGCCCCGGGTAATCTCATAATATTTTTGTGGGTTAAGCGAGTCAAGGCTGATGTTTATCCTTTTCAGCCCAGCCCCTTTTAAAGCCCGGGCGTACCTGGCCAGCAAGGTTCCGTTAGTAGTAAGGGCCAGGTCTGCTACCCCTTTTATCTGGCTTATAGCCCCTATCAGTTCTACCAGGCCTTTCCTAATTAAGGGCTCTCCACCGGTTATCCGGAAGCGAGATAAGCCCAGCTTAACAAAGAGTTCCACAATCGTAAGGGTCTCTTCGTAGCTCAGCAACTGGTGTCGGGGTTTTGGTTCTATACCATTGGCCGGCATACAGTATAGGCAACGGTAATTACACCGATCCGTGATAGATATCCTTAAATAGTCTATTTGGCGCTCAAAAGAATCACTAAGCATAGGATAAGGGAAATTAAAAGGGTGTGGCTATTCTTTGTCATAACTCCTATATAATATAATTTGTAGTGGTCGAGCTTGCTCGACATTCCTAGTAGCACCCAAAGGGTACCCGGCTCTGCCACTACAGGGTTAATTGGTTTCTGACCGAAAATAGCCACACCCAAATTAAAAATAGCTCATGCTGGTCTTTTTTAGCTCCCTTATGCTGAATAAGAGGCGATATTCCTTTATTCCTGTCTTATGCGATATAGCCTCCGCCACTTTCTGGCATTGCTCCTTGTCTCGCCCATGAATCATGGTAAAAAGATTGTAAGGCCATTGCGGGGTGGTGGGACGTTCATAGCAATGAGAGACTTCAGTAAAAGAGGACATGATCATCCCTACCCTTTCTACCTGATCAGGAGGGACTTGCCAGACCCCCATAGCATTGGCCTTAAAGCCAGCTTCCTGATGGTAAAGGACTGCCCCGATGCGCCGCAAATAACCCCTGGCTAAAAAAGAGGCAATCCTTCCTAACACTTCTTCCTCAGTCATGGCCAGGGCATCGGCTATTTCTTTATAAGGGGCCTCCTTTAAAGGGAGGTCTCCTTGTAACCATTGGATAATAGCTTTATCTCGATCGTCTAACAAAGATAGTTTCCCTTAAAGAGAAAATTCTACATTCAGTTTAAAGACCCTCTGGGTGGGCAAATTAAGATGATCGGGAACATCAGTCTTTCTAAGAATTTCCTGTAGGTTTTTTTCTAATTCTGCCGGTGAAGGGGCAGTCAGGGTAAACCAGATATTATATTCATGTTCCCTCAGGTAATTATGCGTTACGCCCGGGTAGCCATTAATGATGGTGGCTACCTGATCTATCTTATCTGGTGGGGCTTTGAGGGCAATTAATGTGCTGGAAAAACCCAGGCTCTTGGAATCAAAAATACCACCTAAACGTCTTATGATCTTGGCTCTCCGCAATTCCTTTATCCGCTCCAGGACCCATTGTTCATCCCGCTCCCGGGCCTCTCCCAGGGCCTTAAAGGGGTGAGAAACCAGAGGTAATCCTGACTGGAGTTGATTTAATAACTCTTTATCCACTGAATCCACTTTTTGCCCCCTAAGATGAATATGCCAATATTTATATGGAAATATGGCCCGTTGTCAAGGAGAATCTCCCTGGGAAACTCCAGAAACAGCTATTGACAGATAGTTTAAACCCTGCTAAAAATGGCGACATAACACCCACTCATCCATTTTATCTCTAATAATCCTCCATTTCCTTCCCGTACCAGTATAACTAGTTTCCATCCATAAATGGCCCTTTTCCACAATCTCTGCGTCAATCTGCGGGATTATTTGTGCGACGTACTAAACGACTCCGCATAATCCCTTGATTTCCTTGACCTTGCGGAAAATTCCTCATTTCTGGATTGGAAACTAATTAGTGCCACGATTTCATTTCTGGATGGGCACTAACTACTTCTGGTCAGATATGAAGGATGCCTTATGTTTTATCTCCTTTTCTGGCCCGGAAGAGAAGTCTGATGGGAGTACCCCGGAAACCGTGGGCCTCCCTTAATTGGTTTTGTAAATAGCGTTGATAAGGGGCTTGAATACCCTGGGGGTAATTAACAAAGCAGAGAAAGGATGGGGGCCGGGTCATAATTTGGGTTATATAGTAAAACTTTATTGGCTTCTGACGGTACAGGGGTGGGGTATGCCTTTGTACTGCTTCTTGAAGAAAGTCATTTAGTTTAGGAGTAGGGAGCTCTTTGCTATACTCTTTGAATACTTGTTTTAATAGAGGGAACAGGCGATTTAACCCCTGGCCCGTTTTAGTAGAAAGGAAAAATATCGAGGCATAATCCAGATAAGGCATCTTTTCTCTAATCCGCCGGTTAAATAAAGCCCTATTATAATCATTATCCTCTATCAGGTCACATTTATTGACCCCAATGATAATGGCCCGACCGGCTTCCTGTACATAGCTGGCTATCCGGGCATCCTGCTCCGTAACCCCTTCCTCGGCACCTAGGAGAAGTAGACCAATATCGGAGCGCTTTATCCGTTTTAAGGCCATCAGCATACTTACCCTGTCAACTTTATCACTTACCCTCCCTTTTTTCCTGATCCCGGCTGTATCAGTAAGAACATATTTACTGCCCTTTATTTCCAGGATGGTGTCTACAGCATCTCTAGTGGTGCCAGGTACTTGATGGACAATAACCCTCTCTTCTCCTAATAGCCTGTTTATCAGGGAAGACTTACCCACATTAGGCCGCCCAATAACGGCTATCCGCATAGTGGGTTCTGATTCATCCTCGGGAGCATTAGGAGCTAGTAACCTTTCTACGCGGTCTAATAATTCAGAAACACCAATATTATGCTCGGCAGAAATGGGGATAGGGTCTCCCAGGCCTAAGGGATAAAAGTCATAGACCCTATTATAGTGTTGAGGGGCATCAACCTTATTAATAGCCAATATTATCGGTTTATCTGCCTTCCTGAGGAGGGAAGCCATCTGACTATCCAGGAGGGTTAATCCCTCTTTAGCATCCCCTAAAAAGATAATTATATCTGCTTTTTTAATAGCCTGGTTTAGCTGGAGCTGGATCTGGGCAGTAAGGTCATCTGCCGGTACCGTTTCATAACCACCGGTATCGGCAATGATAAAACTTTTATCGCGCCAGTGGGCCTTAGCTTCCTGTCTATCCCGGGTAACACCGGCAGTATGATTAACAATGGCATCACGGCGGTGAACAATACGATTATAGAGGGTGGACTTACCTACATTGGGCCGTCCTACAATGACAACGGTAGGTTTCCTTTCTGGCATAGTAAGCGTTCACCCGAACAACTCTTCTCTGTCACGAAAACACGAAGACATTAAGAAAGCGTAAAATGCAAAGCTGAGGAATAATTTACCTTAGTGCTTCATTTCATAAATACAGTTACGTATTATGCCTATTTTTTGCCTTCTTTTTTATTAGGAAGCCAAGAGGCCAGGAAAT
>MHDQ01000318.1 GCA_001803565.1 Nitrospinae bacterium RIFCSPLOWO2_12_FULL_45_22 | reverse complement strand
GCCACCGATGGAGGGATATAGCATATCAGGGTGGGTCATACCAGATTGACATGCGTTCAGCATCACCACTGGAATGCCTTTACCTGAGAGCAGATTGCCAAGTTCTGATCCAGAGACAAAACGGCTTCCGCCACCGGCTTTTTCAAATACAAGTTGTCCTGGTGACCCTTGCTCTAACAGGAAGGTAAGGTGGTCTATGCTTCCGGGATGTGGGAATACGCCATGTCCGTCAAAGTGTAAGATATGATAAAAATTTGGTTTGTCTGCCAGTACCTTTTGTAACTGCTCATAAGTTGGCGGACGCAGAACATCGCATTGAATGCGATCTCGGTGTGGTCGAAATATCTCCATCAGAGGCCGGGCCACCGATTGAAAAGGAACATCTTCCTCGCCACCCGGGCGAGAGATAACCATCAGAATATTGATCTTAGGTGTATCCGTGGGTATGGGTTTAAGATGAACGCCAGCTCCAGGATGACTCCGCACAAATCCGCTTACTTTTTGCACAAGGTATACATAGGCAGGGTCATACATGAATTCCCATGGCAGGGACCAGCCAGCGGGGTGGTCGGCCTGGATAATGATGTGGCAATCGGCTGGATTTTCCATAGCACGGTCATAGAACCTGATGGCAGATTGACTTTTATCCTTCTCATTGCGGAAGATTGCAGCAAATAGTTTCTCACCCTGGTCAGAAATGACTTTTTCAGCACGCTTTGCACGGTCTTGGAAGGCGCCGTAGGGATAAGTAAGATACTCTTCAAGATACCACTGGAGAAGCTCCCGATCTTCCTTTGGAAGGCTGAAAGTGAACGGGAACTTGTCTGTCTCTTGTATGCCAGGTTCAGAACGATAACCAACTTGACAGGTAGGATTATTGCTATGATAATATTGCACAATCAATTCGTTCATAATAGACTTCCTACATTCGTATCCACTAAAAACATTATCTCCACTCCAAAGCCTTGTGTTGTAGCACAACAGAAGTAAATTTCTCTCTTATCTCTGATAGTCCACCTTCCCAGTCGAACTTGAATTTCTTCCTCACAGTTTCTCTTTTTTGATATTTGCTTAGCAGAAAGTCCACATAATCTAAAACCTCTCCCCTCAAATCATCGGGAAGCTTCTGTATTTTTACCTCTATTTCCTTTTCATGCATGAGTTTACCTCCTTTTATTATATTCTTTATCTATTAGCTATTAAAGGATGTCGCCTAACTCGATAGCATAGGAATTTTCATTTTATTAATGCGGTTTTGGGGTAGTCGCAGGCTTTAGCCTGCGTTAATTAAATATTGTCAATTCATTTAGAACATGGATATAACGGATAGTTGGGATTAACACAGATAAAAAATTTAAGCAAACCTGTAGTGAGCGAAGCGAATCTATCCGTTAAATCTGTGTTATCCGTGTCCCATTTAATTTCTTCTCCGCGTCTCTGCGGTGATATTAATTCCCCACAAGATATTGAGCAATTACAGGGTTAAAATGTCCAACGGCCTTTTTATCTTGCCTAATGACTTGCTGCTTACCTGGGTATATATTTCTGTCGTCGTTGTTCGCGCCAACAATCCTTCTATTTTCGCCAGCAGCCGGGGTCTTCAGCCATAAGGTCTCCGGTATAAGTATAGGCCCTTCTGCGGCAGCCCCCGCAGATATACTTGTATTCGCAATCGCCACATTTACCTTTCAGCTTCTCTCTATCCCGCAAGAGGTTAAGCACATCGGAATCCCGCCATATGGTGCCTAGTTTTTCTTTCCTCAGGTCCCCTATTTCCAGGGTAGTTATATCGCCTGCCGTCACTTTACCAGTGGCGTTTATACAGTACTGGTATATTCCGTTAGGGCAGCCCACACAAAAATCAAATACATCCACCGGTTTATTGGGATCAATACATATCTTCTGGGCATGCTCATCTTCGGTTATGATATAGCGGTTTTCAAAGATTATCCGTTTTGCCCCATAGAGCCTTCGGGCTTCCATCAGATAGCGCTGCAAATCCCTGGTCTGGTCCTGGGTGAGGCCCCAGCCCTTTTCCTGCATCCCTCTACCCAGGGGGAGGAATTCTACCACGGAAAAGTCTACCCCTAGCTCCATAGCTAGTTTTACCATCCCGGATACTTCTTTATAGTTGCGTTGAGAGACAGTAGCAATCATTATTACCCTGGGGATGCCGGCAACCTTACCGGCCTTTAACCCTTCTATAGCCTTTTCAAAACTACCCTTTCCCCGATTCCAGTCATGGGTATCTTGCAAGCCATCCACACTGATCTTTATCTGCGATAGACCAGCCTGGGCTAACCGCTCTATATAGTATCGGTCAAGGGCCTGGCCGTTCGTATTGATAGCGACGCTCATATATCTAGAGCTATGTTGCACGATCTCAGACAGGTCTTTTCTTAAGGTAGGCTCACCACCGCCAAAGACAATGGCCTGGGTGCCGGCCTCGGCAATATTATCTATAATATGGAGTGCCTCAGCCGTGGAGAGCTCGCTTTCCACGGGCTTGCTGGAATCGGCAAAACAGTATTTGCAGCGCAGGTCACATTCCTCTGTGAGGCTGAACCAGGCAAAGAGGGGTTTAGATTCCTGCACCACCTTTTTGAACTTTTCTCTGGTAGTGTCCAATATATTTTGGGGTGACAGGTCTGGTACTGTTTGGCTATTCTCTAATAATAACGGCATTGGTCCGGCTCCCTGTGCAGAGCAAGCTCTGCCACTACATTAACTCTTGAGGGTGACTACTAACTGATAGGATTCTAGGAGCTGTTTCAGGTACTCTATCTTTTCATCAGGTATTTGAGGTTTTCCTTCATAAGGATATTTCTTCCCGCCCGCGCTATATTTTAATTCGCCAAACCGATGGTAAGGCAGGAGGGATACTTTATCCACGGCTTTTCCTAGCCCCAGGATAAAGCTGGCCATCTGCCGGAAATGCTCGTCGGTATCATTGAAATCCGGTATGACCGGGCAGCGGACCCAGATCCTGGTCTTTGACCGGCTAGCGGCCTTCTCCAGATTAGCCAGGATTTGGCGGTTAGAGACCTTTACTTCTCGCTGATGGAGCTCATCATCCATATGCTTAATATCGTAGAGCACTAAATCGGTATATTCTAAAATTTTCTCCAATATCTCCCAGTCCGTATACCCGCTGGTATCCAATACCGTATGTAATCCCTTTTGTTTAGCCTCTCTAAGTAGATCGAGGGCGAATTGCCATTGGGACAACGGCTCACCACCGGACAGGGTCATACCGCCACTGTTGTCGGTATAGAAATGGAGATCCCTCAAGACTTCTTCAATAACCTCGTCTACGGAAAGGTATTTACCCATTACCTCTATGGCGCCAGCCGGGCAGGCCTCAGCACATTGCAGACATTGGTCACACTTTTCCCAATGGATAGTTCTCTGCACATGGTCTTCGGCAGCGATAGCACACTGGGGGCAGGTCTTGATACACTTCCCGCACTTGATACATTTGATATCGCGGGTAATAATCTCTGGGAGGAGTCTTAGTGATTCCGGGTTAGCACACCAGCTACACCTCAAGGGGCAGCCTTTCAGAAAGACAGTAGTCCTTATACCCGGGCCATCATGGATAGAGAAGCGCTGGATATTGAATACATAACCTTTGCGTTGATAATCAGTCATTTCAGCTATTTTCTACCGGGATTTGCAATGTAGCGTGCGAGCTTGCTCGCATTATGAAAGCAAGCTTTCACGCTACATCTCTTTATTATGAACCAGGGAGCAGGGAGCAGCATTATTTAAAGATCATAAATCTGAGCCCCGATCCCTGGCCCCGGGTACTGACTTTTTAGGCGAAGGTCTGTTCTGTCCGGGCAATGACATGGTCTTGTACCTCCGTTGGCAAGTCAACAAAATAGGCACTATAGCCCGCTACCCTCACCATCAGGTCTTGGTGTTTCTCGGGATGGAGCTGGGCCTCTTTTAGCAGCTCGTTATTAACCACATTGAACTGGACATGGTAAGAATTCCTCCCCTCGTACCATTGTCGGAGATAGTGGAAAAAGAGCTCCCGGTTATCCCCTTCCAGGAACATGGGCATGAACCGCTGGTTCAACAAGTCATTCATCATAAAAGGTATTTTTCTGATGGAGTTAAGAACCGCTGTAGGCCCCTTGGTATCTCTGCCCGCACAAGGTGCCAGGCTAGAGTCCGCCCCCGGTTCACTGGCCCGGCGTCCATCCGGAGTAGCATACACCCCCCGGGGAAGGGCCATGGGAGAAATACCGGTACTTCCGTCATATGCCCAGGATTTGCCCCAGGCATCCTTGACCCGGGCCGTTGCCGCTAAGACCTCTTTGCGGGCAAAGACGGCCCAGTTATCGGCATAGTCATCATCATTACCGTATTTAGGGGCCCGCAGGAAGAGCTGTCGCAACTCTTCTCTACCTTCCCAATTTGCTTCCAGGGCCTCCAGCAACTCATCCCAACTAACCTTCTTATCCTCATAAATAAGTTTCTGGACAGCCGCCAGAGAATCGGCCAGGGTGCTGAATTCCGCCCCCGCGAGGCAGGGCCAGCTATTATACTTACGGCTCATCTCGTTTACATCTATACCCATATCTGGACAATCATCTAATAGGAACGAGGTGGCTGGCATAGGGAATCGCTCGATCAACACTGTAAATCCCAGATCATGAGACAGGGCATAGCGTCTAACCATAGTTTCCTGCTGAATACCAACGGCCTTGAGCAGGTCATGGGCATCCTTAAAGCTCCGGGGGTCAGGGGTATCAGCCCCTACTTTAAGCCCACTGATCTTGTCCACCCCTTGCCAGAGGGCCAACTCCAACGACTTCATCGGCGTATAGATACCAGCGACTCCGTAGGCCCCGGCATTCAAGGACTTGCCTGTAATAGTGGGGGCCATACAGCCGGCTACGGCAAATTTCTCGGTATCTTCGGCTGGATTTCCCTGGAGCAATGAGTAACGGCTGAACAGGTCTTCATTGAAGAAGGCCGGGTGTCCAGTGCCGGTACGACAAAGGTCAATGGCCCGTACCATAACATCAGGTGAAACCTTAGGGGAATAGCGGAAGGCGATAGGTGGCTGTGAGGTACGGACATTGGCGAGGGCCTCCATAATAACGCAGGTCAGATCATTGGAGGCATCTTTGCCATCAACAGTACCAGCAATATTGGCAGTATAGAAGATAGAGCCGCCGGCCCCTACAGTAAAGGTATCGGGTGCCTCGCAATGCATCCCGGTCTCTTCTACATTCAGCATCCAGCACTCTATCAGTTCCAGGGCCTCTGCCCGGCAGATACTGCCCTCCTCAATATCCTTTTTATAATAAGGGTACCAGATCTGGTCCAGCCTGCAGCCACTACCATTACTAGGGGCCTCGAGAAAGCGAAATACTACTTCGATTAGCCAATAGGCCTGAAGGGCCTCACGAAAGGTCCTGGGCGGATTAGCTGGCACCCAACGGCAGACCTCAGCAATCTCTTCCAACTCCTTCTTCCGCTTCTCATCCTTCTCTTTTTTGGCTAGTTCAGCGGCCAATTCTGCATATCGCTCTGCTAACCGCAGGATAGCTTTCCCGGCAATTATCATCGCCTCGTAGTTATGGCACCTCTTGATATACTCGACTGGGTTCATAGTCTCTGGCATGCAGGCTTTATGGCGGGCATAATTATTCTCTATACGCTTTATCCGGGCAGCAATCCCATCTTGCAATATTCCTTCCCAATCAGGGTTAGCCAGACCCCGAGGCGAGCGCCAGAAATTGGCATAACCGGCTGTCGAGTAAGGACCAATATCACAGAAGTTTTTGATATCCTCCGGTAAGACCTTCCGCACTGATGCCTCCAGGGTCTTGTCCTTCCAATACTCATAAATATCCCCTATTAATTCTTGCTTCTCCTCATCTGTAAGCATATGTTGATAGCCACCTTCAGTAACTGCCTGGGGCATATAGCTCACATCGGCCTCCGGATACCAACGTACCTCGTCCGGGGCGCTATTGGGGTTACCAACGATCAGGTCCTGGGGTTTTATATAGATAGGGAGCTCGTCGCAGAGTTTATAAAGTGCCGTTCCCCTCCGGATGGGCCAGGGTTGCCCCTCCGTCTCTTTATAGGACTTAGTGACGAGTCTGGCGCGGTCCATGTCTACCTTGACATCCTTCCTGAAGGTAGTAACACCCCGGCCCAGGCTTGACCAATCCCTTATTACGGCAGCTTTAGAGAATAAACCCTCTCGTAGTTTAGCCACCCTTAGTGTTGAACCGAATCCCCATTCATACGGCTTTGCCTTTACCGCTCGGTCAGCAAAGCTTATACTACCGGGTTTAGCTAATGCCTCCAAATCTTCTCTCCTGGGACTTACCATCTAAACCACCCCCCCTTTAATTTTTGCCATTGATGTCCTTTCTCTAAGTTTTAACTCCCTCTACCATACCCCCTATTTTCTGTCAAGCCTTTTTTTTCTGTATGGCCTCTGAAACACTCATGGCTCCAGTGAGTCAACATCATTATGTTTTGAATGATCATTGCGTAATGAGTGCAATATAAGGAGGTATGCACCGAAATGCTACTTCTTACTGCCGGGAACAGCATACATCGCCTTCTCGCGAAGCTCGATACCTGCCTCCTTAAGCGCCCTGGTCCCTGCTTTAAGGCGGAGAGCATATTGGGCTACCTGGCTGCCAACCGTCCTTATCAACATCATACCCAGTTGGTCTTCAGTGACTGCGATTCGTTTCCCTCTCACAAGGATGCCTAATCCTTCCCTGGTAGATACCGTGGATCCTCCATAGCCAACTATGGTGAAGCCTAAGCCGAGCAAAGTAATATTCATTGCCGCGAGAGCCGTATCTTCACCGGCATTCCGGTAAAACGCAACGGTTAGCGCCTGGGCCACCTTTCCCCTGAGGCGATAGTCATGGACGAATGTACGACAACGGTCCAGGAATGTCTTGAGCTGGGCAGGTATGGTAGCAATATATACTGGGGCACCCAGAATAAGACCATCACACTCTAAGAGCTTGCGGTGCAATACCTCCATATCATCCTTAATAGTGCAGTTATATTCCTTTATCGGAACCGGGATTATGTCACAACCCACCTCTTGCTGCACCTTATGCACCTTTCTCAAACAGCCCTCACAGCCAGTACAATAACCAATCTGATAGTCCTCCAGATGGATGACCTCTGTTTCCACAGGACCTTCCGCTTCAGCCATTCGCAACGCCTCATTTACAATAAATTGGGTATTCCCATTCTTTATAGGCGTGGCTACAATTCCCAGTATTTTCACTTTTAGATCCCTTATATCCACCTGTCACCTCCTTAGATCTACTCCTTACGGTCGGCCCGACAAGAAAACCGGGCTCCATCTTTTATCTATACAAAAAAAGATTCCTGTCATTTCCGGGGCCTTACCTTTATCAAAATCCTCCCGGAATTATAATAAAGGAATTTGATTCTGGGAACCAGAGAAAACTAAGCTTACACAGGTAATTTATTTTGTTTACAGTGATATTATTGCTAAATAAATCTGTATAAAGGTAATTGTTTAGGCAAAATTAGGATTTTAACCACGGATGAACACAGAGACGCAGATTAGGCCACCAAGGCACTAAGTCACTAAGGAAACGTAAAACGCAAAGCTAAAGGTGCAAAGCTGAGGAATAATTACCTTAATTTTACACTTTGCATTTTAAGCTTTGAGCTCCTTGGTGTCTTTGAGCCTTAGTGGCAGGGAAAGGTTAGCTATGTAATCCGTGTCTATCCGTGACAAATCTTTGGTATACTTTATTTGGCTAAACTGTTACGTATAAAGTCAAAAACTTAGTTCCAAATAATCTTTGACAAATGACTATCATGATGATATTAATCGGCCTTTATGCTGATTGAATCATTTTACAAAAGGAGGAATTTTACCAATGGAAAAACGAAATATTGAAGAGGCCCTTAAAGAACATTTGGAGAATATAGGATTGGGGTATGGCAGGTCTGATGCTATGATAGAATTGCTTAAATATAACCTTGCTCAGGACGAATTAGAAGTAATCTTAGGATTGCCTCCTAATTTGCCTCCCTTCGAAGTAGAAGAAATAGATATCATAGCCCGGAGGGCAGGTATAGAGCCTGAAAAAGCTGGTAAAGCCCTGGAAGGTCTGGCTAAAAAAGGCTTTGTTTATAAGGAGACCACTGGTTCCGGAAAACCCGGTTATGGTTTTATTCAATGGGGTTTTGGATTCCCTCAGATTTTCTTCTGGAAGGGTGAAAATACTTCATATGCGAAGAAAATGGCCGAGTTATGTGCGCAAAATTATAAAGAATCAAACTCTTTGGATAAGGCCCGCGGAACGGAGAACGCCAAAAGTTTTAGATATTTACCTATTGAAAAAGCCGTAGATTACACGCTCCAGGGAGTTCTTCCTTACGAACAAATGACCGGCATTATCGAGAGAGCAGAGGTAATTGCGGTTGTCCATTGCCCTTGCCGTATGCAGCGAGACTTATTGGGGAAAAGGGAATGCAATCACAGTTTGGAGAACTGTTTAAAATTCAATGATATGGCGAGGTTTGTCATAGAGAAGGGTATAGGAAGAGAAATTACCAATGAAGAGGCGGTTAAAATTATTAAGAAGACGGAGGAAGAAGGGCTGATCCATTTTGTGGATAATTGTCAGGATGATGTTCATCATAATTGCAACTGTTGTCCCTGTTGCTGCTGGAATATATATCCCATCAAGAGCAGAAAAGTGCCCAGGGATTTTATCATGGATACATATTTTCTTCGAATTACGGAAGACCAGGAATGCACAGGGTGTGGCCTATGTGTGGATGCTTGCCCTTTGGAGATAATTACCATGGAAGATGGTCATCCTGTAGCAGACCAGAGTGTCTGCATCGGTTGTGGAGTTTGCCTTTCCCCCTGTCTTAGTGGGGCAGCTAAATTAAAAAGAAGGGAGGATAAAAGGCCACCTTTTGCTACATTTCAGGAACTTCACCAGACACAAATTAAAGAAGTTATGCATCAGTAATAAACCAATCACATGGGTAATCTCGCCAGGGATTTGATTTTATTGGCGAATTTAGGGGGGTCCGTGTTTATCTGGATTTCTATGAGCATTCATTGGCCTTCTTTTATCATGCGGGATCCTTACCCCTGCTGTATGTTTTTCCTCGAAACGTCTCTCAGATAAAAAGCCCCTTGGAATAAGGATTTCAGGAGAGTATAATGCTACAAAGAATATACAACTCGCTCAATGGTCTAGATGATTTAACCAGCTACACATATTGAAGGAAGTAAGGAGGAAAGGAAAAATGGTGGAGGGAAATGATTTAAAAAAGATTACCCAGGAACAAGAAAGGTGGGAAAAGGAATATGGATTAAAAGATTCTTCTCCTATCAAGACTGACCTGGACATAGAGATCAAAGCTATCTATACCCCAGTTGATGTTAATTTGAGTGATTATTTAAAAGATATCGGCTTTCCGGGAGAATATCCCTTCACGCGGGGGCCTTACCCAGAAATGTCGCGGCATAAACCGTGGCGCTATAGTGTTTTTACCGGGTTTGATACTCCAGAAGATACCAACAGAAGGTGGAAATTTCTTTATAAGGCTGGCCAGCCCAGTTTCAGTATTGTTTATGACTTACCCAGTCATATGGGATTAGATTCTGACGATCCCCAGGCAGAGGATGATGTGGGCCGGGTAGGCATCCCCATCTGCACTACTAAAGATATTGAGATCCTCTTTGAAGACTTACCCATAGGAAAAGTTCCTTTCTATTCCAACATGGAGACCCTGGCCCCCTTGATAGTAGCTATGTACATAGCTGCTGCAGAAAAAAGGGGGGTGTCCCAAAAAGAACTCTCCGGCTCTATCTCCAACGACCCATTAAGTACGGCGGTATCAAAGAGCACCACAGTTTTTTCTTTACGACACAGCGTGCGCCTCGCGACTGATTTAATAGAATATGCCGCAAAACAATTACCTAAATTTTATCCCATCAATATCAAGGGAGTGAATATGAGTGAGGGCGGCGCCAATATGGCCCAAGAAGTAGGTTTTAGTTTCTCCAATGCCTTATGTTTCTTGAATGAAGCCTTGGAGAGAGGATTGAAGGTAGATGAGATTGCCCCAAAATTTACCTTTTTCTTTTCTACCACACCCCATATCTTCGAGGAAGTAGCAAAATATAGGGCCGCCAGACGTTTATGGGCAAAATTGCTACGCGATAGATATGGTGCTAAAAACCCGGCTTCTATGGCCCTAAAATTCACGGCCCTGGCCTGCCCCCTCTGGTTACAATTTGAGGAACCGGAGTTAAATCTAGTAAGGGCTGCCCTGGCAGGTCTCGCTCAAGCATTAGGCGGTGCTCAGGCAACTCCCCATCCCGGTTTTGATGAAGTGTTTGCTATCCCTGACCAAAAAAGTCAGAGCCTGGCATTAGGTACCCAACAGATACTGGCAGAGGAAACTAATATTACCAAAACGGTTGATCCTCTGGGCGGCTCATTTTATATTGAGTGGCTTACTAACCAGATGGAGCATAAAATAGTCAATGTTTTACAGGAGGTAGAAAATCAGGGCGGGGCGGCTGCAGCCATTGAATCGGGCTATATGAAGAGACAGATCCTCGAGTATTATCACCAGGTGGAGCGCGAGATAGCCAATGGCCAACGTGTTATTGTCCGGCGAAATAAATATCAAATAGAGGGCGAACGAGATCCAAGAGAAAGACTGACCATGCACAAACCCAATATGGAAGCAATAAACAAGCATATTGAACGTCTGAAAAGCCTTAAGGCCTCCAGAAGCCATGAGCAGGTAAAAGGATGCCTAACCAGATTAAAGGATGCCGCCAGAGAAAAAAAGAATTTGATGCCTTATCTCATTGATGCAGCCAAAACCTATGTCTCTATCGGCGAAATGACCAGAACCTTAAAGGAAGTATTTGGTGAATTTGTGCCCCCGGCTTTAATCTAATCAATAGGAGGGTCAAATGACTGGGAATAGGATCAGGGTATTGATGGCCAAGCCCGGCCTGGACGGACATGAGTTGGGCGCCATCGTGGTAGCGCGGGGGCTGAGTGAAGCGGGCCTGGAGGTAATATATACAGGTCTGCATCAAACTCCGGACCAAATTGTCTCTGCGGCTATCCAGGAAGATGTAAATGTGATAGGCGTAAGTATCTATTCTGGAGCCCACGTTGGTGCAATGCAGAAAATAATGGGACAATTGCGGGAAAGAGGGATGGAGCAAAGCTTTTTGGTGATCGTAGGAGGGCCGATTCCTTTAGAAGATGTCCCTCGATTGAAAGACATGGGTGTAGCGGAGGTCTTTTCTAGCCGCACACCGGTAAAGGAAATAGTAGATTTTATCCGGGAAAGGGCAGGCAGGCAGTAATTAATCAGGAGATGGGGAGTCCTACAGCAGGCATGTATGACTAAGGAAATTTTAAACTTTTTGGCCAAATCTTTTAGATAATCCTGAATCCAGAGCAAACCATCATGCCCCAAGGGGCACCACGAAGGATGAAAACTACCCCCTCACCCTAACCCTCTCCCCTGAGGGGAGAGGGTTAGGGTGAGGGGGATTTTCTGAGCAATATTAGAAAGGATTAAGGCTATGAAAATTAAAGTATTAGAGGATATCTTGGAGGCAAATGACCATATAGCTCTCCAGAATAGGAGTTTGTTTGATAAATCTAGAGTACTCGTTCTTAATCTGATGAGTGCTCCGGGATCAGGTAAAACCACCCTTTTAGAGACGACCATAAAAAGTTTAGGTAAAGAATATAAGATAGGCGTCATAGAAGGAGATATAGAGACCACCAGGGATGCAGAAAGGATGGAGAAATTGGAGATCCCCATTGTCCAGATAAATACCAAGAGCGTTTGCCATCTGGATGCCAGTATGATCAAAGGGGTTATAGATGATTTGCCCTTGGAGGAACTGGACTTCCTATTTATTGAGAATGTCGGCAACCTGGTATGCCCGGCGGAATTTAAGGTGGGAGAACATCATAAGGTCATGCTCCTCAGTGTTACCGAAGGGGATGATAAACCTCTCAAGTACCCCCTAATGTTCAGAGAATCATCGGTCATGTTGATTAATAAAATAGACTTGCTCCCTTATACCGATTTCTCCATGGAATCGGCTAAAGCGAATGCCCGGCAAATCAATCCCCAGTTGGAAATTATTGAACTATCCTGCAGGACAGATGAAGGGTTGTCTAGATGGTTAGACTGGCTGAGAGGGAACTTAATCTCCTGAGAGATAGAAAAAATGCACGAGTTATCCATTGCCCAGAATATTTTGAGGATTGTAGAGGAAGAAGCCAGGAAAAATAAGGCCACCCGCATCAATAGTATCAAGATCAAGGCTGGAGAGATGCGGGGGATTGTCTCCAAAAGCCTCTCTTTTTGCTTTGACTTTGTTTCTCGAGGGACTCTGGCTGAGGGGGCAAGAATTGATATAGAAAAAATACCCATCCAAGGGCAATGTAATCAATGTCAAGCTATTTTTCTGGTTGAGAATTACCAGTTTTCTTGCCCCCAGTGTCAAAGCAAAGAGGTAAACCTTACCCAGGGAATGGAACTCTTGGTCCATGAAATAGAGACTGATTAGAACCTAAAGATTGGTGTCTTATAACCTCCCTTTCTCTTGACCTATCTTGACCATCAGCGCGGTAAAATCCTGTGCCGGCACTCCTATTTCATCAGCCCTTTTCCTCTCCAGGCTCAGGGCTTCAACCGGGCAGGTCATCACACATACCCCGCAACCGATACATCTTTCCCGGTCTACTACTGCGACATCATCTTGGAGTTCGAGGGCCTTTACCTGGCACCTATCCACACAGGCTCCACAACCGATACATTCTTCGGTATTGATACTAAGGACAAAATCCGATTTAGCGACTGCCCGAGGATTTTTTAGATGAGTAATACCCCTGAGAATACCGCAGCAACAGCCACAGCAATTGCAGATAGCCATATGACCCACCTGGGTATTACTCGTACAGTGGACTAAACCCGCCTCTTCAGCTTTATTCAACACCTCAAGGGCTTCGTCCTGATTAATCTGTCTCGCTAAACCGTTCCCGACATAAAATCGAGCCCAATGGCCAAATAATAAGCAGTTGTCCGTGGGTGCTTCGCAGCCTTTCCCCACCAATTTCTGCTCTTTCCGGCATATACAATCGGCTACAGCAATCGTATCCGCCTCTTTGATGAGCTCGGAGACCTTCTCATAGGGGAATACTTCTATTTCAGAAGGGATTTCTTTTTCCACCGGTGCAACCTTCATAAAAGGAGTTGGGGCGGCAAAAACTTCGTTGCCTAAGGCGGCGGTATAATATTCCTCAAATATCTCTGCTGTTTCTTTATCTATATTATTCACCTGGAATTCATAAATCCCCGGGAGGATAGGAACTAAATTAAATGCTGTTTGCTCTCCTTCTCCCATGCGAAAGATTAATCCTTTACGCGACATTTTATCTAATTTTTCAGACAATTCCTTCTTATCCATTCCCATCCTATTAGCGAGGGCATCTACCGGTTCAGGAATAGGAGTAAGTAAGGTAGCTAATTTGGCCTCCTCTTCAGTAAAGAGCTTTCTCAGGAGAGAGATTTCAACACCCTTACCGGTTTTCGGCGCCCCTAAGGGCAATTTATGAAGATGCTCCCTTAGACTTTCAAATACTTCATTTCCCATGATTATTCCTCCTTTCCTGTTTAAGCTGCTTCCAGCACTTCAAAAAATGCCTGGACCCTGGTCTTCATCTGGCCCACACCCCCTACCCCATACTCCCTGTCCAAACAGAGCAGAGGTATATCAAGGTCTTTGATTGCCCTTTTTAATAAAGGGAGGTCTGCTCCATAGAGATCACAAAATTTTAGATACTGCATAATAATTCCATCCACCGAAAAGGTCTTTATCATTTCTCGCAGGTGATTGATTCTGTTATCTATAGGTTGTATCCGGGCGCAAGGAGCATGTTTCAGGTATCGTTTTCCTAAAGCTACTATCGGGTCTTTTTCCTCTTCATCAACCAGGTCCCAGAAATATCTGCTCCCATTGCATAAATCATCTGTTACCACCAAGCCACCAAGACTTTCTATCAATTTAATATAATCCACATCATCCATTTCGCTCCCAGTAAGGAGAAGCCGATAGTCATGGTCGCCGCCACCAGGCGCTTTTTCGGATATTTTTTGTAAAAAATCCTCCACCATAGGATTATATTCCTCTTTGGGGAGTACCATACCCGCTCTGACAATCTCTAATGCCTCTACTCCGGTGATCGGTGGCTGCTGCGAGGTCCTGAGTAAGTAAACTTTTTTCAATAGTTCCCGCATCCGGTTGAATAGCCGGATGGACTCTTTAATGGACCTATCCGATATCTCCGGCAGGTTAAATTTTTTTTCTAAACTCTTTTTCAGATCCCGCAATTGCTGAATAAAAAATGCTTCCGACTCGGGAGAGATAATATTGGGAACATTCAATATCTGCATAAAGGGTCTGTCTCGATACTCATAATAGATATCATAGAAACGGCGGATATGGTCGCAGTTGTTACTGGTTATGAATCCATCCAGAAAGTCATATGTCCCGTCAAAGACCCCTTCCAGGCAGTTTCTGGTAAAAGAGCACATATTGGGGGGGAAATATGCATCGGCTTGAAGGGTCTCACCCGGGTTTCCCAGGATTCTGAAGGGATAAAAACCCGCGGCGTGAAGCAACTCCTCGGGTGTGTAAATACACATCCAACCGATTATTTTTTGACCAGATGCTTTATGGTTTTTGGCTTTAGCGAACCGCGCTAAAAATGATTCTTGAAATGCCTCTATCATATTTAACCCCTTTCTTTGCGAGAGATTTGAGAATATCCTTTGGCTACTACCTGCTTCGTGGGAAAGATTATGTCGGCCTAACCCTGGCTTTTTTTGTGTTCCAGCAAGGCAAAAAATTCTGCAAGCTTAGCTCTGACCTGCGGGGCAGAAATGACCCGGGAATCGCAATAATCCCCATCGAGGATAAACGTGGGGATCCCTAATTTTTCTGTAACCGCATCTCGATAGATCTTTCGAATCCCGCTGATCTGAGTACACCCCAGGGAGGTATATATTATGCAGGCATCTATCTTGCTTTCTTTAGCGACCCGAGTAATATCCTGAGAGACATCAGAAAAAAGTCCGCTAAGCCTGGCTACCGGGAAACTCAATGTTTTCCGGGCAATATATTTGAGGGGATTGCTCAGGTGTTCACCGGTCTCAATCGGGGGACCAAGCAGGGTAAAGAGATCGAGCACAATATTTACCCCATGCTCCTGGGCCAACCACCGCACTATTTTGGTATCAAAACCAGGCAGCGCCCCCCACCATGCCACCCGCAGCTTTTCTCCTGATACCGCGGATATCCCCTCGGCCTTTTGGGTATGGATTTCATTCAATAGCTTCTCGAAATATTCCACTGCCGTATCTGTCCCTGCACCCAGTTCCAACATGTCATTTCCCTTGGCCACATTAACAAAGCTCACCGGCGTAGAAGGTAGTTTGCGGAGTTCAACTAATTCCCGAAAATAATCAAAACACTTTTTCGTTTTTTGCGTCAATTCCCGCAGCCGGTCATAATCCATCTTTCTTCCGGTTTGGGCTTCCAAAAAGTCTACTGCTTTTTTCATTTGCCCTGCGTAATAATCTATGGAGGCTTCATCCCGGGTATACGGGGCATCTATAATAAAATAGGGTATATCCCATTTTTGGGCGGCCATAAGCATGGTCTTCATACTCCCGGTGCAGTAAAGATTGGTGCCAAGAATAAAATCGGGTTTAGTTATCGAATCCGCTAATATATAGCCGATCCGTAACTTCTCGAAAGAACAGAACTCAGGAGCAATCCCAAACCCCTGTGCCAGCTCAAAATATTCGGTACAGTCCCAAAGCGCGGGCCCGACTGCGCTGAGATGACATTGCAGATAAGGAACAATATCCATAGCATAGAACAATTCCACCGGGCCAAATAAATTATGCTGACCCAGTGGTTGGTCAGTTTCCCTGGCCTGCAGTATATTAGAATAATATTGATTCAGGAATTTATAATATACCGCATCACTTTGCGCCTTAGGGTTATCTTTAAAGCGCTGATAGACCTTTGCATAACTCTCAGCTTGTTTCTCGATAAGG
>MHDQ01000317.1 GCA_001803565.1 Nitrospinae bacterium RIFCSPLOWO2_12_FULL_45_22 | reverse complement strand
CAAAGACGAGGATTATTTAGAGAACCCTGCCAAGCAGGCGCAGGTGAAGGCGCTGGAGCGGGAGATTGACCAGATGGTGTACCAGCTCTACAGTTTGACGGAGGAGGAGATACGGATTGTGGAGGGAAAGGGGTGAATAGCCATGCAGATTAAATATTCAAGGCACATTGAAACAAGAATTGCTCTGAGGAGGATTGAATACGACCTGCCAAAGGAAATCTACAAGAATGCAGAGGAGCGCTTCATAGATACCGAAACAGGTCATACAATAGCAGTTATGAATGCAGTAATATATGGCAAAGAAAGATATATAATGGTAGCATATAAGCATGAGGATGCGGGAGTTAAGCTGTTAACCATCCATCCTTTGAAGAAAGGGCAAAAAGAAAACAGAATTCAATCAGGAAGGTGGAGGAAAATATAATGGGCGATTTTAAGGTCTTTTATGATGAAGAAGAGGACATTCTCTATCTTGCCAAAGAGGAAGTAGAAGCAGAGGTTGTGGAGGTATCCCCTGGCGTAAATATGGAACTTGACAGTAAAGGCAATCTTATTGGCGTTGAGCTGTTTAAAGCATCTTGTATGTTTAAGGACATCCTCAAATTAATGGAAAAGAAACTCCAGGTTGCTTAACTGCCGACGCTTTCATCCCCATCGTTGACCGCATCCTTGCCATCACCAAAGACGAAGATTACCTGCAAAATCCGCAAAAGCAGGCAGATGTAAAGGTATCCGTATCACGTAATTCAAAGAGGTAACTACAAGCAAACCATCTTCAAGGAAGAAGTGGACTTTATTCAATATGAGTCATGGCTAAAAGAATATAGCCAGAAATATAATTTAAAGATCTGGTTATACTGCCTAATGAATAACCATGTCTTATGTTGAGCTCAACATAACATGTCCATTTTATAATCAATTGAACCGCCTAAAGGTTCCTATCCTCCTTTTCTCCCTTAATCCAGAAGCCAACGCTAACCCTACCTCATAACCACACTCTGCTTATTTTCGGTTGATAGTAAGGATGAAGAGAGTTAATATGATCCTATGGAATTAAATTCCCTACAGAATAATAGGTTCTTGGTATCCTTTATGATCATTTCTCTGGCCTTTTTTCTCCTGGGCTATGGCTATACCCGGGAGGAAGACCCCTTGCTTAAAGGGGTCAAGCTGGCTATCCTCCATGCCAAACAGAAGCAATGGGATAAAGTAGGAAAAGATATTAAGAGCCTATCCTGGCAGATAGAGGAACTCCGGGGGGATATTAAGGTAGAGATAGGGCCATTACTCCAGGAAGTTGTTGCCACCCAAGACCTGGCTCAACTTGGTAAGGGCCTGCTCAACCTGGTATACCTGGCTCTGATCCAAAAATTCTACTGGAACCAGCAAGAGAGATTAACCCGGTATATACCAGACAAGGCCCGGCTTTATTCGGCGGAGCTATATTATCAGGAAATATTAGCCCCTACAGTACGACAATATGATGCGCAGACAGGAAGGAATTTTCATCGGGAGATCACGGACTACTTTAAATATTTGCCCAGGACATTAGGCAGCCCGGGATTGTTCGGTATAGGGGCTAAGGCCCCTGATCTCCAAACCTTTAGCCAGCAAGCCAGAGAAATAGAAGTCCGGCTTAAAGAAATCTTCCCCTATTTCCTGGCGCCAAAATGAGGTAATCGTTTACTACAGAGACAAAGAGAGAAGAGCTGGGTGGGCAAAATACCTGGACTGACAAGAGGAACGATGGGCTTTTCGAGCGGGCCAGAGATCTTATCCGGTTAAAGCATTACTCCATACGGACAGAAAAAAGTTATCTGGGTTGGATCAAGAGATACCTCCTTTTCCATAATGAACGGCCTCCAGAAGATATGGGAAATAAGGAGATCGAGGCATTTCTTTCCTATTTGGCTGTGGATATGAAAGTATTAGCCGCAACTCAAAACCAGGCCTTCAATGCCTTATTGTTCCTCTATAAGGAGGTTCTCCAAAAGGACCTGGATGGTTCCATTGATGCCATCAGGGCCAAAAAGCCAAAGCGTTTACCGACAGTGATGACCAAAGAGGAGACCATGAGAGTAATTGGTGCTATGTCGGGTGATTATCAATTGATGGTAAAGCTTATTCCGCCACTCATCTACTGGAGGCAAATTACGACATAAGGACAGTGCAGGAGCTGCTGGGCCATAGCGATGTCTCAACTACCATGGTTTACACCCATGTGTTAAATCAGCCGGGGATAAGCATAAAGAGTCCTTTAGATCCTTGACGTGGTCAGGTATTTCTTTTATAATTCCAGAAGATTCTGTAAAAATCGGGAATATTGAGGTTATAATAAGTGAGAATATATCTTGATAATTGTTGTTTTAATCGTCCCTTTGACGATCAAAAGCAACTTCGAATTAAACTTGAAACTGAAGCAAAGTTGGATATCCAGGAAAGGATTTTCCAAAAAGAGATTGAACTCACATGGTCTTACATCCTGGATTTTGAGAATGAAGCGAACCCATTTGATCATAGAAGGATTGCAATCCGTGGCTGGAAGAACCACGCTTCAGTTGATACAGATGAGACAAAGGAGATCGTTGAATGGGCTGAAAGGTTTCATCAAATGGAGATCAAAAGCAAAGATTCACTCCATTTGGCTTGTGCTATCTCTATGCGATGCGAATACTTTTTAACAACTGATGACGATTTGATCAAAAGGGCAACTGGCATTAAGGAAATCAAGGTGACTGATCCTATCTCTTTTATAAAGGAGGAAACTGGATGATTACTGATACAGAAATAAAAATTAAAGGACTCGAAGCTCTTATTAATACATTAGGTAAAGTCGAGGCTGAGAGATTCATTTCGTTAGTAATGAGAGAACCATTTGATTATACCAAGTGGCAAAGGACTCTTTGGGTTGATAAGCCAGTTGCAGAGCTAAGTGCCGCAGCTATGCAATTTAGGGAAAAATCGAAAACGGAAAAAGAAAGAAATTAGCCGAACAAACTGGGGAGCAGACTTCCGGGAGGTGCCTGATTGCAAGATAGTTTGAAGAACCTTTACCGTAGATACGGCGATGAGACTGGCGCGATATTTTGGTACAAGTGCGGCGGTTTGGTTGCGGTTACAGGTACGCTATGACCTTGAAGTAGCAGATCGAGAACTAAGCGAGCGTATCAAGCACGAGGTCAAGGTCTTACAACAGCCTGACACTTGCACACAAAGAGCGGGCTAACAATGGGATCAAGCCGACCGGCCCATTTTTAAAAGGCATCTATAATACTGACCGCTTATTTACCAGGTATGGGTTATTACGTCTGTAGGGCAAACGCTATGGCAATTCTTTTCCTGTTTGCTGCAGACGGCATAGTAACCCAGGCATTTATAGCTCAATTGCTTACGCAGTGTTTCTTTTACCTGGACTACCTCCTGGTCAAAATCGTTCAGGGCAACCTCTAGAATCCCTTGAGGGCATGCCTCCACACAATCCCCACACCCAGTACATTTGTCTGTATCAACCGTTAAATAAAACTCTCCCCGTCCATCAGTATAACCATAGTTCCATTTCATAACTTCCTCCTTCTTACCCGTTATTGGATTTTAAATATTCATCAATGGCCCTTGCGGCCACCCTGGCATCACCCATAGCCAGTATTACCGTTGCACCCCCTCTGACCACATCACCACCGGCAAATACACCCCTTTTGCTCGTCCTACCTGTAGCCGGCTCCACAACAATATTCCCCCATTTCCCAACCTCAATACCCGAAGTAGTAGAAGGTATGAGGGGATTTGGGCTCTGGCCAATGGCTACTACAACGATATCTACTGGTGTTCGGAATTCTGAGCCCTTAACTGGCACCGGCCTCCTTCGCCCTGAGGCATCGGGTTCTCCTAATTGCATCCTGAGGCATTCCATCTCTCTTACCCATCCCGAATCATCCGGGATAAATCTCACCGGGAGGGTGAGAAATTCAAAGATGATCCCTTCCTCTTCTGCATTCTCTATCTCTTCCTGTCTGGCAGGCATTTCGGTACGGGACCTCCTATATATTATCCTCACTTCTTCCGCGCCAAGCCTCAAAGCCGTCCTGGCAGAGTCCATTGCCACATTGCCGCCCCCTATAACGACCACCCTCTTTCCTCTCTTAATAGGAGTATCGTATTCAGGGAATATATAGGCCTTCATGAGGTTTGACCTGGTGAGGTACTCATTGGCGGAATATATGCCATTAGCATTTTCACCAGGTATCTCCATAAACCAGGGCAGCCCTGCCCCGGTGCCGAGGAATACAGCCTGGAACTCCTCCAGGAGTTCATCTATCGTCAGGGTTCTTCCGACAACAAAATCAAAGATCAACCCCACTCCAAGGTTTTTTAAGAATTCTACCTCTCTCCTCACTATGGCCTTGGGCAGCCTGAACTCGGGAATACCGTATGCCAGTACCCCACCGGGCTCATGCAGGGCCTCAAAAATAGTTATTTTATGGCCTTTTTTTATCAAGTCCCCTGCAATCGTAAGCCCTGCAGGGCCAGAACCTACCACGGCTACTTTTTTACCGGTAGGGTCTGCTATAGATGGAAGGGCCCAGGTTCCTTCCAGGGCTTCCTGGTCTGCCGCAAACCGTTCCAGCCTCCCAATAGCGATAGGGGCCTTCTTCTTACTGAGTATACAGGACTTCTCACACTGGTCTTCCTGGGGACATACCCTGCCGCATATGGCCGGGAGGATGGTTTTATCTTTCAGTATCTTAATACTTCGCCTGAAATCCTCTTCTGCAATGGCCTTGATAAATCCTGGAATATCAATCTCTACCGGGCAACCGGCAACACAGAAGGGCTCACTGCACTGGAGACACCTCCGGGCCTCTTTAATAGCCAGCTCTATATTATAACCCAGGGCTACCTCGCTGAAGTTATGTATCCTGTCTTCAGGAGGTTGCTTTGGCATTTCTGCCCTATCCATATCTATTGCCATAGCCTACCCCTTTTTGTAGCTATCCAGTCTCCACATCACGGTTGCCATTAGAATTATAGTTACCCTTTTTAAGAGAACTGATCTGTTTCGTAACACTTGAGGGAATGGACTTCTTCCTCTATATATGAGTGTCTACGGGACAGGAGCACTTCCCAATCCACCTCATGGCCATCAAATTCTGGGCCATCAACACAGGCAAAGCGTACCTTCCCACCTACCGGGACCCGGCACACCCCACACATCCCTGTCCCATCTACCATAATAGGGTTTAAACTTACCCTGGTCTTTACCCCAAAGGGTCTGGTCGCCTCAGAGCATGACATCATCATGAAGGTGCAGCCGTAGGCAAAGACCCTATCCACCTCATACTCCTTCAATATTTTCTCCAGTATCCTGGGGGCATGGCCTTTCTCACCCAGGGTGGCATCCTCTGTAGTAAGGATCAATTCATCGCATACGGATTTAAACCTATTTTCCCAGTATAATAGATAACTGCTCTTTGCCTCAAGGATAGCGATCACCCTATTTCCTGCTTCTCTTAAGGCCCTCGCGACGGGAAACAGCGCCCCGATACCATAACACCCACCGGCGCAAACAACGCTCCCGAATCTATCTATTGAGGAGGGGATTCCCAATGGACCCACGCATGTCGGTATATAACCATTAGGATTAGTATAGGCTAATTTTCGGGTAGAAGTTCCTACCTCCATAAAGACCACCGTAATACTCCCTTCTTCCTTGTCCCAGTCGGCGATATTTAATGGTACCCTCTCCCCTCTTTCGTCAGGCATGAGGATAACAAACTGGCCTGGCCTGGAGCTTCTAGCTACATGCGGCGCATGGATCTTCATTATATGGATATTAGGAACCACCATTTCCCGGCAGAGCACCTTATACATGTTTCTCAACCCTCACTGCGCAGAGCTTCTGCTCATAAGGCCGCACTAGTAAGACCGGCGAATTATGAGAAAGATGAAAGACCATGGAGGTTGTGCCAGCCTTGATTTTTTCGGTGGCCATGGCCCTTGCCTTGATTCTGCCATGCGGGGAAATCACATCTACCTCTTCTCCGTCAGTAATATCTCTGGACATCATATCCTGGGGGTTCATTTCTATAACCCCTGGGTCCCTTAATACTCTGTATCCCTTAATCCTGTGGCGAAGAGAAAAAGAGCGATAGTGATAGGAATCAGATTCTATCATCAGTGTGAGGGGATAATCCGGGGGATTTCCTATCTTATAGCATAGTGGTTCAGTATTAATGTTTATAAATTTCCTCTCTCCCTGATCCTGGTGAATACTCGAAAGCGCCATCTCCTCCTGGATCTCTTCTATGCTATTGAATGCAAAACCCCTTGCCCCAAGCCTCTTTGCTATCTCGCAAATTATCCACCAATCAGGTTTTGCTCTGCCTAGAGGTTCAATGGCCCTATTTATCCTCTGAGCTTTCCCTTCAAGATTCGTCAAGGTACCATCCTTTTCTGTAAAGGTGCACGCTGGTAACACTGCATCCGCAAAGTCCATCTGCTCGGAATAATAAGGGTCCTGGAGGATGAGAAATTTCAGGGGAGGTCTGTCGTGCCCGGTAATACCGCCAATACTGTAAAGGGCCTCGATCTCTCCCCCCTGAATCCCCTCCATGATCTGGGTATAAGACAAGAACCCTTTCTCACCCTTGTTGCTGTTAAAGAGGCAGCCCGCAACATTCCCTTCAGCAAAGAGGGGTAATACCACCTCCGAGCCCAGGAGAAGAGAGAGGTTGTTTATAGCATAGAGGACTTCTTCCCCCCTGGGTTGCTGGAATAAGGCATCGCTATATAAAATGGCCGTTGGTCTTCCCAGGACAAGGGAGCGGGCAGCCTCTTCTAAGGCATCAGGATCGAACCCTAGCGAGTTAAAGTCTAATCCCTTTAAAGAACCTTTTAAAGAACCTTTAATTTTAGCAAGCTCCCCTTGATTTTCTTCGGAAAATCTCCTTTTCAAAGCCCCCTTTCCCGCCTTTGTTAAAGGGAGATTAGGGGGGATTAGATTTTCATCATCTAATATGGACTTCATTATATGGAGTAAAATGAAAAACTCGGTTGAGGGATGAGTCTGGATAAAGACATCTGCCCAACGGGAAAGGGGCACTTTTTTGGGATGGATAAGCACTACCTTTGCCCCTTTATCCATGGCCTTTTTTATCCACACCCCCAGGACCGGATGGGAAGTAGTTACATCTGCGCATATAAGGAGCGACTTAGAAGCGGGAATATCGGTAATAGAGCCCCTTCTCGGGATTTTATTGCCCAGGTACCGTATATCCTGATGAACCCCCATGGGGGAGAAGCTGAAGGAATCCATTGCTCTTTCCGTAAATTTCTGGAATATATAATGCTCCTCATCAGTACAATAGGGGGATGAGACAAGGGCAAACTTTCGTCCTTTGTACCGTCTTAATTCATTTGCTACAAAATCAATGGCCTCATCCCATTTCACTTCCTTGAGCTTCCCGCTTTTCCTGATAAACGGCACCTGTATCCTATCTTTATGGGAAATAATAATACCGGGCGCAAATTTACCCTTCACACAGGCTTGACCCTTATTTATATCGCCCAGGGGGTCCGGTATAACCCCTATTACCCTTTCTCCCTTTATTTCCAGATTTATCTGACACCCTATACTGCATAGGGGACAAATAGTAGCCTTTAAGTCATCAGCTACACCCTCCCATTTCCTCGCCCTTTCTGAAAGGGCACCTGTAGGGCATATATCTACACAGGCACCGCAGAACTCACAGTAAGATTCCATATGGGAGCGATGGAATGCCGGTGAAACCATAGACTCACTCCCCCGATAGATAGTAGAGAGAACATGGTCCCCCCTTACTTCATTACATACTCTCACGCATCTACCACAGAGAATACATAGGTTATAATCCCTATCATAGAATGGATCATTGCGCTCAACCGGCAACCCCCGGTAACGGGTGGGGAAAGATATTTCTCGAAGGCCCAAATACTTACACATATCCTGAAGCTCACATCTTTTATCTTTGGGGCAGAATTTACACCCCGTAACAAGAGAACTCTTCCTGATACAGTCCTGGTACTTCTCACACTCTTCTCCCCTCTCACATATCAAACACACACAGGGATGTTCAGAGAGGATGAGCTCTAAGACCTGTCTCCTCAACTCTTGCACCTCTTCTGTCCGGGTATTAACCTTCATCCCATTAGTGACGGGTGTTGTACAGGCAGTGGGATAGCCCTTCATCCCCTCTATCTCCACTACACATAACCTACACCCACCCCAGGGGGTCAAAGAGGGATGGTAGCAGAGGGTAGGCAGGTAAATATTGGCTTTTCTTGATGCCTCGAGAACCGTGCTCCCCTCCGCCACCTTGACCCTTTGTCCATCAATAGTTAACTCTATCATCCTTATTCCGTATCTGCCACGAAGGCACGAAGACACCAAAGCCATAAAGTCTATACGATATAGTATGTGATATAACCCTACCCATATCACTTGGTGATACTTAGTGACTTGGTGCCTTGGTGGCTTGATAGGTTGCTTGTTTTTTGGGTGATACTTTTACCACGGCATTTACCTTATCCGGGCATACCTCAAGACAGACTCCACAGCGTATACAAATATGGTCATCAATGATATGGAGCTTTTTTAGCTCCCCACTTACCGCCCCCGCCGGACAATTTTTGAGGCAGAGCATGCACCCCACACATTTTTCCGGGATAATGAAATAGGAGATCAAATCCTTGCACGCAAGGGCAGGGCATTTCTTCTCCTTGATATGGGCCTCGTATTCATGGCGAAAGTACCTGAGGGTAGTCAAAACAGGATTTGGGGCCGTTTGGCCTAATCCACATAGCGACGCCTTCTTCACTGTCTCGCTCAGCCTTTCCAATTTGGGGATATCTCCGCTTTCTCCTCCTCCTCTTTTTATCTTCTCTAAGATCGCAAGGATATGCCTGGTACCAATGCGGCAGGGAACGCACTTTCCACAGGATTCTCCCTGGGTAAAATTCAGAAAATAATGGGCTAAGTCTACCATACAGGTATCCTCATCCATTACAATCATCCCACCGGACCCCATCATAGACCCTGCCTTAGTGAGACTCTCATAATCCACCGGCAAATCCAGCAGCTCTTTAGGGATGCACCCCCCGGAAGGTCCGCCGGTCTGGATTGCCTTAAATGCCTTACCCTTTGGTATGCCACCCCCTATCTCGTAAACAAGCTCCCTCAGGGTAATGCCCATAGGTACTTCCACAAGCCCGGTGTTGTTTATCTTTCCCACGAGGGAAAATATCTTGGTACCCTTACTCCCGTCTGTCCCTATAGCCGAGTAATATTTAGCGCCCCTATTGATAATGAACGGTACATTTGCCCAGGTCTCTACATTGTTTATATTTGTGGGCCTACCCCACAGCCCCTTCTGGGCAGGATATGGCGGTCTGGGCCAGGGTTCACCTTTTCTCCCTTCAATAGATGCCATCAGGGCCGTCTCCTCGCCACTGACAAAAGCCCCTGCACCCCTGGTAATCTCGAGGTCAAAACTAAAAGAAGAGCCAAGTATATTCTCTCCTAATAACCCATATTCTCTGGCTTGTGAAATGGCATAAGAGGCATTTTTCACCGCCAGAGGATACTCATGGCGGACATAGATGAATCCCTTTTGTGCCCCAATAGCATAAGCCCCAATGAGCATCCCCTCTATCACAGAGTGGGGATTCCCTTCCAACAGGCTACGATCCATATATGCCCCTGGGTCTCCCTCATCACAGTTGCATATAAGGTATTTGGGAGTCCCTTCTGCTTTGTGGCAAATCTCCCATTTTACCCCGGTAAGAAAACCCGCGCCACCCCTCCCCCTCAAGCCAGAGTCCTTTATCTCCTCTATTACCTCTTCCGGCTCCATCTCTTTTAATACTTTAGACACACCTGAATATCCACCAATGGCAATATAGTCCTCTATGCTCCTGGGATTAATGAAGCCATTATTCCCGAAGATTAGACGCATCTGTTTCCTATAAAATGGCACCTCTTTCTCGTGGATAATTTTTTCATGGGTCATAGGGTCTTCATATAGGAGCCGTTCTATGATACGATTTTTCACAATAGTTTCTGAAACAATCTCCCCTACATCCTCAGGTTTTATCCTCTGATAGAAGATGCCTTCTGGCTGTATAACGGTAATGGGACCCGATTGACAGAAGCCGTGGCAACCCGTTGGCTTGATCTCTAAATCCAGCTCCTGTTTTGTGATCTCGTCAATAAATGCCCTGGTAACCTTATCGCATCCGTATGCCTGGCAACCCGTACCATTGCAAACAGCAATGGTTATAGCCTTGCCCTGGAGCCTTTTTTTGATTTCTTCCCTTAGATTATTTAAATCTTGCTCATTATTGATTCTTTTCATAAAGCTGGTCAATTAGCTTTTCTACCTTGACTTTGCTCATCAAGCCGTGATATTCATCATTAACTATAACAATGGGGCCAAGGGCACATGCCCCAACACAGTTTACCGTTTCCAGAGTGAAGAGATTATCCTTAGTAGTCTCGCCATCTTTTATCCCGCTCCTTCTCTTAATTTCATCCAGTACGTCGGGCGCCCCCCTTACATGACAGGCAGTGCCCAGACAAACAGTTATGAGGTACTTGCCCACGGGCTTCAGTCTGAAAGATTTATAAAATGTTACCATGCTGAATATCTCCGAAGAAGAAACCCGCAATCTCTGCGCCACTTCATCTAATAACTCTTCAGAGAGCCAGCCATACTCTTCTTGAAGGTCCTGGAGAATAGGGATAAGGGCCATTTTTCCCCAGCCATATTTTGCCAGTATTGAATTAAGATTTTCCATATGATTAAAAAAGATAACCAGAGAAAGTCATTCTGGCAACCGAAATTTTTGGCGTTAGCGGGT
>MHDQ01000316.1 GCA_001803565.1 Nitrospinae bacterium RIFCSPLOWO2_12_FULL_45_22 | reverse complement strand
CGGGGATCATTGCAGGTATTATCGAATACCTTGACCAGCTTAGCCCCCGCTGAATAAGTCATCTCTACTAGAGCCTTTATCACCTGGGGGTTGGTATTAGCGGCTTGCTCTGGCACCCTATCCCAACCCATGTTAGGCTTAATAACTACTACATCACCTCGGGATACAAATCGCTTCATACCACCCAGGGTATTAATAGCTAGCCTGGTTATAGCCTCGGCCGATTTACCTTTCACTATAACCAAATCTGGTACCTCTCCCTCTCTACCTGGCAGCCCTGTTACACTGCCCAGTAAGGGCAGGGCCATGGCTGCCTTCAACCCTAATTGGATAAATCCCCTTCGATCAATATCCTTGTCCATCAGTATTTTGTCTAGAGTATTTTGCGTTCTGATAATGACCATTTCTTTAGCACCTGAAAGTTGACAGCGGAAGCAATAACTAATTATAATTGAAAACTTACTCACTGTCTATTGGTTTCAAATCTTGTAACTGTTTAGCCACGAATTGACACGAAAGAGCACTAAAAAGGGACAAAATGAATAGAGATTCTCTGAAGAAGTTACTAGAGACATTATACCAGCAAAAAATTCAACCCGAGGAAGCCCTGGAGGCATTAAGAAAGCTCCCTTATGAGGATTTGGGCTTTGCCCAGATTGATCATCATCGCGACTTACGCAAAGGGTTTCCTGAGGTGATTTATTGCCCGGGTAAGACTATTGAGCAAATCTGCCAGATCGTAGAGCGGATGTCAGCCGTAGGGAGTACTATATTAGCAACCAGAGCCAATTCCAGGATATATGAGCAAGTAAAGAAGATCAATCCCAGAGCCCAGTATAATCCCCTGGCCAGAACTATTGTTATAGAACCAGAGGGAGAGAGGAAAAAGACCCAGGGGAAGGTCTTGATTATCACGGCCGGTACCGCCGATATACCGGTAGCAGAAGAGGCATTGGTAACTGCCCAAACCCTGGGTAGTACGGCAGAAAAATTGTACGATGTAGGGGTTGCTGGTATCCATCGCCTCCTGGATAAGAGGGCGTTGTTAGGTGAGGCCCGGGTAATAATTGTGGTAGCGGGTATGGATGGGGCGTTGGCTAGTGTCTTAGGGGGGTTGGTAGACAAACCAATTATTGCAGTACCGACGAGTGTCGGCTATGGGGCAAATTTTGCTGGTTTAGCCTCGCTGCTTACCATGCTGAATACCTGTGCCACCGGAGTAGCTACGGTCAATATAGATAATGGCTTTGGCGCTGGCTACCTGGCCCATAAGATCAATATCTTGGGCGAGCATGATGAATAACTGATGAAGAAGTGCGAAAGTACAGGTGAATAAATGAATCTCCTTTATGTAGATGCCTTTTCTGGCATTAGTGGTGATATGATCTTAGGGGCGATGATAGACCTGGGCCTCTCGGTAGAAGGGCTGGAAGCCCAGTTGAAACAGCATCTGAATCTGCCGGAATACCACCTGTCAGCGCATAAAACCACCCGGGGCTCTATCACCGGTACCAAGCTGGAGATCAGGTTAGCCCATCCGGCTACTACTGGCCATCCTCTAAATGCCCAACAGATACTGAGCCTCATAGAAACCAGCTCTCTTGAACCAACTCCCAAACAAAAAAGCCTCTGGATAGTAAAACGCCTGGCTGAAGCAGAAGCTAAAGTCCATGGAGTAAGGATGGAAGAGGTGCATTTCCACGAGCTGGGAGGAATTGATACCATAATAGACATAGTAGGAGCAGTGCTGGGTCTCGGGCTACTGGGATGCCAAAAGGTCATATCCTCACCCCTTAACCTGGGCAGTGGCTTTATTAGTACCTGTCACGGGACTCTTCCAGTACCAGCACCAGCTACCCTGGAGCTACTGAAAGGCATACCAGCATATGGTTCCCCAAGTCAGTATGAATTAACGACTCCCACCGGTGCAGCTATCATTACTACCCTTGCCCAGCAATTTTCTCCTATGCCCTTAATGCGGGTAGAGAGATTTGGCTGCGGTGCCGGCTCCCGGGATATCCCGGAAAAGCCCAACCTGCTGAGGCTGATCCAGGGTGAGTCCTTAGCTACTTTGCAAGAAGATGAGGTGACCGTAATCGAGACTAATATTGATAATATGAACCCCGAGTTTTACCCGCATATTATGGACAGGCTGCAGCAGCAGGGCGCCCTGGATGTTACCCTTACCCCTATAACTATGAAAAAGGGCCGCCCCGCCGTAAAACTTACTATCCTATCTGACTACCTCGAACGCGACCGGCTTATCTGTGCTTTATTTGAAGAGAGTACCACGTTGGGAGTAAGGCTCTATCAAGCTCAGAGAAAGAAACTGGCCCGGGAGATAAAAATTATCGAGACCCGTTATGGGCCGATGAGGGTAAAGCTGGGTTATCTGGATGGTCGGCTGTGCCAGGTTTCGCCTGAGTTGGCTGATTGTCAGGAAGGGGCTGATAAGCTAGGAGTCCCTATCAAAGAGTTATATGAAGAGGTCAAGGCTACTGCCCGAAGGCTACTGGCTGATCCTTGCCCAGAGGGGTGATACGAATAACCCCGAATTGTAATATCTGTACCTCCTTCTGGTTGGTAGGAGGGGCCAGTAGCCTTATCTTCCCTTCTTTCATATTTAGCTCTTGCAAGATGCCGATGGCTAAGGAGAAATTCTCAGCATCGTTTAAACCAATAAGTAAGCCCGGGACTGCAACTTGGTTTGCCAGATTGCTTTCTGGCAAATAATGCCTGCCCCATAATCTAACTTTTTTCAACTCAAATTCATATTCCTTGAGGTCGTGAAAGTATTCGGCATATTTTTTCTGCCGATAAGCCTGACGTTCTTCCGGGCTCTTTATCCGGGCTTTGGGAGATACTGGGAGGCGATGGATAGTATGAGCAGGGCCAGGGGGTAAACCATGCAAAATATCTTCTACTTCTCTATTCAGTTGCAAGGCCACTATGTGTCTGGGCTGCAGAAGCTCTAGCTTGCGACGTTTTAATTCTACAGCCGCTCCGCCGCTAACAAAACCGGTAGTATCTATAATAGTTATATGGTAACCAAACTGAAAGGCCTTATCCACCAACTTTTTCAGGCCTACTATCATAGGCAGGAAATGGCCTGAGGGAGTATTGGAGCCTATGAAATAACGAAAATGGGGCTGGATCGCTCCAAGGCTCTCCGTGGGATTGGGTAGAAAGGCAAGGCTTAAGGTAGTAGGCGGGCCAAAGATGGACTGGCCAATATCGCCATCCAATAAAGCGACTTTTTCTCCCTCTCTACTCAGGGTCTCAGCTAAAAACTTCGTCAGGGTACTCTTGCCAGAATGGGTCGCCCCTAATAGGAATACTATTCCTCTATTATCCTTTATCTCCCCGAGGAGCCGGTTCCATTCTGGTAATATATACGTATTGGTCATTTGAACCAGGTGAAAACACAAAAATCAGCGAGGCCAAAGGGGATGATACAACAAACGGTCTTACCATTCAAGCGGGCGGGAAAAAACGAGGAGCAAAAAATTATCACCTCCCAGTGAGAACTTGGGTTATAATAGAATCTACAAAACTTGTACCCGCACCCTTCCGATGAGGCAAAAAATAATCTTGCTCTTCCCGGAACATAGTAGATGAAGAGTGGAACCCGAATTACCCGAATGGACTAATGACACGAATGATAGAGAAGGTAAGATGCAAGCGGATAGTCAACTAAAGTATTCGTGTAAGTAACAGTTCAGCCCCTATCGAAAATGAATGTCATTCCGACCGAAGGGAGGAATCTTTATTTACCTCCGGTCTGGGAAAGATTTCTCGCTGCGCTAGAAATGACAAAGAACCTGAACTGTTACTCGTGTAATTCGTCCATTTGTGTTTAATTTTTTGACAAAAATCTGTGTTAATCCACGTGCATCTGTGGTAAATATAGGGGTCTGGAATGAAGAGGGCGGTAGTATTATCTAGTGGGGGGATAGATTCCACTACCTGCCTGGCTATAGCTAGACAGGAGGGTTATGCTATCTATTCTTTAAGCATTAATTACGGGCAGAGGCATGCTTACGAACTAAATGCCGCCCGCCGCATAGCAAACTTCTTCCGGGTGGAGCAGCATCTGATAATCAATGTTGACCTATCAGTCTTTGGCGGTTCTGCCCTTACCGACCAGAAGTTAACCGTACCTAAGGAGAGGCAAGAACCGGACATCACAACCGGTATACCTATAACCTATGTCCCGGCCAGAAACACCATCTTTTTGGCCCTGGCCCTGGCCTGGGCAGAGGTTTTAGGGGCTGAGGCTATCTTCTTAGGGGCTAATTATCTCGATTATTCGGGTTATCCTGACTGTCGCCCGGAATACATTGCGGCCTTTGAACAGTTGGCCTGTCTGGCTACTAAGGCCGGGATCGAGGGCCGTTGGAAGATAAAGGTTCATACCCCCCTGATAAACCTTACTAAGGCCCAGATCATTAAGAAAGGGCTGGAGTTGGGGATAGATTTCAGCCTGACCCATAGTTGTTACGATCCAGACGATAAAGGGAGGCCCTGCGGCCGGTGTGATAGCTGCTACTGGCGCTTGAAGGGGTTTCAAGAGGCTGGCTTAGTAGACCCATTAATTTACCGGGAACAGGGGGCAGGGGGCAGGGGTCAGGGGGACAGGTATTAGGAAATTAGCCTTTTTTCTGATCCCTGATCCCCGACCGCTGATCCCTATCTCTAAAGGACAATAAGGAGGTATAGCCATGCAACTAACAAGACCAATCCCCCTTTTTTCTATTTTATTAACCCTGACCCTCATCCTTTCCTGCCAGACTTTTGGCCTGAAAAAATCGGTACCTAAACCCACGGGCTCATTCCAGAAGATAGATAGCGGAAAATATATGGTCAGTGCGGACCTCATATCTCCTGATGAATCCCAAAAATATTTTGGGATCAATTTGAATGAGCTAGGTATCCAGGCCATAAATCTAGGGATAGAGAATAATAGTAGCGCAGCCCTCCGGCTAAACCTGGATGATATCTTTATCCGGGATAAGGATAAATACCTCTACCGGCCTCTGCCCATAAGCGAGCTGGCCCGCCGTATTTATAAAGCCAATAAATATAAAGAGATGGTTAATTATGGCGCAAAAAAAGGCGCTTTGTATGGCGCGGCTGGTGCTATTATTGGGGCTGTTACCGCCGCAATAGTGGGGGGTAATCCCGCTACCGGGGCCGCTGTAGGGGGATGGACATTGGGGGGCTATAAAACGGTTGAAGGTATTGAAGAAGCCAAGGAGAAGGCCACAGAAAGGATCAGGGAAGACCTGGGTAGCTTAATAGTAGTGCCTGGCAGCATCCCAGAGGATACCAAGGTGAGGGGAGTATTATTTTTCCCTATTCAACCTCAGGATATAAAATCTTTGGAGGTACAGATGGAGGAGCAGGATACCAAAGAAAAGCTGAATTTGAATCTGGAGATCTTTCGCCAAGCCGATTAAAGAAAGGGCTAAATAAGTCTTGGATGATCTTGAACTAAAGACCACTAAGGAGACTATAAAGCTCAGTCTGGTTATCTCTCCGGCAGAAGAAAAGTTTGATTGGTGGCGAAAGACCCTCGGATTCTTTATTGGGCCATTGCTATTTGCCCTCCTGTATCTATGGCCTATGCCT
>MHDQ01000315.1 GCA_001803565.1 Nitrospinae bacterium RIFCSPLOWO2_12_FULL_45_22 | reverse complement strand
CCTTTCCACCCTCAGAATTAAGACTTATCCAGACTCACGCCCCTTGCCCGGTAAAAATTATCTAACCAGACCAATAGCTTGACATTGACACATTAACTGAATAGTCCTTGTAGCGCCTAACAGATTGTTTAGCTTGCTACCAGGCATTATTAAATCAACCGCAAAGGCGCTAAGAGCGCAAAGATTTTATAAGAAGAGGATTCAAGGATGCCAGGGTTCGAGAAATAGTTTCTCGAATCCTTGGTCCCTGGAATCCTGGTAAGTTCATCTTCCCTGGTCATTCCTGCCTGTGTCCTGGCAGACAGGCTTCGCGTCCTTTGCGTCTTTGCGGTTCTATCTAAGCCTAGATACTTTAATCTGACAAAGTTAAGATAGAATTGATTGGGTTATTTTGTCCGGGAAGTAGGTAGGTGGGGCCATCCTTGCCGGAACATCTCTGTAAAATTCAAGAAAAAATAATTTGTGCCGATAAAGTAAGTAGAAAATCTCGTAACAGCTCACGGGGTTCAGTTAACCGGGTTCAGGAAAAGACTTTAATTTTTGGTAACCGTTCACTGGGCCTGTCACCCTGAACAGAGCGAAGGGTCTCAAAGGAGAAAGATTCTTCGCTTGCTCCTTCGCTTTGCTCAGGACTTCGGCTCAGAATGACAATACGATGGAATAAATGGGTGAACGGTTATCTCTGGTTTAATCCCGCGTAAGAAAGTAGAGGAGGTGTTACATGGAACGGTTGGTATACGGTATTAGTTTGGTGAGTATATTGATGACACTCGGCCTGGGTATTGGTATCTCCCTGGCTCAGTCGTCCGGTATACCCCCTGATCAGCCATCAGCCCAGCCAGAGAAAGTAGCTTCAGAGGATAGTGGTGGTTTGACTGTGGGAGAGATTATTAATTTGAAAAAAGCTGGTATAAGTGATGTAACTATCCAACTATTGATAACCGACAAAGAACTCCCCCAGAAGATGAAAGAGCAGGCATTTGCCCAGGAGCATATCGGTACCTGGAACATCAGAGACTCACAAGGTAAAGAAGCCATCGTATATTCCACAGGCAAGAATTGTAAAGAGTGTTATGATGAACTAGAGTATTTGCGGGCATTAGAGCTCTTACGGGCTATGAGGCCTCGGCCCATCATCCGCTCTGATCAAGAACCAACCACAGGCGAATAGCAAAGTAACAGTTCGCAGGGTTCAGGGATCAGTTTTTTTCAGACAGTCTTTCCCTGACCCCTGGCAGCCGACCTCTGACAACTCTTATATAGCTAATACATTTTATTTAATCCCAGGTTAATGATCTCGAGTCCCTGCGCAGCTTCGGCTCGGCTCAGGGTAAGAGGAGGGCGGAGGCGAATGCTCCTTTCTCCGCAGCCCAATAATAATAGGCCCTGATTATAGAGGATATTTCGTAGCTTATCCCGCTCTTCAGTTGCAGGCAGATCAAAGGCAATGAATAAACCCCTCCCCCGGACATTACTTATCTGGGGCCAGGCTTCCTGGGCCATCTTTTGTAACCCTTGCAGCAGATAGTTACCTATGTCCCGAGCATTATCTATCAGCTTGTCTTCTTCTATTATCTCCAGATAACGAGTACTCCTGACCATATCTACCAGACTACCACCAAACGTGGAGCTGATGCGGCTGGGGACTTTGAAGACATTATCCACCTCATCAATCCGAGTGGTAGAGGCAATGCCAGCCACCTGGGTCTTTTTGCTAAAGGCAATAACATCGGGCTGCATAGCGAAATGCTGGAAGGCCCACATCTTGCCCGTGATACCTATACCGGTCTGTACCTCATCAAAGATCAACAGGATATCATATTCATCAGCTATGCGCCTGAGCTCTCTCAGGAATTCCCCCCGGAAATGATTATCACCACCCTCTCCCTGGATAGGTTCGATGACTATAGCGGCAATATCGTGGGGATTATCTCTTATGGCTTTATCAATTTCGGCCAAGGCCAGCCTTTCTGCCTCTATAACCCGGCTCAAATTATCCCCTGCCAAAGGGAAGAGGCATTTAGGGTTAGTTATCCTGGGCCAATTAAAGATAGGAAAATAGATAGTCTTTCTCGGATCAAAGGTGTTGGTAAGAGAGATGGAATATCCCGATCGGCCATGGAAGGCCTGCTGGAAATGGATAACCTGCGTGCCTTTATCCTTGATACACGCCTTGAGATTCTTTCGGAGCTTCCAATCAAAAGCGACTTTCAAGGCGTTCTCAACGGCCAACGTGCCACCATCAATAAAAAAATAGTGTTGGAATAGCCCCTGGCCAGCAATTCGTTGGAAGGTATGGACAAACTCGGCATACTCTACAGTATATACCTCTGGATTAGCAGGCTTAGCCAGGGCGGCCTTGAGTAGCTTCTTCTGGAAGGCCTCATCATGCATCTTTGGGTGGTTATAGCCGAGGGGCAAAGAGGCAACGAAGGTAAAAAAATCCAGGAATTCGCGGCCCTGCCGAGCATCATATAAATAGGAGCCATGACTCTTCTCCTGGTCCCACACTAGATCGAAACCATCTACTAAGATACTTCGGCTTAAGACCTCATGGACTTTATCCGGTCTGATAGGCGGCAGGTTTTTCATGGGCTATCCTTGAGATTTCTCAGTCCTATCAAGCAATAATTGTAGAAAATCCAGGGGCAGCCCCAACAGATACTTACAAGGTCTTTAGATTCTATCCTGGCTTTGATCTGCTCCAAAACTTCTGTCCAGGAAAGTCTGGTCCCAGGCCCTAAACCCAGTCGTTGGAAGACCTGGGTATCTATCTGTTGAGAGAACTTTTCAGGCTCATTCCTGGATCGTTTGCAGCCACCTTCGCCAAGATAAGGACAGCACCGGCAGATATCATCAGGGCCAGCTATCAGCTCAATCTGCGTATCCTTATGGGTATTCAGTCGCTCTACAATGTAAGCAAAATTGGCTACAAATTCCTCTGAGTACCCCTTACCCCGGAAACCCTGGATGCATAAGACATGATGCGCCCTCAATATTATCTCCATATATAATTATAACCACAATGATTACTGGATCAATTTAGGGAGGTAACCTTTGGCCTTTAAAGCGGTAATGACCTCTTTGGAGTGTTCTTTACCCCGGGTTTCTAGGTCCAGCTCTAGTTTAGTTATGCCGACGGGCAGGTCTTTGCTTAGGCGGTCATGGATAATATGGAGGATATTGGCTTGCTCCTCGGCTATCAGAGAGGTAATCTTGTTCAGGGTTCCAGGGACATCTTCCAATTCCAGAGAGACCCGTAGTAGCCGCCCACTCTTAACCAGGCCTTTCTCGATAATGCGGGCAATGGTATTGACATCAATGTTTCCCCCACTAACCACCAGCACCACATCCCCTTCTTCTATGGCCAATTTTTTCTCTTGTAAAGCAGCCAGCGGGACTGCCCCAGCCCCTTCCACCAGCAACTTCTCTTCTTCTATGAAGCTCAGGATAGCCCGTGCTATCTCCTCTTCTTCTACTAAGGCCATCTCGTCTACCAATTTTTGGATAATAGGAAAGGTCTTTTCTCCGGGCCGGTTAACTGCTATCCCATCAGCAATAGTCTTTGTTATAGTAAGTGGCTCGCATATATATCCTTTCTGGAGAGACTCATACATAGAGGCAGCACCTTTAGCCTCTACGCCTATGATCTTAATGGTGGGGTTATGTTCTTTTAAGGCAATGGCTAGACCAGCTATTAGCCCACCACCACCGACCGGTACGATGACTGTCCTTACCTTGGGTAGTTGCTGGATAATTTCTAAACCAATAGTACCCTGACCAGCAATAATATCATCATCGTCAAAAGGTGAGATAAAGATCATTCCCGTTTCCTCTGCTAATTTCAATGCCCGATCATAGGAATCATTGAAGCAACTACCATAAAGGATTATCTCGGCACCATAGGCCTTAGTAGCCATCATTTTGGTAATAGGAGTTCGCTCGGGCATGACAATGACTGCTCTAGTATGAAAATGGCTACTGGCATAAGCTACACCCTGGGCATGGTTTCCGGCCGAGGCCGCAATTACTCCTCTTTCCCGCTGCTGTTTATCAAGCTGCGAGAGTTTATTAAAGGCCCCCCGCAATTTGAATGAACCGGTCTTTTGAAGATTTTCTAACTTGAGATAAACCCGTAGCTTTTTGTGCTGACTGAAGCTCTTGGCCGGCATAATGGGTGTGGGATAGATCACTTGACGGAGTTTTTCCTGGGCCTTTTTTATATCACCTAAAGTAACCAAAATTTTATCTGATGTAGGGGCCGACCTCTGTGTCGGCCCATTTAAAGGCAGGCAGAGATGCCTGCCCCTGCAAATGGTGGCTGTTGCTAAAATATGACCACAATAATTTAGTCTATACTAGCAAAGTTTTTTAGTATCTGGATGCCTATCTCCTGGCTCTTCTCGGGATGGAACTGGGTAGCAAAGATATTATCTTGCCAGATGGCTGAGACAAATTCCTGTCCATAAACCGTTGTCGTAGCGATACATTCCTCCTGCTCAGGCTGCGGATAATAAGAATGGACAAAATAGACATAAGCACCTTCAGGAATATCGGCCAGCAAAGGGGTACTCTTCTTGATATGGATTTGGTTCCAGCCCATATGGGGTATCTTTAGCCCATCCATCGCAGGAAATCTTATTACCTTACCTTTTATAAGATCTAAACCCTGGCAGAGACCAAATTCTTCACTGGTACTGAAAAGAATTTGGAGCCCGAGACAAATCCCCAGAAAGGGCTTGCCCGCTCTTATGACCCTTAGTAAGGGGTCTATCAAATCCAATTGTAACAAATTATTCATGCATTCCCGGAAAGAACCTACCCCGGGTAATATCACCGCCCGGGCATCAAAAATATCCTGCTTGTTACTGGTAATAATGCCCTGGGCTCCTACTTTTTCAACTCCCTTCTGGACACTCCTGAGGTTGCCCATGCCATAGTCAATAATAGCTATCATCTTTATCCCTTCACAACAGATATAAAGGCCCAAATGTCAAAGCTCAAAGCTCAAATATTTTGGCATCTGGATTTTGAACCCTGGATTTCACAACTCACCCTTAGTTGACGGGACCCCCTTTATGCGCTGATTAATAGTAACAGCTTGCCTCAGGGCCCAGGCAAAGGCCTTAAATATTGCTTCGGCCATATGGTGCAAATTATTACCATACTGGAGGTTTATATGGAGAGTGATGCCGCTAGTGCTGACAAAGCCCTGGAAGAATTCCCGGATCAATTCGGCATCAAAATTTCCTATTTTACCCCGCAGCCCCGGGACATTAAAGGCCAGGAAGGGCCTGCCACTGATATCTAAAACCAGGGAAATCAGGGCTTCATTTAATGGAACCGTTGCCTGGCCAAAACGCTCTATTCCTTCTTTATTGCCTAATGCCTGCTGGAAGGCCTGGCCCAAGGCGATGCCAACATCTTCCACGGTATGGTGATAGTCAATCTCTAAATCACCCCGCCCCTCTATCTGTAAATCAAATAGACCATGCTGTGCTATCTGAGCCAGCATATGGTCAAAATATGGTACCCCCGTAGCAATCTGATGATTTCCTTGCCCATCAATATCCAATTGAATATCTATCCGGGTCTCTTTAGTAGTTCGGTTGATACCAGCTTTTCTCACCATCTATTTTATCCTTCCCCTTTATTAGTTTTGTTTCCCATCTCAAGGGAATGGGCATGGGCATTGAGCCCTTCCAGCCGGGCTAAGATCGCAGCTTTCTCTATCAGATTGCGGCTGGTCTGGCTGGGGGCATAGACAAAGTTTGTCCGTTTAATGAAATCATAGACCCCTAAAGGAGAAAAGAAACGGGCTGTATTTCCCGTAGGGAGCACATGATTAGGGCCGGCCAGATAGTCCCCCAGTGCTACCGGAGCATAATTACCCAGAAAGACTGCACCAGCATTCTTAACCCCGGCCAACATGGCCCAGGGCTCTTTGACCATAAGGAGGAGGTGCTCCGGACCGATCTGGTTTGACAGGTCCAGGGCCTGCTCTAAATTATCGGTCAGGAAGACGGTTCCCCATCGGTTCAATGAGTGGTAGATAATATCCTGTCGCCCCAGTCTTGCCTTTTGGGCTTCAATTCTCGCTACTACTACCTGCGCCAGGTCTTCTGCGTCCGTAATCAATACCACTAAGGCCTGCTCATCATGCTCTGCCTGAGCCAGTAAATTAGCGGCAATAAGGTCTGGGTCAGCCGTCTGATCGGCCAGGATAACTATCTCACTGGGGCCAGCTATTAGATCAATACCTACTTCTCCATAGACCATTTTTTTGGCGGCTGCAACATAGATATTACCTGGACCAACAACCTTATCCACCTTAGGTACGGTCTCAGTGCCAAAGGCCATGGCCGCAATAGCCTGGGCACCACCAAGCTTAAAGATGCGGTTGGCTTGCGCTAGATCGGCTGCTACCATGACATAGGGATTAATTTTATTCTGATGATCCGGGCTAGGCGGGGTACACAAAATAATTTCCTCCACCTCAGCTACCTTGGCTGGAATAATATTCATAAGCACCGATGAAGGATAGGCTGCCTTACCCCCGGGCACATAGACCCCTACCCTTTTTAAGGGCTGGATTAATTGACCGGCCCAGACCCCTTGCTCCTCTTGCTTTATCCAGGAAGAAGCCTGGTATCTTTGTTGGAGATGGAACTCTTTTATCCGCTGGGCGGCTAATTGTAATGCCCCTAATGTCTTATCATCCACAGCCTGGTATGCCTGGGCTATCTCTTTTTTGCTTACCAGCAGCTCTTCTTTGGTTAAGGGGCAATGGTCAAACCTGTGGGTATATTCTATTAATGCCTCATCACCTCTGGCTTTAACCGCCTGGATAATCTCTTGTACAGTCTGTTCCACCCCTTCGGCCCAGGCTAGCTCCATCCGCCGTACTATCTTTCCCAGTCTTTCCTGAAAGCCTTTTGTGCCACTCTTTAGGATCAACATCTCTTCAACCCGCCAACACAAGTATTGTAATTGTTCACCGTAAGTCTTTTTCTGAACCCTGTTAACTGAACCCCGTAAACTGTTACCCGGATTGTCTTACAATTATAATCTATATGAAAGACTAAACCAAGGAGCAAAAGGACAATTTTTTACTCTACCTGGAGCGGTATTATTAATGGGTTGGAGCCTCGCGCCTCAAACCAGGTTACCAACTCATCCACCATATCTATTTTTAATTGATAAACTCCGGTCTCTCCAGGTACCTTGATAGAGAAATCCAGGGTTATTTCTTCACAAGGCGCTATATCCTTAGGTAGGTCTATTCTAACAAAGTCTCTAATCAGCACCCTCCCCTGGGCATCGCACAACTGCCCCCCTAAAGTAACAAATCCGCCGTAAGGATTCCTCTGGCTCAGCCAAAGGGTATCGCCGGTGTTTTTTATCCGCAGCCTAAGGCAGAAATCGTCTCCTGTAGACACTTTACCTGGTGCGCTAATGAGTTGGATATCAGCCCTTAACACCCCCGGTACTCGACTATCCAGGCATCGGTCTTCATTGCGTAATACCAGGATAGGATGGGTCTTGGTATTAATTATAAGCCGATGAAGTAAATGGGCCCTCAACCACCGGCCTTGCTTAATGGGACGGGCTTTGGGTAATGGCAGCAAAGAGTAGAACAGGTAATAGAGCCTTTTAGCCCAGGCCCATATCCTGGAAGGAGAATAGGGCAAGGTTAGCAGTGCGTGCCAACTTTCATTATCCAACTGTATTTCAGGAGAGATAAATGGTACTACCCAGAAGCGCTTAAAACCTGCCTCCTGTCCTTTTTTATATATATCATCTATTAATATATCTTGCTCTAAAATATTGAACCGCTCCATAGCCACCCTGGACGCCGGGGCCTGGGAATGCCCTTCCCCTGGCTCAATTAATACTACACTACCAGAATTCCTTAATACCCGGTGCAATTCTTCTAAGGCTTTCTGGATATCAGGGACATGATGCAGGGTAGCCAGGCAAATAATACCGTCAAAGGTATTAGCCATAAAAGGTAGGGCTTCGATATCACCGGCAACAAAAGAGCCGTGAATATGGCTATCTAAAAACCGCTTTTTACCTATCTCCAGGGTACCGTAAGAAATATCCAGGGATACAGTCCGGAACCCTAACCTGACTAACCATTCTGATACCCAGCAAGCCCCTGCCCCCAGGTCCAGGATCAGGCCACCCGGGGGGCATTTAAGATTCTCTACCGCGGCTACAAAATCGGCTATATAGCGCAGGTTAGTATAAGGATCAAGGGGGACGAGGGGCAAGCGATAAAAAAAATCTTGCTCCTCAGCCGATAGTTGGGCAGTGCGGGTCTTCTCACCGGCCTTGCTGTCAGTCCTTTCCATGGTATATTATATTTTAGCTTAGGTAACGTTTTAGCCACGAAGTAACACGAAAGGGCACTAAATTTCTTTCAATGCAAAAAAGGATTCGAGGGTTCTAGAATCCTTGACCCCTTGGCCACTGGAACCCTTTCTAGTGGAACTTAGCGTCCTTGGTGGCTGAATATCTACAAAGACTTTAGTTGGCTAAACAGTTACAAGGGTTTATAGTCTTACTTTTGATAAATAGTTCCCAATATTGTAAGGAAAATATTGGCTTTTGCCAAATCAAAAAAGAAGGAAGATACCTAATATGTCTTCGGTTTATCTACAACCCGGCTGCGACCAGCGTATAAAACAGGGCCATCCCTGGGTATTTAGCAATGAGGTCCAGGGACGGCTAAAAGAATATTCTCCCGGCGAGATAGTAGAGGTTCTGGATGCCCAGGGCCGGTTCATTGGAAAAGGGTATGTAAATCCCAACTCCCTTATCGCGGTTAGAATCCTTACCCGGTACCGAGAAGATATTGATGGGGCCTTCTTTATGCGCCGGATTGCAGCGGCCTGGGAATATCGTCAGAAGGTCTACCCGAGGCGTGATTCTTTACGGGTGGTCTATAGTGAAGGCGATCTATTACCCGGATTAATAGTAGACAAATTTAATGATTGCCTGGTAGTCCAGTTCCATACCTTAGGTATGGAGATAAGGAAAGATGTTATCCTGGCCGCCCTGGAGTCCGTTTTTATTCCCAGGGTTATCGTCTTGCGGAATGATGTATCGGTTCGGAGATTAGAAGGTCTTCCCCTAGAAAAAAAGGTAGCGAAGGGTCTACTTTCTGGACCAATAGTTATCCAGGAAGACGGATTGCGGTTCCAGGTAGATATTCTTGAGGGGCAGAAGACCGGTTTCTTTTTCGACCAGAGCGAAAACCGCCTTAAGCTCCAGCGGTATGTATCCCAGGGAGAGGTTCTGGACTGCTTTTGTTATACTGGTGCCTGGGCGCTACATGCCGCAGCCGCCGGCGCCCGGAGAGTTATAGGGCTAGATAGCTCTCAAAGGGCCCTGGAGCTAGCCAGGATTAATGCTGAGCTGAATGGCCTAGACGGTGTCTGTCAGTTTTACCGGGCGGATATCTTCCAGGGGATAGAAGACCTGGTCGGCGATAATAAAGGGTTTGATGCTATAATCCTCGACCCGCCCTCCTTAGCCGAGAGCCGCAAGAGTCTGCCAACCGCTTTGAAAGGCTATGAAAAAATAAATTATCAAGCCCTAAAACTCTTAAAGCCAGGCGGGATATTGGTAACCTCTTCGTGTTCTTACCATATCGGCATGAGACAGCTCCAGGATGTTATACTGAAGGCAGCTAAGAAGGCTGGGAGGGCTGTTAGGCTCGTAGCATACGGCCACCAGTCACCCGATCATCCGATCTTGCTGGCTGCCCCGGAGACAGAATATTTGAAATGCCTATTCTTATTAGCCGCCTAATAACAACTCACTATGGAGAAAAATAAACTTAACATTAAAGATATGGAATTTCAGCAGCTAGAAGCCGCTCTGGTATCCCTTTCTGAAGAACCGTATCGGGCAAAGCAAATCTGGGATTGGCTCTATGTGAAACGGGTAACCAATATAAATCTTATGAGTAATCTCCCCAAAGAATTACGGCAACGATTGCAAGATAGATATTATATCAGCGGATTGGAATTGGCAGACCAAAAGATATCCCGGGATGGTTCCCAGAAGTTTTCTTTCCGCCTAGATGATGGCTATACAATAGAGACAGTATGGATAAAAATGGTGGGACACGGTACCCTCTGCCTCTCATCCCAGATAGGTTGTCGCTTAGGGTGCCTTTTTTGCCTTACCGGGAGAAAGGGGCTAATAAGAAACTTGCAGGCTTCAGAAATTATAGACCAGATACTGGCGGTTCAGGACCTACTAGAACTGAAGAAACAGAGATTTAATCTGGTGTTGATGGGGATGGGTGAGCCTTTGGACAATTATGATAATGTAGTAAAGGCATTAAGGATTATTACCTCTCCGCACGGACTAGCTATTTCCCCCCGCAGGATTACCTTATCTACCGTTGGTCTTATTAATCCCCTAAAGACCTTTGCTCAGGAGGCTCTCCCGGTAAATCTGGCCATCTCTCTGAATGCCACCACTAATCAGATAAGGGAGCAGCTTATGCCTGTTAATAAAGGCAATCCTATAGAGCTTCTATTTCGTACACTGAGGAGTTATCCTTTGCCCCCGAGGCGACGGATTACTATACAGTATGTATTAATAGAAGGTATCAACGACTCCTTGCAAGATGCCCATAGGCTAGCTGGCCTGTTAAGAGGGTTAAGGAGTAAAGTCAACCTGATACCCGTTAACTATTTTCCTGGGTCTGGCTATCGCGCCCCCCGGGGAGAGGCAGTAGAGGCCTTTCACCGGGTGCTCCAGGACCATAATATTACAGCCTTGATTAGAGAGAGTAAAGGAGCCGATATATGCGGGGCATGTGGCCAGTTAGGTGGAGGGCTTGAGAGATGGATGACCTCACCCATGCCTTAACCGGAGCCTTGATAGCCAGAGCTGGCCTGGGCCAAGTATATGGTAAGACTGCCACCCGGGTCCTCTGGCTAAGCGCCCTATTCCCTGATAGTGACATTGTCCTATCCTTTTTTGGCTTCCAGACATATATCCTGTATCATCGGGGTATTACCCACTCTCTTGTTGCCTTGCCTATATTTGCTTTGTTATTAGCGACCCTGTTTTATCGCTTCAGTCATATAAAGCGCTTCTGGTATCTAACCTTCCTGTGTAGTATAGGCCTGACCAGCCATATTATACTGGACCTCATAACCTCTTATGGGACTATGATCTTTTATCCCTTATCCGACAAGCGCTATGTCCTGGATTATGTCTTTATTATTGATCTAGTATTTACTGCTTTAGTAGCTGCCCCCTTGATCTATAGCCGTTTAACAAGCCAAAGAGGAGAAAGATTTTGTCGGCTAGCCTTGCTCCTTCTCTTCGTCTACCTTTGTGCCGCTGCCTTTCATCATAGACTGGTGTTGAACAAGCTGAAAAACATATGCCAGGAGAAGAAGCTAGTGGTGTTGGAGTTGGATGCCTTGCCTCAACCCTTCACCCCTTATAACTGGCTCTGCTTGGTAAAGACTCCTACCGGCATATATCAGACCTGGCTCCATTTGGGTCAGAACGCGGATTTTGATTTTCGTTGGTTTCCTTATCCCAATAGCAATAGGTTTATTGCCGCGGCTGAGAGATTAGATGCTGCGAAGCTTTACCGCTGGTTTGCCCGCTATCCAGTAATAGAGTATGGAGTAGAGAATCCTGAAGACAGGCACATAGTAGAATATTTTGATCTACGCTTCAATACCCGGCTATTTGGACTCCACCACGGGCGCCCCTTTGTCCTGCAAATCGTCCTCGACAATCAAGGGAAAGTGATTACTCAGTCCTTTAAATGGTGATTACTCAGTCCTTTAAATAAAGTTTTTGTAGCCATTCAGTCACCAAATGTACTAAACTGTACACCACTACTTTAGCTGGGACGTTACCCAAGATAAGGAGATAACTATTATGATGACAGTAAAAGAAGCCATTGAGAAGCGGAGGAGTATCAGGAAGTATAAACCTGATCCAGTGCCAGAGGAGCTTATCAATCAGATTCTCGAATCAGCCAGGTTGGCTCCATCGGGGGTAAATAGGCAACCCTGGAGATTCCGTGTAGTTACGGATCCCGATACCAGAGCAAAACTGAGGGAAGCGGCTTTCAATCAGAAGTTTGTCGAACAAGCTCCGGTAGTAATTGTCTGTTGCTCTGATCTCCTAACCTTTGTGAGGGATACTAATAAGCGACTCCAGGAATTGGTTGATGCAGGGGCTATACCGCCTGCGGCCTTAGCAGGATACCCTCAGGAGGAGTATACTGAGGATTGGGAGGTATTAAAGAAATTTATTCCTGAGGCGATGTTCAATACCTCAATTGCCATAGAGCATATGCTTCTAACCGCTACTGCGTTGGGTTTAGGGAGTTGTTGGGTAGCCCGGATAAGGGGGAGTGTAATCCAGAAGATCCTGGGTCTACCCAAGCATATGATACTTAATGCCTTGCTTACTATTGGCTATGCCGATGAGCACCCTTCGGCACGACCCCGCCTCCCTTTAAAAAATATCCTGGCCTAATCCATTCCTGTCTGCCAAGGCACAGGCAGGAATGCTGGCTTTCGTGTACCGGGGTGCTTCTTCCTTTTCTTCTCTGCCGCCTTTTTGGGTGATCGGGACTTATTCTGGCGCATCGAAAAAGGCTGAATAACTACAGATATTTACAAACGTGGTAATTGTAGTTAAAATGTAGTTAATGAGCGTGGTAAAAAAGACCCTACAGGAAAATTATATCTTCTTTATTCGAGAGCTTACCCGCATAGATGAAGAGATAAAGAAACTCCCCCGTGGGGGCATCTCAGTAAAGAAAATCGGCAAGTCCACATATTATTATCACCAGTGGCGGGAAGGGAAAAGATTAAAGCTATACCCTTAAGGTATCTTACGATGCTGTCTGATGAACAAATCAAGATAAGAACAGACGACTATACCTGTAGGGTCCATAATCATATAGAAACCCCTTCCGCTATTACCCCCCATATATAGAGTATAGCTTTCGCGTAAGTAAGCTTCACTTTATAACAGACTTAGCCACGTAATGATTACCTTCGGGAATCTTCACTCTTTGATTAGAATAATTGCTATAAAGAACTACGATAATATGCCCCCCAGGCTGCACTTTAATTGGACTATCGCGCTGGGTAGGTCTCCTGAACTATTTCTGCTATCAGATCGGCGATCAGATGATCTTCAGATTGTAAGCCATAAATGCCGCTATGGGAGGGATCATTTTCTTCTGGCTCATGAAATACGCTAAGATTTCTGCTATCTGGGCTCTGACTGCGGACATAGTTAAGAATATTTCCTACGTTCAAAACAGCGATTTTTGCTTTAGCGCCCAGTGTTAGCTTTGAACTGAGGATTCTACGAACTTCTCGGATCTCTTCTTGCCGGTTTCCAAGGCATAGAAACTCCAACCAGTTGACGGATAAATATTTATCGCTCGGGCGGATCTGGAATGCAGCGCCTGTGACTTGTCCCTCCTCTGTACACTGCATCGCAGAGCAATACCGGGATATGTAATCGCGGTCTGGTATAAGGTCGCCTTTCATCGTGAAGACCAAGCAAGCACTCCGTGGGGCTCCACGGTATCTATTAAAGAATCAACTGAGACGAGTCCAGACAATCTTATGGTTTTTTCCGGGTGCTTTGGATCCGGTGAAAAAATTACAAAATTAGCATCACCGGTGGTTAGGAATTCTGCTGCAAAATGCCGATTAGGCCCAGTCCGCCATTGAGCTCGGATGTTCTTAGATGGAGACAGCACAACATCAGGATAATTTAGATTGCTCGCAGATTGAAGAAATCGTACAAAGTTCCTTAATGAATCAAGTAAGATTGCGACTTCGTCGGGATGCTCTTCCTTAGAAGCTTCAACCAGGAACTCAAGGCGATTAGCAAGTCGGTGAGCAAAACAAATATTTGATTGGTCACGGATATACGAAGTAATGTTTAATACTTTTTTGTCCTCTGATACTTCTTCAATTGGATATGTTTCCCTCTTTATCTCAAAATGCGGTCGGCACGTAGAAGAATCGGCTTCAAAAATTTGTTTCCAAGGTAGATATAGACGGATCAGATCTAAACTAATCTTCTCTGATTGTTCCCGTCTGATCAAATTAGATAACTTATTTTCCCATACCTCGTGCATTTCATATTCCACATTTGAGGCTCCAGCAGGTACGTGCGGAATTAAATAATCTTTGGATGTAACATCTTGCGGCAATAGTGAATGGTTCATTCGAATCTCCTTTGTAATTCCCCATCTATTATTTTAAAAAACCAATCATCTGTTAAGTTATGAGCCTCATCTATCCATGTAACAATTTCATCCCTGACTTTAGGAGCATCATCTCCTACTGATTGAACCTGTGTTTCCCATAGTAAAGAGTCCATATCTTTCCTTTTTCCCCGGACAAAACGCAGGTGCATTGCTCCTTTTGGTTTTGTAGAAGGGAAAGAAAATCTTAAATCAAATCCCAAAGGCAACTTAGTAACTCCAGAATTTTCGAATAATCTTTCATATAGCTCTACATCCATTTTCATTTTTTCTTTCAGAAAACTGAAAATATCATTTTTTCCGTAATCAAAATCAATAGAATCAATATATCGCAGTATTAATGTATTTATCTTCAGGTTATTTTCTGCATCTGGGTATACACCAAAAATAGTATCAAGCACATGAGAGCTTCTACTTCGAAAATCATCCCATTCATACCCATCAGTCTCATTTAAAGTAATAATTCCAGGGCCTATTTGAATAAGAGGCCATTTATCCTGGCCTTTTCTGAATCGGTATTGAACGATGTATCCTGCAATTTGATCGGGCATTGTCGCAGTAGGTAATTGTTCAAGGAAAGGATATTCGCTACTAACTTTATCATGTATTTTCCCAATTAATAATTTATAGTTCGGATCTATATAAATATCTGCCTGTTGTTTCTGTGGTTCCCATCGTAACTCAAATATTGCCTCCACAAGAGGCTTGTTTTTTAAGATTATCCTGGTCATCCTTTGCGCCCCAGTACCTTTTCTGAAAGTGTCTTTTCGTATATATCGGGAAAATCGCCCGTACTTTTATAGCTATTAATCAG
>MHDQ01000314.1 GCA_001803565.1 Nitrospinae bacterium RIFCSPLOWO2_12_FULL_45_22 | reverse complement strand
AATGACGATGAAATAAAAATAGTGGAGGATAACCCTTAAAAAATATGGTAATAATTCCATACCACCTTTGAAAGTTACCTTAGTTATTATTTTGAGATTATAGGCATATTGAGGCGGACATAAGATGGTAAATTATATGCTTCCTGAAGTAATGGCCAATTTTTTCCTGAATGCAGCTAAATTTTTTACGAAATGGACCAGACATGGGCTAAACTTCCTAAATGGTTTGCCTGAGGTATCGGCTAATCCTTAAGCTTATTTAAGGAGACATTAAAAATATCTGGAATCCTGCAATATCCTAGAGATTATAATAGATGCCCTGACACCGAAGCTTAAATCTAGAGGAGGAAGGGAAGATGGACACCTATTCCAAGATTATTTTGACTCTAATTGCTGTTGCCCTATGGGGTTTATTGTTAAAACCCATAGTTACGTCTGAAAGGCTCCAAGCCTCTGATATCCAAGATGTTAACATCGTCCAGATAGATGGGGCTAGAGTTCCTTATGCTACCCCTATTTCGGTAAAAAACATTCAATAAAAATTGATTCCCTACCAAGGGAAGGAATTGGAACTGCATAGATATTAGCTGGATCTTAGGAGGATATGATTAGACGCGTTTATATAGAAACAACCATCCCGAGTTTCTATTATGAAACTCGTAGGGAACCAGAAATGGTGGCTCGACATCAGTGGACTCGCGATTGGTGGGATTACCAACGGATGCATTACGAACTGGTGACAAGCCTTCCAGTTATTGAAGAGCTAGAGCGCGGAAGTCATCCAGCAAAAGAAGATGCTCTGGGTCTCATAGCTGAATTGCCGATACTACCAATTCACGATCCCATTGAGGAAATTGTTGATACATATATTACACGACGTGTAATGCCTATAGATCCCAAGGGCGATGCCTTACATTTGGCCCTTGCCTCATATCACCGTTGTCATTTCCTATTGACCTGGAATTGTGTTCACCTTGCAAATGCCAATAAATTTGAGCATATTAGGCATGTCAATACGATTCTCGGGCTATTTGTACCTATTTTAACAACACCAGTCGAACTTATTTCCTGGGAGGAAAAACATAATGAAGAAGGATCCAGCAATTGAAGCGATAAGATTGGTACGTCATCAAATTTCCGCTCAATTTGGGCATGATACCAAAGCCCTTTTGGCACATTATAAAAATATGGAGCAGAAATATGCTATTAGAATTCTTAAGGAATCACCCGCTCCTCAGAAAAAATCAAGGGTTGGATAACAACGGCTGGCAGAGCAAATAAGAGGCCATTTTGGCTTAATTGGTCTATGTTATGTGGAACTCTACATAAGTTATGGGTCATAAGGAGAGACTAATCGTTCAGAAGCGATTCGATAAAGATCATGTTCTAAGAGTTGTCTATGAAGAGAAAATCGACCATATCTTGATTGTATAGGAATGGCAATACGAACGCTCCTTCCTAAATCGTTGCGTAATGTGGGATTATATAATTAGAGCGAGAGAAACTTTTTGGGAGGTAATAAGGGATGAAAGAATATAACTATACAATCTATCACAAACGCTAAAAATAAGTACGCATAGGGTGAGGCTTTAGGTTTCTACTATGGAATAGCGGGAAGGGGTTTTTGGCTAGAGAAATGATTACACCGATAATTTATGAAGAAGGATTAGTCAGGCTGCTGGATCAGCGGAAGCTCCCGCTAGAAGAGGTATATATAGAATGCCGGGATCATTATCAGGTGGCTCAGGCCATAAGAGATATGGTGGTACGGGGTGCCCCGGCTATCGGCATTACAGCGGCCTTAGGGGTATGCCTGGGCGCTAATACCATTCCAGCCAGCAATTTTAATGATTTTTTTAGTCAGTTGAACCCGGTCATCGAACTACTGGCCAATACCAGACCTACCGCCGTGAACCTGTTCTGGGCCTTAGAGCGACTAAAGGAGGTTGTTCTCCAGAACAAAGGTTTAGAACTCCATAGTCTTAAGCAGCTATTGGTGCAAGAGGCATTAAAGATCATGGAAGAAGAGAAATCTGCTAATGAAGCCATCGGCCGTTGGGGAAAAGAGTTGATCAAAGAAGGGGACCAGATCCTCACCTATTGTAATACCGGCTCCTTAGCTACTGGTGGTATAGGGACAGCTCTAGGGATCATCAAAACGGCTTTATGGGAAGGGAAAAGGATAATGGTATGGGTAAGTGAAACCCGGCCCTTTCTCCAGGGGGCACGACTGACCACCTGGGAACTTAGACAATGCAATATACCCCATCGGCTTATCACCGATAATATGGCCGGTCATTTAATGCAAAAGGGAGAGGTCAGTATGGTGATGGTAGGGGCGGACCGGATAGCGGCTAATGGGGATGTAGCTAATAAGATCGGGACTTATACCCTGGCAGTATTGGCTAAAGAACATAAGATACCCTTTTATGTTGCCGCACCCACATCTACTATTGACTCGACTATCCCTTCAGGCCACCAGATCCCGATAGAGGAGAGGGCTCCGCAAGAGATCACTTATATCATGGATAGGAGAATTGCGCCGGAAAAAACTGAGGTAACAAACCCGGCCTTTGACATCACCCCACACCAGTATATCCAGGCCATTATCACCGAAAAAGGCATTATCAGACCACCTTTTTCCTTTATCCTATAATTTTTCGCAATTCCTCTCCTTCCAGGGTCTCTTTTTCTAAGAGAGTTTCAGCTAGCCGTTGGAGTTTATCTTTTTTCAGAGTAAGGATTTCTTTTACTCGCTGATAGGTAGCATCAATAAAGGATTTAACTTCATCATCAATCTCTTTAGCAGTAACTTCGCTATATTCCTTAGTGCTCGGGAAAGAAGCCGGGAACAAGAAAGAGCTCCTCTCTCCATTGAAGGTAACCAGCCCGAGTTTCTCACTCATACCGTAATCTTTGACCATCTTCCGGGCAATATCAGTAGCGCGCTGCAGATCGTTATGGGCGCCGGTAGATACCTCTTCAAACATCAACTCCTCTGCTACCCTACCCCCCAGCAATACTGCCAACCGATCTAGTAGCTCTGCCCTGGTCATCAGATAGCGGTCTTCTGTAGGCAGTTGTAAGGTATAACCAAGGGCGGCAATACCGCGCGGGATAATAGAGATTTTATGGACGGGATCAGTATGGGGGACCGATTCTGCTACCAGGGCATGGCCTGATTCGTGAAACGCTATAATCCGTTTCTCATTTTCGTTCATTACCCGGCTTTTCTTTTCTAAACCCGTAAGTGCCCGGTCAATAGCCTCTTCAAAATCCTCCATCTCTACCTGATTTTTATTCCTCCTTGCTGCCAGCAAGGCCGCTTCATTAACAATGTTGGCAAGGTCAGAGCCAACAAAGCCCGGTGTACGGCCAGCCAGAATCTTCAAATCTATACCCGGCGCTAGCTTTACCTTTCGAGTATGGACCTGTAATATCTCCTCCCGGCCTTTAATATCGGGCCTATCTACCAGTATCTGCCGGTCAAACCGGCCGGGCCGGAGCAAGGCTGGGTCCAATATCTCAGGCCGGTTAGTAGCGGCCATGATGATGACCCCATTCTTGGTATCAAAGCCATCCATCTCGACTAAGAGCTGATTGAGGGTCTGTTCTCTCTCATCATGACCCCCTAAAGGATTGAAGCCCCGAGTCTTACCCAGGGCATCCAGCTCATCAATAAAGACGATGCAAGGGGCCTGTTGCTGGGCCTGGGAAAATAGGTCCCTGACCCGTGCTGCCCCCACACCCACAAACATCTCGACAAAATCTGACCCACTAATGCTGAAGAAAGGCACTTTTGCTTCTCCGGCCACTGCCTTAGCCAGCAAAGTCTTGCCCGTACCGGGTGGGCCCACCAATAATACCCCTTTAGGGATCTTGCCGCCCAGTATTTGGAATTTCTTAGGGGTCTTGAGGAATTCTATGATCTCCTGCAATTCCTCCGTAGCCTCATCAACACCCGCTACATCATCAAAGGTCACCTTAGTCTCATTTTCGGCATAAATTTTGGCCTTATTACGGCCAAAAGACATGACATTATAACCCGAGGCGCCTATCTTCTTAAAGATAAATCCCCAGATAGCAAAGAATATCAACATGGGTAAAACCCATGCCAGTAAAGACCTGAACCAGGTGTTTTCTATTTTTCCCCGGTAAACAATCCCGTATTTCTCAAGTTCTTTGGTTAGTTCCGGGTCTGTAACCCTGATCGTGATGAATCTTTTATGAGCTCCCTTACTTTTCTCCTCCTGTTTGATAACCCCTCTGATATAATTAGGGTCTATGGTAAGGTCATTGATCTGGTTTTTTTTGAGGAAGGCTTTAAATTGACTATAGTTAAGCTCTTGATATTCTTGGGCGGAAAAATAACTTTGAATAGAGAGGAGGATTAAGAGGGCCAGGATGAAATACCAGACAGAAAAATGGACTGCCTTCTTAGGAATTTTTTTCTTGTCATCTTCACCCCCTCTAGCTTGAAGCTGTTTCTGGAGCCATTTTTTAAAAGAGAGGTTTTCTCTATCACGCTGGCCATTCATAATTTAATCAAGTTTTGTTACCACACCAAGGACACAAAAAGCCGTAAGGCGTAAGGCGATAACTCCTCATCCCCTTTCGCCTCACCCCTAACTCCTCACTCCTTACGAGGTGCATATCTTTGTGCTCTTTGTGGTGCATCAATTACTATGTTTTCTGTGTACTTTGTGGTTAGAACTTAAAAAGCGTTTCTGCAAAAGTATAGCTAGCCAGGGATATTTAGCGCTAAATAGATGGTATTATCACCCCGTCTTACTAAAAGCAGTAAGCTCTTTTTATCTTTTGCCTCTCGTAATGCCTTTTGATAGTCGTCCATATCTTTTATGGGCCACCGATTTATTTCCTGAATAATATCCCCCCGACGGATACCAGCTTCATCAGATGGGCTATCTGGAGAGACATTAGACACCATTACTCCTTTAGTTTCACTGAGGCCGAAGCGCCTGGCCATTTCCGAAGTAAGAGGTTGGACAGTGAGGCCTAGTTCCTCTTCAAACTCCCTGCTGGTAGGTTTGACGGCTGCTTCTCGCTCTTCTTTAAGCTCTCCAATGGTTACTTTAAGGGTCTTTTCCCTGCCATTCCTCAGCATCCTTACCTCTACCTCTTTTCCTATGGGCATGTTAGCTACCATTCGGGGCAGCTCGCTCATCTCTTTAATCTCTTTCCCGTCGAACTCAATAATCACATCACCACGCTTTATCCCGGCTTTTTCTGCTGGTCCACCGGCTACTACATCAGCTACTAATGCCCCTTTTTCCTCCTTTAAATTAAAAGATTTTGCCAGGTCTTCGGTAACCTTCTGCACGGCTACACCCAGCCAACCCCTGGTGACCTTACCTTTTTCTTTAAGCTGAGGTAATAGCTCTTTAGCCATATTAATCGGGATAGCAAAACCAATCCCTTGACCGGAAGCAATTATAGCAGTATTGATCCCCACCACCTCACCAGCCAGATTAAAGAGCGGACCGCCACTATTGCCCGGATTAATAGAGGCATCGGTCTGGATAAAATTGTCATAAGGCCCGGCGCCAATAACCCTCCCCTTAGCACTGACTATCCCGGCAGTAACCGTATGTTCCAACCCAAAAGGGTTACCGATAGCTATAACCCAATCGCCTACCTGTAGCTTGTCTGAATCGCCCAGGGCTACTCCGAGCAAGTCATCTTTTGGATTGATTTTTAGCAATGCCAGATCGGTCTTAGCATCCGTTCCTACTACCTTAGCATCATAATCCTTCCCGTCTCCAATGGTAACTTTTATTTCTGTAGCCTTTTCTACCACATGGTTGTTGGTTATGATATAGCCATCCTTACTAACGATAAAGCCCGAACCTAAGCTGCGCTGCTTAAATTCTCTATGAGGCATCTCCCCAAAGAACCTTTCCCAGAACTCTTGGAAAGGGTCCCTCTCTCCCCAGGGGCCAGGGCCCGGAAACGGCATCGAGGGGCCGAATTCACGGGGATTTATCACCTGCGTAGTATTTATATTCACTACGGCAGGATTAAGTTCTTTTGCTAATTCAGCAAAGGATTGAGGGGCGCTAATCTGCGGGTTGGTTTTACTAACATCACCTTTTTTTTCTTTCCAGAAATTACCACTTACCGATTCTGATTGGCTATTACAGCTTACTAATACAACACTTACCGCGATTAAAAAAATTATTACTCCTGATAAGATTTTTTTCATCACCTTTTCTCTCCCGATTATTATTCTCTTAAGCATACTCAATACGGTCATCTAGATTCGTTTCCATCCATAAATGGCCCTTTTCCACAATCTCTGCGTCAATCTGCGGGATTATTTGTGCGACGTACTAAAGTACGACTCCGCATAATCCCTTGATTTCCTTGACCTTGCGGAAAATTCCTCATTTCTGGATTGGAAACTAATTAGTGCCACGATTTCATTTCTGGATGGGCACTAGATTAAGATCCTTATGCGATTAAAAAGTAGCAGAGATTGCAAAAAAGGTCAAGAGAGCAATACCAGTCCAATAAAAAAAGGGGTAAAAACTACCGCAAGTTTTTACCCCTTTACTTCGGGAATGGTTTACCCTTTACTATTGCCCAGGTGTTTGAGGCTGTTCCTGGGGTTGTTCCGGTGCTGGTGCCGGTGCTGGTGCCGGTTGTTCAGCGGGTGCTGGTGCCGGTTGTTCAGCGGGTGCTGGGGTTACGGCCTGTGGTTCCTCAGCTTTTCCCGCACCTTCCTCTACTGCTGGCTCTTCTTTCGGCTTCTGTTTGCAAGCAGTGAGGATATTCGCAGAAAATACCAGGAAAAAAGCTAGGGTAATTAGGGCAAATAACCGTTTCATATTTTCTCACCTCCTTTTTTTATAAAATAGGAAATTCTGTAACTGTTTAGTCAACACGTTCTTCTAAAAATAGCCGCCAAAAAGCGCAAAAAGTATGATGAACCACAAAGGCACAAAGCACTCTAAGAGACTACCGTGAGGAGTAAGCTCCTCCCTCCTTACTGCTAACTCTTCATTAAAAAATGTGTCCCTGGTGTCTGGTAGTTACAATATTTTTTCTACAGATCTACAGAAAAAAGAAAAGGATGGTAATAAAACTATTATAACATTATAATTTTTTTTTAGAAACAACAAGTTTTTTAACCGGGGTTTCATTAAAGGGGCTTTAATATGGCTTTTGTAGTATATAGTATGGGGAAGAAAAGAACTTTTACCCCCTACTTGTTTTTATCTCTGATGTTCCATTTAAGCATCCTGTTGATTAGCAAAATCGTTATATTGGCGTCACCAAGTAATCCAGAGGAATCCCCGTTAGTAGTAAAACTAATGGATATTGCCGAGCAGCGCCAGATAACTATTTCTGAACCACCGAAAAGAACAAAGCTCCTCCAGACTAGAAAGGTGCCAAAGCCCACAACAAATCCCCCTATCCTTAAGAAGCAGGATTTCCTGAAGCAACTACCCCTACCCTTATCCTTGAATAGGACAAAATCAGTCGCTCCTCCAGCCGTATTAGAAAAACCTGTTTTACCTGGTGTTAAGCATAAGGCTCATATCCTCCAGAATCTCTTAAATGAGGGAAAAGAAGAGCTATTGCACTATCCCCAGATTACTGATAAAAAGCTCTTATCCGCAAACCCTATAGATATAGGAACCGAATCAACTGACGTAGCAAAACCCGCGCAGATCGCCACTTTTCCTGGATCGAGGCAAGGAAAAGAGATTTTTGGGCTTATAGAAGGAGAAAGATCTGGCTTTAAGCAACCCGCAGAAGCCCTGGCTATTGGGGATAGTCTCCGGGAAATCAATCCCCCACTAATGGGGCGCAAGTATATTCCGTTGGACAGCAAAGACCCAGATTTAGCCCCCTATCTGGCTTATATAAAGGAGAGGATATTGCAGTTTTGGCGATATCCAGAAGAAGCCCAGCCGGCCTTAAAAGGCCAAATAGACCTGGCTTTTACTGTAGAACGGGATGGCAATGTTTCCGAGATCAAGCTGGTTACTTCTTCCCAATATAAGGTCTTAGATAAAGGGGTTTTAAGTGCCATAGAGCGTGCAGCCCCGTTCAAACCAATCCCGCTAGAGATTAAAGAAAAGAGACTACCTTTGCTAGGCACCTTTATTTATAATAAACCCGGTTATTCTCCAAACCAGCCCAAGAATTAGCCCTTGGGACATACTTATTCCTCGAATCCATTGAAAAGAGTAGCTGAAAAATATAAACTTAGGTAACAGCTTAGCCAATTAAAGGCTTCGCTCCAATTTAGCCAGAGAGGCGCTGAAGACACCGAGAAAAAGAGCAACTGTTTAGCCAAAATTATGATCTTAGCCGAGGATGAACACTTGCCAGGGCCGGTAAGAGATGGATCACGAATTACACGAATATACAAATAGCGCGAATGATGAGATATAAAAGCTATTTGTGTCATTCGTTACTTCGTGTCACCTGTCTGCCGTGCTGGCGGCACAGGCAGGTTTGTGGTTAAGTCTTTAGCTTTTATTTAGTTTTAGATTCCTGATGAGCCATATTTGAGAGACTTTATTTGGCTAAACGGTTATAAACCTAGAGTAATCATGATATTTTATGGTTGAGATGGACACTTTTATAAAAGAACAATTAGAAGAAGAGTTGGCCTCAGAAGAAATAGGCATAGGGGAAGATGAGAAGAAAGAAGAACCAACCTCGGCTAGTACCTCTTTAGTATATTACGATCCCTTCCACCGCTATCTGGCCGAAGTCCGCCGCTTCCCTTCATTATCTAAAGAAGAAGAATTCCGGCTAGCCTTGAAATATAAAACAGAAGGAGATATAGAAGCTGCTCACCGGCTAGTCACTTCCCACCTGCAACTTGTAGTGAAGATAGCTTTTCTTTTTAAACGGGTCTATTACAACATTATGGACCTTATTCAGGAAGGTAATGTTGGCCTTATGCAGGCGGTAAAACATTTTGATCCCTTTGCCGGCACAAGGTTTTCTACCTATGCTTCGTGGTGGGTCAGGGCTTATATCCTTAAGTTTATCCTGGACAATTGGAGGCTAGTAAAAGTAGGGACTACCAATGCCCGGAGGAAGTTATTGTATAATCTCCAAAAGGAAAAAGAAAGGTTAGAGGCCCAGGGATTTCATTACGGTCCAAAACTTTTAGCTGAGCGTTTAGATGTAACAGAAGAAGATGTTATAGAAGTAAATAAGAGTTTATCCGCGGTAGACATATCTATAGATGCCCCTATAGATGACCAGGGCAAAAGAACTTATGCTGATCTTCTCTCCTCCCCCGACCCACCAATCGCGGAAAAATTGGAGGATGAGGAATTTGCGGAACTCTTCCGAGCAAAGATTCAGGCTTTTGCCCAGGGACTTAAGGAAAAGGAACGCTATATCCTGGAACATAGGTTGATTGCTGAGGAGCCTGTGACCCTTCAGGAGATCGGTGATAAATTTGGCATTACCCGCGAGGCTATCCGGCAAAAAGAGAAAAAATTGATGAATAAGCTAAAGGTCTATCTGAAAAAGGAATTACCTGACTACATTGATATCAGCTATTTGGGTAATAAAACTATGGGAGCGTAAATGGTTGCAATTCTGGAATCATACTGGGCTTTGGCATTAATAGTGACGATAGTATTGTGGGGTATTGGACAGGTCTTGGCCAAAGAAGGTATTTCAATAGTTGGCCCGGCCAATATGTTGCTCCTCTATGCCTTAAATACTTTAATTATCTGGGGAGGATATTTTTCCCTCTCTCAGTCATTTATACTTACCACTTCCTGGAAGGCCTGGCTATTGGTTATACTGAGCAGTATCTTGTCTGCCGCGGGCTGGCTTTTTTATTACCTGGCCTTGCAAAGGGGTAAAGTCTCATTGGTAGCACCTATTACCAGCGCTTATTCCTTAGTTACCATTATTGGAGCCTGGCTGTTTTTGGATGAGATATTGAATTATTGGCAATACCAGGGCTTATTCCTGGTGTTTATTAGCATCATAGCCTTATCATATAACAATCCCGCTAATAATCCCGCAAATCCTGCTGGTACAGAAGGGATCAAGAACCACTCCAGTGGGTGGTTATACTGGTCTTTTCTCTCTTGTCTAGCATGGGGCATTTCCGTAGTAATAAGCAAAGTATTGATAAGAGAAGTTGGTTATATGAACCTAATAGGCATTTATGCCTTTTTGACCCCGGTTGCCCTGCTCCCTCTCTGGTGGTGGCAGCGGCGTAGGGCGATCTCGGTAAGTAGGAGAGGGTGGGTTATTTCCGAACTTTCTCAACTATCTTTCTGCGTAGGCGGAATCTTTTTCTTAATGTCTATGAGTAGCGGGGCAGTCTCTTTAGTTGCTCCTCTAGCTAATCTCTACCCATTGATAACCATTTTTATTGCCCGGGTATATTTGGCTGAGCAGATAAACGGCATCCAGGGCATAGCTATTGTGATGATAATAACTGGTTTGGCATTATTGACCTTTTGAGAGACAATGTTTATAGATTTTTTCTATGCTTTGCGACAGCGAAAAGTCCCGGTTTCTATAACCGAATGGATGACCCTTATGGAGGCATTAGTTCAAGGCCATGCCCTTTCTGATTTGCAGGTCTTTTATTATCTAGCCCGGGCTATCCTGATAAAAGATGAGGCCTATTTCGATCATTACGATATGGCCTTTGAAGAATATTTCCGAGGGATAAAAAACCCAGAGGATATGATAGAAGAAATATTGGAGTGGTCAAAGAATCTGACCCCGGAAGAAATGACCCTGCTTAAACCCATAGGGTTTAACCGTTGGATAGAAGATTTTGAGGAGCGTATCTCCAATAAAAAGATAAAAATTAAGGAAACAGATTCTAATTATCCGTCACAAACCAAAGAGAAGGATGAAGGGCCTAGTTCGCGCTCTGCGATCCAGATTGCGGCGGAGAGGCATTTCAAAAACTTGCGCCAGGACTTAACCCTGGATGTCAGGCAGTTCAAAGTAGCCTTGAAACACCTAAGGCAACTCTACCGGCAAGGGCCAGACGATGAATTAGACCTGGCAAAGACTATCGAGGCTACCAGCAAGAATGCGGGCGAATTAGAGCTCATCTGGCGCCGGAGCAAGAAAAACGCGGTAAAACTCCTACTACTCCTGGATGTAGGGGGGTCCATGGCCCCATTCTCCCGGCTATGCAGCCGACTCTTTTCCGCCGCCCATTCCGCCACACACTTTAAGGATTTTAGATATTATTATTTTCATAACTGCGTTTATGATAAGGTCTTTGAGGATATCGAACGTCAGAAGGCATTTCCCACTCCCCAGGTATTAAGTACCTTAGGGATGGACTATAAACTTATCCTGGTAGGGGATGCCTGTATGGCCCCCGAAGAATTGACCAGGCGCCACGGGGCCATCTATTCGGCAGAGAAGAATGAAATCCCTGGAATAATGTGGCTTAAACGTATAGCCAGTCATTTCCCCCATACCGTATGGCTAAATCCTGAAGAACCTCGTTACTGGGATCAACCCACTATCCGCATGGTCAAGAATATCTTCCCCATGTATCCTTTAACCCTGGAGGGGTTGAATCTGGCGATAAAGAGGTTGGCCAGAAAAGTCAATATATAGCGCCTTAGATGCCCCTAACCACTAACTATTGATTAATAACATTGGTTGTGGATAGCTTGTGGGAAAACTTGTTAATTAGGTCCTTAAAAGATATATTTTTGGGGCAAAAATATTAGATTGCCTAAGTAGTAGACAGGAGAAAAAGTCAATAAAAACAATGATTTAGCCAATCCTTCCTTTTTTTACCCTTTCTTGATCTTCTCCCAAAGATTATAATTCATAATTAAGGCCAAGAACACAAAGATATAAACCCAAGTTATATACCGCAAAGCCGCAAAGAGCGCCAGGAGAAACCTTGAAGCCGTGTCGGTGTCCGTGAAAAAGGCGTAAAACTCAGAGCGCAAAACGCAAAGCTAAGGAAAAAAGAATAAAGAACTATTATTTGTTCTCTGTTTACGCCTCCCGGATACGTTCTTTGCGTCCTTCGCGTCTGGTTTATTTAATAATGTTTGATAAAGATCAGCTATGGATTTAGATTTAATGGATAAGGTTGAGCGGCTCCCCAAGAGCCCTGGGGTTTATTTGATGAAGAATAAAGGGGGGAAGGTAGTATATGTAGGTAAGGCTAAGGAGCTGCGCAACCGAGTAAGATCCTATTTTAGGGATTCTGGAGATAATCGGCTCCAGGTGAGATTTCTGAGGAGTAATGTAGCAGATATAGACTTTATTGCTACTGATACCGAGAAAGAGGCCCTTATTTTAGAAAATAACCTGATCAAGCAATACCAGCCCCGGTATAATGTAAAATTTAAGGATGATAAGACCTATGTCAGCCTCCGCCTTGATCTCCGCAAACCCTTCCCCCGGCTCTCTATTGTCCGCTTGCCTAAAGGAGCTAAGAAAGATGGCTGTCTTTACTTTGGGCCTTACTCTTCTGCCCGGGCAGTAAGAGAGACCTTGCGGATCATTTACCGTACCTTCCCTATCCGTTCTTGCACCGATACCGTATTTAGCCAGAGAGATCGTCCCTGCCTCTATTACCAGATTGGTCAATGCCTCGGCGCCTGTGCCGGTAAAGAGATCAAGGAGGAAGAATACCGGCAACTTATTGACCAGGTTATCCTTTTCCTCCAGGGTCAGAATGAGGAATTAATCCGGATATTAAAAAAGAAGATGGAGGAAGAATCGAGGAAGCTAAATTTTGAGGAGGCCAACCGGATTTATAATCGAATCCAGGCGGTCGAGAAGACTATCGAGCGACAGAAGGTAGTCTCAAGCCAGTTGAAGGACATAGATATTTTTGGCTTTTACCGAGAAGGGAAAGCCCTTGCCATCCAGAGACTCCATATCCGCCATGGAAAGCTCGTTGGTGGTAAAGCTGACACCTTTGTCCAGCCCCTTACACCGGCTCCTGAGTTGTTGAGTTCTTTTCTTAATCAGTACTATGGTAGTAGCTATATTCCAGAAGAGATATATCTACCATTTCTCGTGGAAGGTTCGGGGGTGCTAGTAGAGATCCTCTCTGAACGACGGGGTAGTAAGGTACAAATCCTCTGTCCGCAAAAAGGTGAGAAGAGACAATTAGTTTTGATGGCCGGTAAAAATGCAAAAATGGCCTTCCAGAAGGATCAGGGCAACCTAGAGTCATACCCGGACCAATTGGACGAACTCCAGAAAAAACTTTCATTGCACAACCTGCCAGTTAAGATCGAGTGTTTCGATATCTCCAATATCGGTGGGAATCAGGCTGTAGGCTCAGCCGTACGGTTTATCCAGGGGACCCCTGATAAGCAATGGTATCGGCGTTACAGGATCAAAACCGTACACCAGGCCGATGATTATGGGATGATGGCTGAAGTACTAGAAAGGCATTATCGCCAGGCATCAGTCGCAGAGAACCTACCAGACTTAATCATGGTAGATGGAGGCAAAGGGCAATTAAATATCGCACGGGATATATTGGATAAGTTGGCGATTCATACCCCGGACCTCATCAGCCTGGCGAAGGCCCGGGATGATAGATTAAGAGCGAGGAAAAGCAAAGGAGAGGAAAAGGTATATCTGCTGGGTCGAAAGAACCCGGTGATCCTTTCCCGACGCTCTCCAGCTCTATTCCTATTACAGCAGATTCGGGATGAAGCCCACCGTTTTGCTATCAGCTATCATAAAAAGATCAGAGAGAAGGAGGGATTATATTCTTCTCTGGACGATATTCCAGGTATTGGTCCCAGGCGTAAACAGCAGCTCTTGAAGCATTTTGGCAGTTTAGACCGAATAGCCGAGGCTACGGTAGAAGAGTTGCAAGCGGTATCTAAATTAAACAAGGGATTAGCCCAGGAGATCTTCAACTTCTTTCATGGAAATAAAGGACTGGGATAAAACATATCATGGTCAGGGCCATGTCTCTAAGCTGGCTCCAGCCCAGTTTCTGCAAGACAATATAGCCCTACTCCCTAAAGGTAAGGCATTAGACCTGGCTATGGGCGAGGGTCGTAATGCCCTCTATCTCGCCAGCCATGGTTATGTAGTAACCGCGATTGATGGATCAGAGGCTGCAGTAGAGAAATGTCTCCAACTGGCCAGGGAACGAGGTGTATTGATTAATGGGGTAGTCGGTGATCTTACCTGCTACTCTATTCCTCCAGAAGAGTATGACCTGATAATAAATTTTTATTATCTGCAACGGGATTTGATCCCAAAGATCAAGTCTGGCTTAAGGCCTGGTGGGATGGTAGTATTTGAGACATATACTGAAGAACAGGGCCGGTACGGTCATCCTAAAAACCCTGCGTATCTCTTAAAAACCAATGAATTATTACACTCTTTTATTGATTATAAAGTGATAGTCTATCGAGAGTTGGTGCTGAACGTAAAAGAGGCGGGCAAAGAAAAGGCCCTTGCTAGTATCATTGCCCAGAAGCCTTAAGGAGGCAGAGATGGAAATGAATAGTCTGACAAGATTGTTACGGGAAGCCGATGAAACTCCTGCTAACCCGGCTGTGAAGAACTGGAAATCTCAGGGTAAGAAAGTTATTGGCTGGCTTTGTACTTATACCCCCGAGGAAATTATTTATGCCGCTGGTATGCTCCCTATCAGGATCCATGGTAACCCGCAAAGGATCTCTTTAGGCGATGCTTATCTGCAGCCTAATACCTGCCCTTATGCCCGTAGTTGTTTAGGCTCAGCCTTAGAGACCGAATATGATTTCCTGGATGGTATAGTAGCTACCCATACTTGTGATGCTATCTGCCGACTATACGATCTATGGAAGCTCTATATCCCCATACCCTTTTTCTATATTATGGATCATCCCCATAAAAGTTCCCCCTCCGGGCATAAATACCACCTCCAGCAGTTAGAGAAATTTAAGCAGGCCCTAGAGCTTTTTGGGGGAAATGGCATTAATGATGCGGCTTTAGGGTGGGCATTCCAGGTCTATCAAGAGAATCGTATCTTACTAAGAAGACTCTATGAATTGCGAAAGCGAGAAACTCCACCAATAACCGCCTCGGAGGTATTAAAGGTTATTAAGGCCGGTACTGTCATGCCTAAAGAGGAACATAACCGCCTCTTGCGAGAAGCCCTGGCAGAGTTAGAAGCCAGAGAAGTAGCCCCTGAGAAAAGACTAAGGCTAGTGGTATCAGGTAGTATGATGAATGAGACCGACTTATTAGAGCTAATAGATGCCTGTGGTGCCATGGTGGTCAGTGATGATCTTTGTATAGGCACTCGCTATTTCTGGTCAGAGGCCGAGTTAGACAGCAATCCCCTGCTCAATATTAGCCGGTTCTATCTGGAAAAGGTACCCTGTGCCTGTATCCATCCCCCAGAGGCGAGGCTAGAGCACCTCATCAATATGGTCAAAGGATTCAATGCCCAGGGGGTCATTCTTTATAGCCTAATTTTTTGCGATACCTTTGCCTACGACTTTGTCCTGTTTAAAAAGAGGCTCGAAGAGGCCCAAATACCGGTGCTTTTACTTACCCTGGAACACCCTTCCCTAGGCATAGAGCAGGCCAGGACCCGGATAGAGGCCTTCCTGGAGATGATTGCCCACAAAGTCTCATAAGTTAAAATAGAACCGCCAAGACGCAAAGGGCGCGAAGATTGACCAGAGAAGGAACACGAAAACACGAAACAATCCAAAGGCACGAAAGCATAAACACGGAGGTAAGATAACTTAATCCATTTTCGTGTCTTCGTGATCTTTCGTGCCTTTGTGTGAAGAAGATGAACTAGCAAACCAATCCTGAATCAAGTTCCTGTCTGTCGATCAGGCAGGCAGGATGACATTATTATGGGGACTGCTATTGTTGAAAATCTTGTAAAACCTTTGCGATCTTAGTGCCTTTGCGGTTAATTTATGTTCAAACAACATCTCTATAGCAATTTTTTATTGACAGGAAAAGAGGATTTGCATTACATTATCACATAAATCATATATTTTTTTGATTTTTTTGGCGCGGTGGAGTAAATAGCTCTGGAACCAGAACAGGGGGTTTTGCTGCCTGAATGATAAATTCCCAAAAAGGTCTTGATAGTCTCATCAGACTGGTAAGTAATGTGACTGATGCCTTTACCGCGGCCCTTTTCTTGCCCAACGAGGCAGGGACAGTCCTAAAATTGACTTCTTTCCATTCCCTCAGTCACCATATCCAGAAAGGTGCTACTATTCAGATAGGTCATGGGTTAATTGGCTGGGTAGCCCAAACCAGACAAAATCTGAATGTTTCAGAATTCCAACGGGATACTAAAACTCTCCAGTTATATTCCCACGATGAAGAGATAAAGTCTTTTTTGGCTGTTCCTGTAGAGCTAAATGAGTTAACCGGGGTATTGTGTATAGATAGTAAAAGACATTATGTTTTTACCTCTAAAGTAGAAAAGATTTTAACGGGCTTTGCCCAGGAGTTTGCTAGACTCTTAACTGGGCATCAGTCTGAAAATAAGGACAATGATAAAGATATAATAACATTAGATATAATAACATTATTAGAAATGAGCCAGGGATTGTGTAGCCATCCGGAAAGGCCGTGGGTATTAGACTTTTTAGGATCGCTCAGCAATAAAATTATACCCTATGAAGGCTTGCTGGTAGTCTTATTAGACAAGATTAATGGGTCTTACTCCATAGTTAAAACGGCCGGGGAGGGCCTCCATAAACTAAAAGGTATCACTGTATCCCTTTCTCAGAGCCTGGTAGGATGGGTAATAAAGAATGCATCCCCGTTGAAACTGGTGGAATTAAAAGGCTATCCAGGTAAGACCTATATCCTTTGCCCCAACGAACCCCAGATGAAGGTAAATTCTTTTTTAGGAATCCCTCTGACCGCTGATAGGAAGGTCCTGGGGGGATGGGGTTTTTTGAGCAATAAGTCAGCATGCTTCAATGACCAGCATCTGCAGGTAGGTTCATTAATAGCTACCCAGGCAGCTATGGCCCTGGCTTATGCCACCATGAAGGAGGAGCGGCAAACCCTGGGTTCTTTGGACCCTTCTACTGGTATTTATAACTTCCGGCAATTCGTCAAGACCATTTCAGATAAATTGGCTCAAGGAATAGATTATCAATTATTGATTATTGAGCCGGATAATCTTGAGCAATTAGGAAACCGTTACAGTCACACTATTTGCGAAGAAGCCACTAAACAAATTGCCCAGATACTGCTAATGACGGCAAAGGATGAAGACCTAGTTTCTCGCTCTGTCAGTGATGGTTTTCTTTTGGCCCTAGCTCAAACCGATAGCGAAGCAGCTTACAAACATGCCGAGTATATCAGAAAGGTAGTGGAAGAGACTATTCTATTGGTCTGCAACAAAGAAATACATCTTACCGTGACCATCGGAATCACTCCTCTGCTTCCTTCCAGGAATAAACATGATATACAGGCGCATCTGTTCAGATCTATCACTAGCTTCAATTCGAATAACCTTGATAAATTTAAAGGTAAAAATCGGGTACTAGCAGATTCTTTTATTTCAACCTTATCGGCATAAGGAGCAGATTATATGGGGTGGGGATCATCTCTCTTAAACTTATTATCTAACGACTTAGCGATAGATCTGGGCACTGCTAATACGCTGGTTCATGTTAAAGGCAGGGGTCTGGTCTTAGACGAACCTTCTATGGTAGCTATTTCTGAGAGGGACGGCCAGGTCTTAGCAGTAGGTAGCGCCGCTAAGGAGATGTATGGCAAGACCCCAGGACATATAAAAACCATTAGGCCCATGAAAGATGGGGTGATTGCCGACTTTGATGTGACCAAGCTGATGATAAGCTATTTTATAAGACAGATATTACGAAGAAGACCACTCATACACCCCCGCATGGTAATCTGTATACCATCAGGAATAACGCAGGTAGAGAAGCGAGCCGTTATTGACTCTGCCGATCAATCCGGCGCCAGGAAGGTCTTTCTCATAGAAGAACCCATGGCAGCGGCTATTGGCTCTAACCTGCCAATTAATGGCCCCAAAGGTAATATGGTGGTAGATATAGGTGGTGGTACTACTGAGGTAGCGGTAATTGCCTCCTCCGCTATTGCCACCTCTGAATCTATTAGAGTGGCGGGAGATGAGATGGACGAGGCCATTATGCACTTTATGCGGCATCAATATCACTTACAAGTTGGCCCTTTTGAAGCAGAGAGGGTTAAGATAGAAATTGGGACAACGTTTCCCCAAAAAGAGAAGTTGGAATGCCAGATCAGAGGTAGAGATATAATTGAAGGGATCCCTAAGATAATGACTATTACTGATGATATGATAAGGGAAAGCCTGGATATACCTGTAGTGGCTATTGTGGATTCTATCCGCCGTACGCTGGATAAGACTACACCTGAATTGGCCTCAGATATCTATGATAGAGGGGTAATGCTGGCTGGTGGTGGCTCATTACTCCGGGGTTTACCGGAGCGATTAAACAAAGAAATTGGGTTGAAATTTTTCCTGGCTGAAGACCCCCTCAGGGCCATTGTCCGGGGTTCCGGCATAGTCCTGGAGAATTTTAAGCTCTGGAGCAAGGTATGTGTTTCTTGAGGGAGCTGCTAGTCACCTTTTCCGCCATATTTTTTGATCTCTTTATCCGCTTCCGCTTTGATCTTTTGCCTCTCTCCTAATGCTTCTCGCCTGATCTTGTCCTGACAAGGATCACAGGCAAATCCCTTAAACTCTCCTTTCTTGCCGCATATAGGACAAAGCTTCTCTTTCTCGACCATCGTTTTCATCCCTCCTTAGCAGTTCATTTCATAAATACAGTTAGGCATAACTAGGCAGTTGCTCTATAATTTTGGGGCCATGGTCTAAGGCATTTTTAATAAATCTTTGTTTAGTAATGTGGCCCGCCAGATACAAACCGCTTATTCTAGTCTCAAAGGTCTCTTCATCATAGACTGGATACCGGCCTCTGATCTCTATACCAATACGGGAAAGGAAATCCAGGGCTGGTTCTGTACCAGTCATGAGGAAAATAAAATCATTGAGCAATTCCTCCTCTCTCCCACTCTCACTCTTCCTCTGAAGGATAACAGATTTAAGCCGTATCTCCTTTACCACAGTTTCGAACAATACCTTTATCAAGCCACCTTCTACTCTCTCTAAAAAGGGGAGCAGGTTTATCTTTTGGGGTCTAACAAACCGGGCACGGCGATATGACAAGGAAACCTCTGCTTCTACCTGGCACAAGGAAAGGGCCGTCTCCAGGGCGGAATCGCCACCACCCACTACCAGTATCTTCTTATAACGATATGGATCAGCTTTCCAGAACCGGTGGGATACCTTGGACAAATCCTCTCCCGGTACCCCTAACCTCCTCGGAATGGCATTTACGCCTATACAAACAATGACATAACGGCATAGATAAATACTTTTTTCAGAATGGACTTCAAAGAGATCACCTTGTTTGGTAATATCTACTACCTGATTGTAAGTCTCTATTTCTAGTTGATTTTCCCTGGCAAAATTAGTATAGTAAGCAATGGTTTCTTCCCTGGTAGGGTGTTTATTAAGGCATAGGAAGCTCCCTTTTTCGAGTTCCAACTCCTCCGGTTGAGAAAAGAGAGTTTTATTGAGGGGGAATTCATGAACTGTATTTACAATCTTACCCGCTTCCAAGACCCGATAGCTGAACCCTTGCTTCTTAGCAGCATAAGCCGCTCCCAACCCTGCCGGGCCAGCACCAACAATAATCAGCTCAAGGATTTGAGACTTTACCATAAATTCCTCCTCCTGGTGATCGTTTTTATATTTTGCTCTATTTTCTCTAAATTTTCATCATTAAAAAATCTGGACATTCGCCAAAATTTATCTTCTACCAGGAACAGATGATTTACAAGAACAGAAAAGTGGAAAT
>MHDQ01000313.1 GCA_001803565.1 Nitrospinae bacterium RIFCSPLOWO2_12_FULL_45_22 | reverse complement strand
ACTTACCCCAAAATGCCCCCCCGGGTATTAACTTTAGCCAGGAGGAAATAGAAGCCATACTGGGCGGCAATGCCCAAAGACTGTTGAACCTTTAATAAATATAAGAGGAGTTAAGCTATGGATAAAGGTACCTGGATACCCTCGGCATGCAGTATGTGTTATAACAGTTGCGGGATAATGGCACACCAGGTGGATGGGACCCTGGTGAAGATTGAAGGAAATCCCAATAGTCCTGCCGGCCTGGGCCGCTTATGCCCCAAGGGTCTTTCGGGCATAATGACCCTTTATGACCCTTACCGGGTTAAAAGACCTTTAAAAAGGAGCAATCCAGAGAAAGGGATTGGGATAGACCCTAAGTGGGTAGAGATTGATTGGGCAGAGGCCCTGGACACTATCGCAGAGGGGCTTCGGATGGTAAGGCAGGAAGACCCCAGGAAGTTAATAATAACCGGTTCAGTAGCCAATGTAGGGCCTATGCTAAACTCGCTCTGTTTTGCTACCGCCTTCGGCACGCCTAACTGGTACCCTTCGGGTGCTGGTATCCATTGCGGCAATGGAGAGCACCTCTTCTCCTGCCTGCTCCATGCCTCCTGGAACAAGATACCGGATTACGACCATTGTAATTATCTTATAATATTTGGCTGCAATATCGGTTTTGCGACCTATTACAGCTTCAGTACTATATCCCAGAGGTGTGCTGATGCCCGGGTGCGGGGTATGAAGGTAGTAGTAGTAGACCCCATGCTCAATGCAGCGGCCGAAAAAGCCGATGAATGGATACCGATAAAGGTAGGGACAGATGCAGCATTGGCCCTGGCTATGATTAACACCCTGGTTAATGAGCTGGGTATTTATGATGCCGAACATCTCAAAACCCATACTAATGCCCCGTATCTGATCAGACCTGATGGCTATTATCTTAGGGATAAAGAGACTGGCAAGCCCCTGGTATGGGATACCGTTGAGGGCAAGGCGAAGGTCTATGATGATCCTTCAATAAAGGATTATGCCCTGGAAGGGAGCTATGAAATCCAGGGGATTCAAGCGCAGCCTGCCTTCCAGAAGCTAAAAGATCATATAAAACCATATACCGCAGAAGAGGCCGCCAAAATAACTACCATACCGGCCCATACCATCCGGCGGCTGGCACAGGAATTTGGCCAGGCAGCCCGCATCGGTAGCACCATTAATATCGAGGGCAAGGAGCTGCCTTACCGGCCCGCAGCCATTGTATATTTTAAAGGGGCCCAGGGCCATAAACACTCCCTCCTTACCTGTATGTCCCTGGAATTGTTAAACTTATTGATGGGGGCATGTGATGTCCCGGGTGGGATCCTGGGTACTAACCCGGTATGTCATGGTCATCCAGAGACGGGCCGGCCCAATTATATCCCTAAGCCCGGCCCGGATGGTCTTATGGTCACTGGGACCTGGGTAGTACCGACGGTGCCCTTCCCCCCGGGCGAAGTCAAATCGCCGGAATCCCTTACCCTATCAGAATTTCTTCCCCTGGCCATTGGCTCATACATGCCGGTCTTAACTGTCCTGGATCCAGAGAAATGGGGGGTGCCCTATGGTGCCGGGGTTATGATAAACTTTGGCTCTAATCTCTTGTTCAGCCTGGGTAATCCTCAGATAATAGCTAATTTCCTCAAAAATATCCCTTTCATTGTCTCTTTTAACCTCACCCTGGATGAGACTACTGACTTTTCTGATATTGTCTTGCCTGATGCCTGCTATCTGGAACGACTCGATACTTACCCGATAAACAACCTTATCTTCAACTTCCCGGGCGGCCGAGGGGAATGGGCCTGGCAGATAAGACAGCCAGTAGTTGAACCACCTGCCAGTATCCGATCATCTAATGAGGTCTTATTAGAATTGGCTGAGCGGATAGGGTTCCTGGAGGATTTTTATGCTGTGATCAATTTTGCTGGTGGTCTAACCGGGCCATATATGCTGGAGCCCAATGGCAAATATTCCTGGGAAGAGGTTGTAGACCGGTGGGCCAAGTCATATTTTGGACCAGGGCATGGGCTAGAGTGGTTCAAGGAGCATGGCCTGATCAAATGGCCTAAGAAGGTAGAAGAAGTCTATTGGCGGGCCTTTGTGGATGTCCGGATACCTATCTATTTTGAATACTTTTTACGGGTAGGGGAAGATATCAAGAAGATTACCAGCGAGTTGGGTATCAACTGGGATATCAGCGATTATCAGCCTTTGCCCGATTGGAAGCCTTGCCCATCGCATTTGGTGGAGCAAGCGGGATATGATTTCTATGCCTTCTATTATCGGGTAGCCTGGCATACCTTCTCCTGGACTATGGAGAACCCCTGGCTGAATGAGCTTTCAGAGCTGGACCCCTGGACTTACTATGTAGTCATCAATGCCGGCGAAGGGAAAAGGCGTAGTATAAGAGATGGTGACCTGATCTGGATAGAATCCATAGATGGCTATAAGATAAAAGGGCGGGTCAGGTTGACCGAAGGGATCCATCCCGAGGCCCTGGGGATAGCTAATAATTGTGGCCATTGGGCAGAAGGGCTCCCGATTGCCAAAGGCAAAGGGGCGCGGGTATGCGAGCTCCAGCCCATTGACCTGGAGCATACTGATATGCCCACCAATAATCTGGATCTATGCCAAAAAGTAAGAATTTATAAGGCATAAAAAATTCGTAACAGTTCAGGTTCTTTGTCATTTCGAGCGCCGTGAGAAATCTTTCCGTATAACAACGGAAGTCAGCCGCGCCGACCGCTGTCCCTCCAGAAAAAGCAAACCACGCTCCACGACGTCAGCTTGACTGACTTGTTAGCCCTTTAAATCCCGAATATCCAAGGCTATACTTAGAGCCCTATTAAGCTCTTCGGTTTTTTGTGGAGAGAGCGATCCGACAAAGTTGGTCAGAAGCGACTTAGGCAAACTCACAAGCTCATCGCAGTGAACAGTGTTATCATGCTTCAATCCCTCATCCACCCCAACTATGACTTGAGTGGAAAGACCGTCATGAGCTGAATAAATCGGGGCGCAAATGACTGTGGAGAAACGAGAATCGATGAGAACTTGGCGACTTACAACAACAAAGACTCTGGATTTTTTGGGATCCTTGGCTGAAGGGTTAACAACACGATACAATTCACCACGTTTCACAGAGCGACCTGATAGGTAAGAACATCCGCTGCTTCTCGGTTTAAATAATCCGCATGCTGATTGATAATCTCAAGGTCTCTGGCATCTTGCTGGCTGCGGATCAATTGTATGATAAAAGCCCGGACAGCATCTTCGATGAATTCTGACCTGTTTTTGTATTCCCCTGCATATTCGTCGATCGCTTTCAGTAAATCTTCAGACAAGGTTATAGATGTCTTGACTTTCATACTACAAAAATACCCCAGAAAGAATACTTTGTCAACAAAATTTTTATAGCCCTGAAATCAATTGTTATTTGGGCTAATCGGGCTAGGGCCAAGCCTCTAGTCCTATATTGTTGACCAAGCTGGTAGGGCAAATAGCATCTGCTCCTATCATGATCAAAGAAGTCTTAGGTGCTCTAATCCATAATTACGGTGACGTATTTGAGAGAAAGTGCTTATGATAAGGAAACCAGGAATACAGGAAAGGTTAAAAATAGGCATAATACGTAACTGTATTTATGAAATGAAGCACTTAGGTGCTGGGGGAAATGAGGATTATTCTAACAGAATAAGCCTTAGGAGGAAGGGCGGCGGCCTTGCGGGAAATATTTAGCAGCTTACCATTGCTCTTAACCAGAACCTGCTTGGGTTTGAGGGGCATTTTTTGATGCAAAAAACTCGCTACAGACCAGATATTTTGTCCGGAGTCATTTTTACGGCTGTCATTACTATCTTCAACTATAAATAATACCTGTGGGGTAGGAGATATTTTCTCATATATCTTGTGGAATATAACCCTACCCTCTTTACTGAGGGTTTTAGCTTGGGGAAAGAAAAAGGTCTCATTAAGGTAAAGATTTAAACCTGCTCCATTATCAAAGATTGCTAACCTGCCTTTTTCTATTTCTGAAGCAAATTCTTTGGTCATGTTTTCAGTAATGTTTGAGTAGTGCAGGCCTTGTGCCAGGAGCTTTTGCTGCAAATCTATCTGCTTCTGTACCTCATCCCTTATCGCTTCCCTATGGCTTTGGGCCTCTCCTTCATTGACAGCCCTCTCATCACCCCATCCTACCCCAGCCACTATTGCGGTTCCAAAACCAGGCATAGCCGCTGTACCGAGCACCGCCCCTGCCGCAGTCACACTACCCTTGGTGCTGCCCTGGCCGCCGCAACCCACTATGATTAAGACAAGCGATAAATAAAAGGACATCAGCTTCCTTTGCATATAAGGGTGGCATCTCACCAGTAACCAATAACCAATAATTTGTGTCTTTGTGGTTATAAACTTAACCAGAATTTTCTTGTACCTGCGTACGCCAAGATACCTCACCGGCAAACGGCCTTTGATTGCTTAAAGTGACGGGTTTGGGCGCCAGCCGCCCACGACGTGTTATCTGCCATTGCGGCCACTGGATTATTCCTTCCAATGCTCCCTTGCCCTTTCAAATATCTCGTCTATTGTCTGTCCCTCATAGAGCCGCCGAGAGATTTCCACATAGTCGGTCGGCTCACGGTGGAGCAGAGTAAGGAATCTGAGGGCAGCAGCAGGACCAAGAGCCTTATTTAAAGCTTCTATCCCATTAATTCTAATCTCTGTGTCATCCATTATCTTCGCCTTTTATGATGCTTTTTGTTCCTGAAGTTTTTCTTGAACCCAAAGATTAATCAGAGTGTCGGCGGTAACACCACGTTTTTGAGCTATAGCTTGTATTTTCTCCGAGAGCATCTTATCGACAGCGTAATAAGTGACCTCTGATTCAATATCAACTTCAAAGGAGGTTTCTTTGGTTTTATCCCAAAACTCTGATAAATCATGAGTGTCCCAGAACTCGCCAATTTCTTTGTAGGTTGTCGCCTTTGATACTGAACTTTTATGTTTTATCATATCGTCTCCTTTCTGCTTTTGTCATGTCCCGCGCCGAAAGAATTAAGACACGTTGATCAGTTTTATAGACAAAAAAGACCACGAGGTAACGATCGCTATCAGTCTTACCCAGTGCTGCATAAACATTTTCACTAGTGCGATGTCCTTTCTCAACAAACCTGAAATGAGGTTTGTTGGCCAAAACCTCTCGGACTTCATATTGTTGAACATTATGTTTGCGTATAAGTTTCTCAATGATGTCATTAAACCAAACGATGCTCTTTATTTTCAATGGATAATCTCCTGCAATATTTTATCATTTTTTTTGTCATTTAGGGTCGCCATGAAGGACAACCACATCTTTCAGGGACGCAATTTCACATAACGTTTCCAGCATAAAAGAAGTTTTTGCGAAGCAAAAATTTGGGTGAGTGCCGTAAGGCACGAACCTTTTATGCTGTGTTATATGAAGTGGCGGTTTCATGCTTTAATCATTTTACCTACTAATGACTCAACCTCTTCTATAACTCTTCCCCCGACTTTGAATACTTCTTTACGCATGGACAAAACCTTTGCAATTTCATCAGATATTTGCTTCTGAACTTCTTTTGGTGGAACCAGCACCAGCACCTTTGATAAATCTTCAATAGAAATTGCTGGAATAGCATGACCCGTCATCAAGCGTCTAACCTGCCGCAAAAAATATTCCGTACGCATGTATGATAAAAGGAATAACGGTTCTATACCATGAATATTACGGAGCACAGCAAAACCATTAGAGCAAATTGCTCCATCTTCATCCTCGGTAATCAATGCGGTTGCATGTCGTTTTGTACCAGTGCTTGCACCAGATACAGCAGTAATAATGTCCCCAGTCCGTACACGGTAAGTTGCCCTTGATGGTGCCTCATGTGGTTTAATTATTTGATAAGAGACTACTTGCATCGTGCGTGCATCAACATCGGAAATGGCGATATATCTTATTTCGCCATTGGACGCCAAACGGAAATCGTCGGTTTCTTTGAGAATATCTGCTAATTCGCCAAGTAGTTTTGCTTCACTTGCTTGCAACATTTCAAGAAGCTTTCTATCTTCTAGTTTATAATGTTGTACGTCCAAGCGTGTATTTAAGGATTTCTCAGGAACTGTGTGAATGCTTTCCTTATTTATTTCATATTCGCCATTTTTAAACCTGTTGTATTCTGAAATAATCTCATCTATGTCCGTATCAACAATGGGTAGTCCTGATTCCCCTCTCACCATCTTGCCATCGTTTGTTTTCTTGTGAATAGGTTGCCCTTTTACATCATAGCCAATCTTTTGTATTTGAGCCATGAATACTTTTTCTGAATCGGAAGGCATTTTTTGTAAAAAGAGAAGAGAGGTCTTGATTCCCGTGCCATATGGTACGAAAGCTTCCTGTGGAATTGAAACAACACCTAACACTTTAGCTTGAGAACGGATCCAGAATCTGATATGACTATTGGTAATGTTTTGAAGCAAGCCATCTGGCAAGACAATTGCCATACGACCACCAGGGCGAAGTAACTTCAAACATTTCTCGATAAAAAGAATTTCTGGAGATTGTCCTGAAAGAACATTTCTCGTCACTTCCCAATCGCCCTTGTGAGATTTATTACATTTACGAGCCAACTGATAGAATTTGAGAATCTTTTGCTCTTCTATTTTACCTTTGCTGCCAAAAGGTGGATTGGTGAGAACCACATCAAAAGCATTATTAAACTCTTCATTTTCTACTAAGGCATTTGCACAAATGATTTCTGTGCCTGTACCACCTTCGAATGCAAGTCGAATCATCGCGGATAGTGCAACATCGGGATTAAACTCAATGCCATAAATACGTTTCTGGATGTAGCCTCTCCTATCAATATTGGGATTATTTCGGCAAACATGTGAGATGGTTTGAATTAGAAAACCGCCACTCCCACAGGCCGGGTCAATGACCATTTCATTGGGTTTTGGAGCCATCATTTCGACAGCCAATCTTACAATTGGATATGGAGTAAAAAACTCACCACGATCTCCCCGTTGATGCCGATAGACAAACTTTTGAAAGGCTTCACCCTTGATGTCACCGGGTATCTGAGTGAGGTTAACAAACTGTAATCGTCCAACAATATAAGCAAGCGTTAGGGGTTTCAATTTTAGTGAATCGTCCGAGAACAAAGACTGATACTTATTTCGCACTGTATTGAATAGTTTGTTGATACGAACTTCAAAGTTACCTGGTTTATGTGCAAGTATGCTTCTATATTCACTTGAAGTAATTCCAAATTGCAAAATGCCATCTGTAGTATTCTGCTCATCATAAAGTTTCATGGTAAGAAGTTTTACAATTTCGTGAAATATCTTATCCTTGAGTAATCCTTCATTAGCATAGATATAATTATGACATTCATCGAATATGGCTGAGAGATTGTGTACTTGGCGTAATTCTTTTAAGTGTGGTAGGTTTTGTGGCAGCAAACTCTCTTCAGAAAAGAGAAGTTGCTGTTCTTTAACTTTCCATTCTTGTTGTGTAACAGGCTTATATATGTTCTTCTTACTCTTTTTACTTCTCATTTTGTTCCCCCTCGTCCAGAACAATATGCCTGTTATCAATTTGCATGTCGTCTTCATCCACTGAATCTTCAGCATCTAATGTATCATAAACATCTTTTAAATCTTCATACCAATCGTCCGTAATCGTCAAAGTTGGATTACCTTGTTCGCCGGTGAAAATAAAACCCATGATATAGTTTTGCTGTAAATGGTTGGGGTCGTCTCCTGATGACTCTAGATTTTTGGGGTTGGCAAATAGAAATTTATGCTCGGGGTACCGAAGGACAATATTAATGGCGATAACATTGAATTCGTCCTTGCGTGGAGTTGCCTGCGTTCGTTCACTTATTCCAGATCGGCCTGAAACAAAGTGAGTTTCCAAGACTTTTATTTTTGACATCACATAATTCAACCTTTCTTCAATCATATCATTGATTTGGTTGCGGGTATAATCACGCAATGCAGCAATATCTCTGGCTTTCTCTGTTTCGCGTTTAGACTTGTATTTCTGAACTTCTTCGTACTCGTAGAAATTAGACAAATATTCATCTCGGAACTTAGGTAGGTTGGTGTAAATCCAGTTGGTTACTTGCTCCTCTACATTAAGTGTATTATCTATCCATGGAATTTTATCTGAATGAGTGATCAAAAAATTTTTTAGGTTATCGAAATTGTAAAGCTTATGCCATTTTTCCGAATTAGATTTAACCCCTTTTGACTCAACTACATACCAATATGAAGAATCAGGCTTTCTGAAATAAAAATCGCCATGATGGCGCAGGTGCTTTCTTCCTTCCCATTTCTCTCTAATTCTTTTGATTTCAAACCCATATTCTTCCTCAAGTTTCTTTTTCAGCAGAAGTTCAGTTATTGAGCCGCTGACATATCCTTGAGCGTTGGGACTGAGTTTCAAAGCTTCAAGGAATATTTCCACAGTGGTTTTAAAAACCTGCTTAACAAAACGTGTCAGTTTCTCATAGATATTCATAGTAAACGCCTCTCGATTATTTTATCGACTCCATTAAAACTTGCAACCGCTATTTCATATACCTTGTTTATCTCTGAACTGGTTCCGTTATACCGCCAATTTGGAGGCATAGACGAACTGGTTCGGATATGCCTCCCTATGGATAAGCTTGAACTCTCATAGCCCATCATCTCCATTTTGAAGCAGGATCTTATCGAGAGGATTCCTGATGGCTGATAGGTTTTTAGTCGAAACAAAAAATCCCCATTCCTATTCCTGGAAGAAGGGGTTATAAGTTTTCTCTATGCCAATAGTAGTAGCGGGGCCATGGCCCGGATATACCCGAACATCATCGCCTAAGGGAAAGATCTTGGTCTTTACTGACTGAATAAGGTCGTGATAGGAACAGCCAGGAAAATCCGTCCGGCCTATAGAGCCCATAAACAGTGTATCACCCACGAATACGAAGCCATTATTGTGGAAGCATAACCCACCTGGGGAGTGGCCCGGGGTATGGAGCACTTTTAAATCAATCTCACCTACGGATACTATATCCCCTTCGGACAAGGGTTTATCGGGCTTAGGACAGAATTTTTCTTTAACGCCAAACATGGCTGCCATAGGCCCCATCAACTTTATCGCTCCTTCTTCAGCCGCATGAGCCAGGAATTCTGCGCCAGTAGCGTCTTTTAGTTTCTTCAGTGCCCCAATATGATCCAGATGGCAATGGGTAGCCAGGATATATTTTATCTTCAGGTCATGCTTTTTAAGGGTCTCGATAATGCCGTTAGTATTCCCCCCAGGGTCAATAACTACTGCCTCGTGGCTTTGCTCTGAGCCCAGAATATAACAATTTACCCCGAACATGCTTACTACTAATGTCTCCAAAATCATCTAATTTTTTCCCTCCCTCTATTTTTTGTAACCGTTCACCAGCTTTCTATCGCCATGTTATTCTCAGCCCTTCGCTCCATGTCATTCTGAGCGAAGCGAAGAATCTAAACCTTAAGGAGACCTTTCGCTCCGCTCAGGGTAACAGGTTTAGAGAACGGTTACTATTTTTTTATCCGAAATTCTTTTATGCGGTCTAATCTAAAGGATTTCTCTACCTTGTCAAGGTGGCAATAGGCCGCTACATAAATAATACCGTTGCGCTGGATAGCAGCTAAAGGGGTAATGATACGGGGTTCTGGGCCTTTTGATCCACCTTTATAGACCATAACGACTGGGAGACTGTTTTCCATAGCCCAGGCAAGGTCTTCAAAGCCCGGGGGTAATTGTACCTGGAAAGTCGCCGCATCAGAAAAGTGGAAGGTATAAGTCTTTTGCTGTACTTGCTCGATGGTTTTTATTTTGGGATAGCGTTGGAGCAAGGACAAAAATATTTCCTTAACGGAAAAGCTATCTGCCAGGGCCCGGTGATAATTTTGGCTGGGTATATTAAAATAACGCACCAGGTTTTCTAACTTATAACTGCCAAGAGAAGGTAGGCAGTGTCGAGCAAGGACCAGGGTATCTAAGATCAGGTTACCTGGGTCCGCTATGCCCTGGCGGGCAATATCTACCCCGACAAAGCCTACATCAAAAGAGGCATTATGGGATATTAACACCATCTCTGGCCCACCAATGAATTCCAAAAATCTCGGGACAATCAGGTCAGCCGTTGGCCGCTCCGCTACCATCGCATCTGTTATACCATGGATACGAACAACCTCAGGGGGGATAGGAGATTGGGGATTGATAAGCTCATCAAAAGTAGCTATTACTCCGCTATCAATCGTGAATTTTACCCCCGAGAGCTCTACCACTCTCCCTGCTACCGGGTATAATCCAGTAGTTTCTACATCAAAGGCGATAAAGGTCGTATCTGCAATTAATTGGTAAGCCATGGTAATAAACAGGTTAAAGCCAAACAAGTTGATAGTCCGGCGAGCCTAACCCATAGTCTATAGCCAGTTTGATATATCTTATGTCTAGTGGCGTTTTATGAGACAATTTAGGTTCTAACTTTTGTAAGAGGCTCAAGCCATAACAGTCTAATGCTACCGGATCAGTCCCGGCAAACATCTGCCCCAGCGGTTGTCTGATGCCACCATGACGCTGCTCATTGGCCTCTATCAGGGTCTCTATAGCATCAATAATAAAGAGATGGGGCATAGCCAGGGCATTCACCTCAGCAATACCCTGGTCCAAATCTTTCTTCACTAACGTCCCAGTTATACCGTCTGCCGCTGCCATAGCCTGGAACCCTTCCCTGATCTCTTCAGGGAAATTGGGATCATAGTGCATCATCAGCCGCTCGCCTTTAGCCAAATAACCATACTGATTTTTGAGAGCACCGGTCATCTGGCAGATAAAATGGACTTTTAATACCGGTAAAGAAATAACAAAATCCGATTCTACGGGGATAGCTGACAGTTTTATGGGGTAACCCCGGGGGCTCTCGCGATATAATTGCCTTTCCTGGTAGAGGTCTAGCATAGGAACTCCATGGGTCTTACAGACTTTTCTGAGTGGATGATTCAGTATGGCCTGCCCAGGATCAGGCAGGTCCACTGCCGCAGCATCACCCACAACTACTTCGTGCCGCAAAGAACGGGAGACATATTCCAGCACAGCATCCAGGGTATCAGGGTGAGTAGTAGTGGGGTAGTCTTCATGAGATACCATGTTGGGTTTGATAAAGACCTTTCTCCGTTGTGGGATAGCCAATTTTTCGGCAAAAA
>MHDQ01000312.1 GCA_001803565.1 Nitrospinae bacterium RIFCSPLOWO2_12_FULL_45_22 | reverse complement strand
GTAACGAGTAAGCCTTCTTAGATAATCCCTTCGAAGGACTTCTTTAAGCTCATCCTCTGTCATCTCATCTATCTGCTTTTGAAGAATAGCCTTCATAATTAGTACCTCCTTCCCCCGCCATGTGCTATAGCACCTTGAATATCTTCCTTAGTCAGTTGAGGATATTCTGCGAGAATTTCCCCAATGCTCATCCTATTGGATAAAAAATCAAGGAACCGAAATACCCATATTCGGTGCCGGGAATGCAGAGTTTGCCGAAGCATACATTTGGATCAACAGAAATACGCTGCAAAAGCGGATTCATTCTCGTTCCCCTCCTTATCCTATAAGCTTGTTGAACTGCCCTCCTGATCCAGGAACAATAACGGTTAGGGTTCCCGGGCTTTGCGAAGTGAAAAGCGTTTGGGGAAGCGAAGCAAACTGCAAACATGCTGTTATCTGATGGCACAAATACATTATGTAACTCTTCCTGCCATGAAATTGTTGACTATATCCTCCAGTTCCTTTCTGTTGACTTTAAAAAAATTAAATATTACAAAAAGTTCCTGTGTGAACCTTTGGACGAGATCCACTAGATCTGATTCTATTTTCTTAAAAGTTGTTTCAACCTCAGTACATACTTCATCATCTTTACAATTACGGTTGTAATCGGGGACTCTTTCTACTCTCGAAGTACCGAGAACCCGGTCTTTAAGTCCCCCATGTCGTATTCTGATTAAAATGCGAGAATCAGGAGGTACCTTAAAACCTGAATAAAAACGAACAGCGTAAAGCAAAGCTTCTGTTATCCGAGCTATCCTTATATCGTAAAAGATATATCCTTGTTTCCTCCCATCCTCAAACAAGCTTTTCAGCAAATAAAATGTACCGTCTCTTCGAATAGTCCAATAATCATAACTCCTTCCACCTCCAGAATCTATTTCAGCAACAATACCACCTGTCGTTGATTTTGGACAATATTCTTCGCTATTAACAACAACTCCAAGGGGCCAACCGGATGTAGAAATTTGTGCTTGTTCAGCGATGCGAAGCAGTTCTTCGTGTGCGATACTAATCTTCGAATCAGGTAGAGTCATTCGAATTTCCATGAATCCTGATTTACCGGATCTTTCTAGCCCCGAGAAAGCTAAATCTTGCTGTTGGGAAATCCATTCTTCATCCCAAGGAGAAACCGAAGTAGGCATACGAAGTTCTAAAGTTTCTAGCCGGTGCCTTACACGCTTTTCAAGTTCTTCTTTAAATTTATTAAGGCTGTTTGGCTCCCAAAATAAGATATCATAGCCACTTAGATCAAAATGAATCTTAGGGCCTCCCTTTTTATAATTTGGGCTATCCTGATTATGGTCTTCTCGTGCAGTTAGAATTAAATTTCGTAATTTGTCTAGACCCATAACATATCCTACCTCAAGGTAACAATTAGGCCTTTCATTGGTAAGATCGGCAACAATAATATCTGACGATTTTATAAATCCAACTATTTCACTTTTTAACAAACCACCCTCATTATGTTTATCAACACGCTTTGGTTCAAGGGCGCACGACTGTAGTGCAGGGACGATAGACTCTTTACAAACTATATCCAAGTTGGGATTACCAATTTGCATAATAATGAAAGCTTGTCTCATTGAACTCCACCTACCTTTGATATTCTCATAACTACGCCTTCAGATACGGTTAAAAAATGCCCTATTTCAGTTACCCCTACAAAGTGGGATGTTATGCATAATATTGTGGATATTTTTCACTATAGTTACAACCAATCCTTCGAAAAAGCTCAGGATGAGCGTATTTTTGTTTTTCTAACCCTCGTTATCCTTAATATTCTATGCCAGGTTGGGCGGCAATGCCTTGGTCGTAGGGATGTTTTATCTTTTTCATCTCAGTAACTAGATCAGCTACTTCTATTATAGCCTGGGGCATCTGCCTACCAGTAAGGACCAGATGGAGATTGGGTGGTTTATTCCGTAAGAGAGCTAATACCTCTTCCAGGGGCAACAGGTGGCAGTTTACCAGATAGCTGATCTCGTCCAGGATAATCAGGTCGTATTTGCCTGTGCCAACCTTTTCCTGGCAAAAAGACCAGGCCTTCTGGGCTAGTTCTTTATCTTCTGGTAAGGGTTCTTTTGCCCTCAAATTGATAAAGCCCTTGCCCATAGGCACTATCTCTAATAATGGTAATCCTTGGGCTGCTATTAACTCGCCATATTGTCGGCTACCTTTAATAAACTGTACCACTAAAACTCTAAGACCGTGCCCCGTAGCCCTCAGGGCCATACCCAGAGCCGCTGTGGTCTTTCCCTTACCATCACCAGTAAAGACTAAGATAAGCCCTTTTCCCATAACCGTTATGGTATCCCTTATAGCAAGCCAAAAGTAATTATCAGTTCGGTAAATAGTACCAGTTCAGGTTCTTTGTCATTTCGAGCGCAGCGAGAAATCTTTCCGAGACCGGAGGTAAATAAAGATTCCTCCCTTCGGTCAGAATGACATTCATTTTCGATAGGGCTGAACTGTGACGGTAAATATTCAGTGAACCTTTTCTAATGGAATCATAGATTTCACAGTACAACCAGCTCCAATTTTTTGGGGTCAGCACCTCTTATTTCAATTCACAAGTCTATACCGTTGATTTTCGGCTAAGGATGCTGGCCAGTCTGGAGCCGAGGGATTTGCGGCGGCATACTTCACATAGTCCTATATTTTCTGGTACTAATAACTCCTTTTCTTTTAAATAAAGCTGCAATGGCTCAGGGAAGAAGGGCCGGCTGCAGGAAGAACATCGCTGGAGTTTAATGGATGTTTTCCATTTTTCTACTTTTCTTTCCTCGGCTACATCTTCAAACTTTATCGCACCCGTGGGGCAGAGGAATGCACAGGCCTGGCAACCCAAGCAGACCTCTGAAGGTTTCTGGAAGGGGGTAGTGACCTCTCTATTGGTCCCCCGTTGAATGAACCCCACCGAGTTTATGCCGATCTCTCGACAAACCCGTACACATAAGCCACATAAGATACAACTCTCATTTTCTTTATCAAACCGGGGTTCAGCAATGCCTAAATCGTTAGCCAGTCCCCGAATCTTTGTTGAGTCAGGACAGCGGGCTAATAGGAGTTCAACCATTATCCTTCTGGTTTTTAGAACTTTAGTATTATTGGTCTCTACGACTAATCCTTCTTCGACCGGATAGGTGCAAGAGGCCACCAGTCCCGGCCGGGCACCGTTTACTATCTCTACCAGACATACCCGACAACTACCATGAGGCCCCAATGCTTCATGAAAGCATAGGGTAGGGATGACAATACCCATGGCAGAAGCAGCTTGCAAGAGAGTACTATCTTCCTTTGCTTCGATCTCTTGATTATTAACAATCAATTTTATAATGGTTTATTCTCTCCTCGAAAAAATTATGCACCGCAAAGGCGCAAAGTTCAGTAAGGAGTGGGCAGTGAGGAGTTAACTACTAACTCCTCACTCCTTACGACCTACATATCTCTGCGTCCTTTGCGTCTCTGCGGTTATCAATAATCATTGCACTATAATAGCTTCAGAGGGGCAGGTATCAAGGCATATACCACATTTGATACATTTATCGAGATTTATAGTGGGGGACTCGCCTGCTTCGCTTGCAATAGCCCCTTCTGGACAACTCTCTATACATAGGCCACAGATAACACATTTCTCAGCATCTATCTGATAGCGGATTAATGGGCGGCATACCTTCGCTGGGCATCTCTTGTCTTTGATATGGGCCTGGTATTCCTCCGGGAAATAGCGGAGTGTTGAGAGGACCGGGTTAGGGGCTGTCCCCCCCAAGCCGCACAGGGAGGCATCCTTTATCGCCTGACATAGCTCCTCTAGCAGCTCAATATCTCCCTCCTTACCCTTTCCTTCGGTTATTCGGGTAAGGAGATGAAGCATCTGCTTGATCCCTTCCCGGCAGGGAGTGCATAGGCCGCAGGATTCATCGACAGTAAATTTGAGAAAATATTTTGCTACGTCAACCATACAGGTATCTTCATCCATGACGACTAAACCGCCGGAACCCATAATGGAACCCGCGGCCGTTAAGCCCTCATAATCTATGGGAAGATCGAGCATGGCTGCCGGGATACAGCCACCAGAAGGACCTCCAGTCTGGATAGCCTTGAATTTCTTACCCCCGGGAATACCACCCCCAATCTCGTAGATGACCTCTCGCAAGCTAATGCCCATAGGCACCTCAATCAGACCGGTATTGTTGATTTTACCTACCAGGGAAAATATCTTGGTCCCTTTACTTTTTTCAGTACCCATTTGGGTATACCAATCGGCTCCCCGATCTATGATAAGCGGAATATTGGCCCAGGTTTCGACATTATTGATATTGGTCGGTTTACCCCAGAGACCTTTTTGGGCAGGATATGGAGGTCTGGGCCGCGGCTCCCCCCTACCCCCTTCAATAGAGGCTATCAGTGAAGTCTCCTCACCACAGATAAAGGCCCCGGCACCCCTGATAATCTCGATATCAAAACTAAAAGAAGGGCCAAGGATGTCTTTTCCCAATAACCCATATTCGCTAGCTTGTGAAATAGCAAAGGAAATATTCTTTACGGCAAGGGGATATTCATGACGGACATAGATAAAGCCCTTCGGTGCCCCAATGGTATAAGCGCCTATGAGCATTCCCTCTATCACGGAATGGGGATTCCCTTCTAAAAGACTACGGTCCATATATGCCCCGGGGTCCCCCTCATCAGAATTGCATATAAGGTATTTTTGATCCTCTTCTGCGTTCCGGCAAACCTCCCATTTTACTCCTGTAGGAAAACCAGCACCTCCTCTTCCCCGCAAGCCAGAGTTTTTTATTTCCCCTATCACTTCTTCCGGCTCCATCTCTTTGAGTACCTTAGATATGGCCGAATAGCCACCAATGGCGATATAGTCATCTATGTTTCTGGGATTGATAAATCCGTTATTCCCAAAGATTATTCGCATCTGCTTTTTATAAAAGGGTACATCTTTCTCATAGGTGATTTTCTCAAGGGTTAAAGGGTCCTCATAGAGGAGACGTTGTATGATACGATTTCTCATGATAGTTTCTGAAATGATCTCCCCTACATCTTCAGGTTTTATCCTCTGATAGAAGATGCCGTCCGGGTGTATAACTGTAATGGGACCCGATTGGCAGAAGCCGTGGCAACCCGTTGGCTTGATCTCCACATCCAGTCCATGTTTTGTGACTTCATCCATAAATGCCTGAGTAACCTTCCCGCACCCATACGCCTGGCAACCCGTACCATTGCAAACAGCAATAGTTATAGCTTTGCCCTGAGGCCTTTTTTTTATTTCTGCCCTTAAATCATCTAAGTCCTGCAGATTATAGATCCTTTGCATAGAGCCTCTTGATGAGTTGGTCTATCTTGTTTTTATTCATCAAACCGTGGTATTCATTATTCACCATAACAATAGGGCCTAAGGCACATGCCCCAACACAGTTAACCGTTTCCAGGGTAAAGAGATTATCAGCGGTAGTCTCACCGTTTTTTATGCCGATCTTTCTCTGAATCTCACCCAATACTTCGGGTGCTTCCCTTACATGACATGCAGTGCCAAGACAGACAGTCATGAAATACTTACCTATAGGCTTCAATCTGAAAGACTTATAAAATGTTACAACACTGAACACGTCCATTGAGGGAATTTTCAACCTCTGGGCCACTTGCTTTAATAAGTCCTCAGAGAGCCAGCCATACTCTGTCTGAATATCCTGGAGAATAGGTATAAGGGCTCTTTTTTCAAATCCATAATTTTTTATTATTGCTTCTAGTCTTTCCATAATTAAAAAGCTTTCACCTCCTCCGGCTGATCCTACTCCGCCCATGCTGGATAAGAATTTTTCTTACTGGCCCCTTTTTCCTGCATGTAACCCAACAATCGCAAGTCGGTGCTGGGCCGAGAAAGTAATTTTCTCTCCCCCGAATATTCAGATACCCAATCCCTTGCGGCGCTCTCTGATAGCATCCAATAGCTTCCCCGCTGCCGCCACCGGATCGGTCTCCACAATGAAATAACCACCCAAAAGGTCCTTGGCCGTTTTAGTTAAGACTTCCGTGACTAATGGTCCACCCAGGACCGGTGGTACCACACCTACATGGGTAGGTAATCCCGCAGCCACAGCCCAGGTACCAATGGCAATGGCCTTTTCTGCCATGGCCTCCGGCGCGGATGCTACCACGGGCAGTTGTGATATATCCACCCCCAGCTTATTAGCTACCGCAACGGCTGCATCCGCTGCCCGGGTATTGTCTACACAGGAGCCCATATGTAATACCAGGGGCAATGGGGCATTCAAGCCTACTGCCTGACCAATAGCAGTAAGGACGGCCTTAAGTCCCGGGCCAGCATATTCTTCTGTGGCCTCTGAAGTTAGAAAGCCATGCCGGCCAAAGGCCCCAGCGCCACAGCCCGTTGCCAGGATTAAAACGTTATTCTTAGCCAATTCCTTTACCATAGCCAGATAGTTCTGGTCCTGTACTATTTTTACATTGTTACAGCCGGCAAACAGGGCAATACCCTGGATATTACCATTGACAATGTTATCTATCAAAGGTTTTAAGGGGTCTTTGGCATCTACCTTACTCAGGGCTTCTACAATAGCCTCGAGGCTAAAGCCAGCCATAGCCGTCTGTTTTACATCAGGGATATCCACTTTTTTGGGGTCCCGGTGCTTATAAGCCTCGATAGCTAACCGAATGATCTTCTTGGCCGATTCTACCGCTTTATCATCATGGAATTCTATATGGGTAGCCCCGGGTATCTTTGCAATAGGCATGGTGGTTATTAATTTGGTATGGAAACAGTCACACAAAGAGCTCAGGGAGGGCATAATGCACTGAATATCAACTACTATAGCATCTAAGGCGCCGGTCATGACCACTAATTCTTGCGATACCGAGTGGGTAGCCATACCTACCCCCTTGCGCATCAGGACTTCATTACCAGTGCAACAGATCCCTACCATATTTATCCCTTCCTTGGCCCCGGCCTTGATGGCTTCGTCTCTCAGTTGACCTGCGACATCTACCACTATATCCGAGAGGAGGGGATTATGGCCATGGACAGCAATGTTCACTGCATCCTTTTTCAATATCCCCAGGTTGGCCTGGGAGACTACCGGCTTAGGGGTACCGAAGAGGATATCGCACAGGTCCGTGGCGATATGGCAACCAGCATAGTCGCATAGGGCACATTTGATTCCTCCGAGTAATAAATTGACCGGGTCGGCATCATTACCGCGGCTGGTGCGGTGCATGATCTCTGAGACATTGGCATCTATATTGTGCGGGACAATACCCAATTTAGAAAATACCTCGATGCGTCCCGGGGTCATGGTGGTCGCAACCCAGGTCAAGGGTATATTGACATCTTGTCGAGAAAAATCTTCCAGGGCAGCAAGCGCTACCTCTTTAGCCAGGGTAAGATTATCCTTTTTATCTAGCTTGATACCTATCCGGCTAGCTACCTGCTTCAACTTTCCTACATCGGTTATCTTGTAATCTGGGGCCTTACCTTCCGCTACGGCCAGCAGCGTGAGGGCTACATGGCGGGCATGATCAGAATGGGAGGCAGTACCAGCGGCAATGGCCCGATCCAGGTTCCGGGCAACAATAGCATCGGCCGTAGCACCACAGACCCCTACCTTTGCTCCTTCGCCAAAGGGGTCTATCCGACAGGGGCCTTCCAGGCACATCCGGCAACAGACACCTAATTCACCAAAACCGCACTGGGGCAACATAGCTTCATAATGATCCCAGATGGTCTCCAGGCCAAGGGCCTTGGCTTTATCCAGCATATATCTTGATGCTAAATCACTAGACTTCTTCTCACTCTCCGTCATCTTTGTCCCTCCACTGAAAACTACGTCTTTTACAGAAATGCCTCTGCCGGTCTAACCACAGAGTAGATAGAGAATTTCGTTATTGGGTCATTACGTTATTGGGTCATTGGTTATTTAGATTATCCAATAACCTAATCACCTAATAACCCCGTCCCGCATATTAGCTGGCCTTGAAGCCACCAATTAGTACGTTTTTTATGACCCCTCTTCGCCTGGTCTTCTCTAGCTCTTCCATATCAGTAAAAACCAGGGCCCCTACCGGGCAGGACTCAACACAAGCCGGCTCATCCCTATCCTTACACCGGTCGCATTTTGTAATCACTTTACTGCCCATCTCCCTGGTAATAACGCCAAAAGGGCATACCATTACACACATCCCACAGCCAATACACCTTTCTTTGGAATGGGTAACTAGGGCCCGCGATTCGTCCCGACTCAAAGCCCCTGAGACACATATAGCTACACAGGGCGCCTCTTCGCAATGGCGACACTGAATTGGAAATCGTTTACCGTCAACATATTCGACAAAGACCCTTTTCCGGGGTAAAGGTGTTTCGCTTATAGCAGCGAAGAGGGTTTTTGCCTTAGAATGCTCAACGGCACAGGCCAACTCACACGATTTACAACCCTGGCACTTTTCTAATTCAATGAATACATCTTTCAATGCTGGACTCCTCCTTTATTCTTAAATTAATTAGTTCCCACTGAAAAAACCAGCAAAGCAAGCTTTACCACTACCGATTGCTCTAGCAATACTGTTTTCATGATGCATGTAGTGGTCGAGCTTGCTCGACACCCCATTTTTCAGTGGCAATTAATTAGGACACAGATTTTCACAGATTCAGACAGATATTTTGGTGAGCAGTAAGGAGTAAGCAGTAAGCCGTTAACTTCTCTCTCCTCACGGCTTATTGCCCACTTTATTAAAATCCTGATAATCTGTGTCTATCTGAGTCCAGAATAGACTTTCCTACGCTATTATTAAGTTATCTTAATTACCTGGGGTTATCCCTCTGAGCCTGACTTGGCGCAAGAGGTTCTTAAGCTCGCTCTCCAGCCTGGCATCCCTAGTCAATACAGAGGATTCAGATAATTCAGAAAGGGCCTGCCGCCTTAAACTTTCAGAATAGGGCAAATAACCTAGCAGATGTTCCTCAGGCAATCGGGCTCGAATAAAGAGCTCTTCTTCGGCTGAATTGATCTTATTGGCCACGAAAAAGGATTTTTTAAGGCCCAAACCCTCAGCCAGCTCTTTTATCTTTTTGGCGACCATTATGCTATTCTGACTGGGCTCTACAACTACGAGCAAGGCATCTACTGCCTCAACCGTCCTTCGACCCAGATGCTCCAGGCCCGCTTCCATATCTACGATTACCGATTCTCCTTTTTCTAACAAGAGATGACCGATAAAAGCCCTTAATAAAGTATTCTCTGGACAGGCACAACCACCTCCGGCCTCTTTGATGGTGCCCATAACTATTAGCTTGATTCCTTGATATTCTACTGCTAGTTGAGGCAATAGATCATCCACCTTGGGGTTGAGTCGAAAGAACCCCCCCTGCGCTCCCACCCTTTCTTCTATAAGGTTGCTCCTCTCTTTCAGAGGAACAATATTTTCGTATAGCTCTGGCGGGAAGCCTAAGGTAGGGGCCAGGTTATTGGTAGGATCGGCATCTATGGCGAGGACATTCTGGCCTTCTTTGACCAGCAAGCGGGCTATCCAGGCAGCCAGGGTAGTCTTTCCCACTCCACCTTTACCGGAAATAGCTATTCTCATCAAAGACACCTGTGGTGCAATAAGAAACAATACTTTTTAGCTCAAGTATGTGCTATTAAGCATAACAAAATTTTACTTCTGAATCAAACCATTTAATGGAAATGGTAGCCGTGGTTTTTAATTTACCTGCCCCGGATAGGCGGATGGTATTCTGGGATGAACCTTTCCCAGCCGACCTCGGGATTAACGGCACAGCGGATAGTGAACCCGGAAAATAGGGTCTTGAGACAGGTATTACAAAGGATACACCTATTTATCTCTTTAATCCTTCCCTCCCTGGCTTTATTAGCCCAGGCCGGATCGGCAATCAATCCGCGGGATAGCGAGACCATATCGGCCATCCCTTCCTGGAGGGCCTTTTCACCGGTCAGGGGATCATGGATATTGGGGCATATAACCGGTAATTTAACGGCTTCTTTTATGGCCCTGGCCTCCTGGAGCATAGTCCCTTCTTTATCCGGGAGCATCAGGTTCATAACCTCATAGCGACCCGAAGAGATATGGATATAGTCTGCGCCGGCCTTTTCGATCTCGCGGGCGATCTTTTGCCCCTCTTCCAAATCATATCCCCCTTCTATATGCTCATCACCACTCATCCGGAACCCGATAACAAAATCAGCCCCTACCTTTTCCCGGCTCTTCTTTAACAGATTCAGGGCTAACCTCAACCTGTTTTCTAAACTACCTCCATACTCATCCTGTCGTTTATTGCTGTAAGGCGAAAGAAATTCTGCGATGAGATATCCATGGCAGCCGTGGATTTCTAAACCATCAAACCCTGCCTTCATTAACCTCTCTGCGCCCAAGGCAAAGGCATCTTCTAACTCAACTATTTCCACTTTGGTTAGGGGCCGGGGCGTTGTTCCGGTTACACCTTCCATATATTGCAGCCCCCTGGGTGCACCCCCTTTCTGGATAGAGGTGGGAACATCGGATGGTGCTACTACTTCACCCCTGATAGGGAACATGGCCTGACTGCCAAAGCCCAGGCTTTCTTGCACAACCGCCTTGGCCCCAGCGGCATGGATGGCCTCAGCCAGGTTCCGGAGTCCTGCCAATTGGGAATCATCCCAGCAACCTAATAACCTATGTAACGGCCGGGCATATTTGGTATGGGGAAGACAAACCTCCACTATGAGCAAGCCCGTACCACCCTTTGCCCGGGCCACATAATAACAGATAGCCTGATCTGTCATATAGCCATCTTCCGTGAAGTGAGACTTTCCGGTCGGGGCATAACAAACCCGGTTTTTTACCTCTAGCTTGTTTATCTTTATGGGTTCAAAAAGTTTCTCCAAAGTGGCTCCCATAGCTAATCCCTCCTGATAAGTTAGAATTAAGAATGCAGTAGTCAGGAGTCAGAATCCAGAATAATGATTCTTATCTTATGACTTCTGAGTACTGTCCGGGGTTATTCGGACATGCCTGCCTGTGCCGACACGGCGGACAGGGCAAAGCGATCCCTGTCCCTACATCAATAAATCGCTTGATAGCCTGAAAAAGAGGAAATTCATCCTAAGAAGAAAAATCAGTTATGTCAAGGAAAACTTAATTGAGTGTTTTAGTATATACTTATTGAAGTTTATGGTTTTCTATGCTATCAAGCAAAAAGTTTACAAATTGTTCCTGGGTGATAAAATTAATGATAAATTCAAAC
>MHDQ01000311.1 GCA_001803565.1 Nitrospinae bacterium RIFCSPLOWO2_12_FULL_45_22 | reverse complement strand
AAAGGGCATTCTATATCAAAATAGGACATTCCTATCTTGGCTAGATAGGACATTATCATTTTGGGATGACAGTATTTTTATCATGGTTGTCAAGGTATTTTTATCATTGGGGTTTCCCCAAAAATTTATCTCTAGTGGAGATAAATTTTGTACCATAAAGGATTTTCGGAAATAAAGAAGTGGAAATGAAGGTTCCTCTTGTATAATAGGGGCTTAATTTAATACTATAGGAATTTTCATTTTAATAATGCGGTTTTGGGGTAGTCGCAGGCTTTAGCCTGCGTTAATTTAACAATTTTGGGGAAACTCCAAGATAACCACGGTAAAGTCAAAGTTATGCTAAATGGGCCCTGTAACTCAACCCTTCAGGGTTGAGTTATCAAGGCTAAAGCCTTGAGTTACATAATCAGATAATTCAAGACAACTTTGACATGACCGTCCCAAGATAACACAAGATAACAATTCCTCTTGACTTCAGAGAGACTTTAGATATAGATTAGAGGGGTTTTGTTTATAGCCTTTTTTAATCCCTTAATGGACATTAATTTTTCCCGCATCAGTAGAAAATGGTTAGGAAACCACAGAGAGCACAGAGGAAAATGCATTTAAGATAACTTCAGACATCTGGAAATTTGAATTCCGCCTTTTTTGCTAAACTGGCAAAAAGGCTATAAAAACAAAGGTTTACGGCCAATTTTGAAGTGGGCATAATTCCTTGCACCTTACTTAATTTTTGTTGTAAATATCTGTAGTAATATCAATGGGTTAGAAATGCTAATCTCTCCCATCATGCACTATGAGGTCTTAGCGGGGCAAATCCCTATGCCCAATGAGCAATTTTATGTCAAATTTTCCAGATGTCTGAACTTATTTGTAGGCACGAATTAATTCGTGCCTACTCTCTGTGGTTAATATCAGGAAAAGACTTTTGTCTATAAATTATGTTTAAACAAAATCCCTGGATTATGTAACTTTTGAGCTTTAACTTGACGTTGTCACATTTGCCATGTCATTCTGAGCGAAGCGAAGAATCTCGTTCCTTACAAGCTGAGACCCGTCGCGGAGTTTATCCTGAGCACAGCGAAGGGCTCAGGGTGACAGACGAGAGGTTCAATTTTAATGTGACAACCTCAAGCTGAAAGCTCAGTTTATTTTGGTTATTAACTTAACAGCAAGGGGTATCTATGGAACCGACCAAGAAGATATGGATGGAGGGTAAGCTGGTGGACTGGAACGAGGCCAAGATTCATATTCTGACCCATACGTTACACTATGGTTTAGGGGCTTTTGAAGGGATAAGGTGTTATAAGACTAGCAGAGGGTCAGCTATATTCCGTCTAAAAGAGCATATAGACCGCTTTTTCAATTCTATTAAGATAATACACCTGAAGATAGATTATTCTCCAGAAGAGATTATCCAGGCAATTACCAGGACTATTAAAGCTAATGAATTAGAGGAATGCTACATCAGGCCCATTACTTATATCGGCTATGGCGGTATGGGTATTAATCACCGCGGCATCCCTATCTGTACTGCTATAGCTGTTTGGCCGTGGGGGGTATACTTAGGTGATGGGGCATTAACTAATGGAATAAGGGTAAAGATATCTTCCTATACCGGCCATCATATAAATGTCAACATGACTAAAGCCAAGGTTTGTGGCAATTATGCTAATTCGCAATTAGCTAAAATCGAGGCTATTGAGCACGGCTATGACGAGGCAGTAATGCTTGACCCTGATGGATATGTAGCCCAGGGGTCTGGAGAAAATATCTTTATACTAAGGAAAGGGGTTATAAAAACCCCTCCCCTCACTTCTATCCTCGAGGGCATAACCCGGGATTCAGTAATAACCCTGGCCCATGATTTAGGTATCCCTCTCAAAGAAGAGTTATTTCCTAGAGACGAGTTATATATTGCTGATGAGGCCTTTTTTTGTGGCACGGCTGCAGAAGTCACCCCGATAAAGGAGGTTGATAATAGGGTCTTGGGCAATGGGAAGCCCGGCGAGGTCACCCGGAGGTTACAACAGGCCTTTTTCAATGTAGTGCAGGGCAAGGACGAGAAATATTTGGATTGGCTCTATTTTATTTGAGCTAAAGCATTTCCTGGCTTATTTGGATTTTAGCTTGTTGGTATAATCTTTCTAGCCAGGCAGAAAAAAACTTTGTGCTCTTTAGTTGTAAATATTCTTTCTTAAAGGTCTCCTCTTCGTTTTTATACCCCCCTTCCTTCACCTCTTTTCGCCCTAACAGTCTGAGCAAATAAAGGCCTTCGGGGGTATCAATCCCGTTAACATCACCTTGTCTTGCCAGGGCAAAAGCCGCTTTGATAAAAGGGGGATCACTGGGGATTGATGCTAAGTCCTTATTGCGGGGGAAAAAATCAGTTCTTTCCACCACCAGACCCAATGGAGCTGCTAGCTGTTCAAGAGTTACCCCCTTTCTAGCTTCTTCCTCGATCTTTTTTAATTGCTTAGCTGCTTCTCCCCGGGCCTTTCCCTTCAATAAGGTCTCTTTTACCTTTTCTTTTACTTCGTCTAAGGGGAGTATATAGGATTCTTTCCTGGCTACTACTTTCAACAGATAATACCCCTCATCACTCCTCAGCGGTGAACTAATTTTATCTGCTTCGGACGAGAAGGCCATCTGGACAAACTCGGCTGAATTAGCTACGCCGGGGATGGTTTGATCCCGGCTAAAAAAATCGGTAGTTTTAGGTGTCAGATGGTATTTCCCAGCCAACTGAGAGAATCTTATTCTATCCTTAGCAATATCCTGAAGGAATTGACCGGCCTTTATCCGTGCTAACCGGCGGGCCTTTTCTGTAGCAATCTTCTCCTGGATGCCTTGCCTTACTTGGGCAAGGGGGAGGGTACGGGCTTCTTGAATATCTTCTAGCTTGATGATATGGTAACCAAAAGGGGTTCTTACCGGGGGGCTAATTTCCCCTCGCTTGAGAGAGAAGGCCGCTTCTTCAAAGGGAGCGATCATTTCTCCGGATTGAAAATAGCCTAAATCGCCCCCCTGGCTAGCGCTAGCCGGGTCTTGAGAATGCTTTTTCGCTAGTTCGGCAAAGTCCTCCCCTTTCTTTATTCTTTCGATAAGGTCTTGGGCTAATTTTTTCGCTTTAGCCTCCTCTTCTGGTTTAAGTTCTGATGGCAATTTTAACAGGATATGTCGGGCCTTTAGCCTTTTCGGTACCCAGTATTCCGCTTCGTTCTCTTTATAAAAATCTTTTATCTCTTTATCACTAACTTTTACCTCCTCCAAATAATCCTTGGGACTAAAAAGGACATACTCAACTCTGATAGTAGTAGGCCGTCTGAAGGATTCCTTTGCCTTATTATAATATTTTTTTATCTCCTCCTCACTCAATCCTATTCTGTCTGTGAATAGATCAGGTTTTAGAAGGAGGTATTCCACCTGAACCTCTTCTTTTTCTCGACTATATGCCTCCTTTAACTCGAGGTCTGATACTTTAACACTATCTTTAATCAGATCTTCTAGCTTTTTTAAAAGTAGGGCTTCCCTCTGCTCTTCTTCAAACTTCTTGCTATCCACCCGCTGGTTACTGAGGGTGTTTAGATACCTGGAATAATCAAAAACCCCATCCCTTTGGAAAGCAGGGGTCTGTTTAATCCAATCAAAAAGCTCTTGATCTGAAACCTTAATCCCTAGCTCTTTAGCCTGGGACAAGATCAGCCGCTTTCGTATCAACTGGTTGAGGGCAGCCCTTTTCAAATCCAGCTTTTCCAAAAGCTCCGGTGTGAAATTATCTCGATAAATTCTAGAATAAAAATTATGCAAATTATCATAAACTTCTTGATACTCACTAAAACTGATCTCCTCTCCATTTACGTCGGCAATAAGCCGGGAAGGGGCCTGAGAGCTCCCCCGACCCCAGATCCAGAAGATAGTCCCTAGAAAACTAAATACTATGGAAAGCAGTATAGCTTTAAACCACCAAGACCTGGCATATTCTCTTAGAATACTAAACATCGCTCCTTATCTCCCATTTGTCTTATTCTTTGAACAGAGGTTTATAATAAAGGATATTGTAGCCGGTTGCAATACCCCGCAAACGGCCGTTGCTATTTTTAGTCTAAATTGGTATTATTTAATAACAAATTTAAGATGAACCACAAAGCCACAAAGAACACTAAGGAAATGCAAAGTTTAAAGCGAAAAGCGCAAAATTAAGGGATTATTCCTTAGCTTTACACTTTGCGCCTCGCCCTTTTAGCTTCATGGGGAGCAGCCGAAGGGTTGTCAATTAATTTCTTTGTGTCTTTGTGGTAACAAACTTAACTGGAAAATTAAGGATACCCTTATTAAAGGAGAATAAAGTCTATGGTCTTTAATAAGCTGATAGGGATATTTTCTAACGACTTAGCAATAGACCTGGGGACTGCCAATACCCTGGTCTATTTGAAAGGACATGGTATAGTCCTCAGAGAGCCGTCGGTAGTAGCAATACATCGGGATACCAAGGAAATCCTGGCCGTTGGTGTAGAGGCAAAAAGGATGCTGGGAAGGACTCCAGGTAATATCGTGGCCACCCGCCCCATGAAGGATGGGGTAATATCTAATTTTGAGATAGCCGAAGCGATGCTAAAATATTTTATTATCAAAGTACATAACAGGAAGACCCTGGTTAGACCCAGGATAATAATAAGTGTCCCTTCAGGTATAACCCAGGTAGAGAAAAGGGCGGTCAGGGAATCAGCAGAATCAGCCGGGGCAAGAGAGGTGTACCTCGTGGAACAACCAATGGCAGCAGCCATCGGAGTAGGACTACCTATCCAGGAACCATCCGGCAATATGATCGTGGATATTGGTGGTGGTACAACTGATATTGCGGTAATTTCCTTATCCGGCATAGTCTATAGTAAATCGGTGCGGCTTGGCGGTGATGCAATGGATGAAGGGATCATAAATTATATAAAACGAAAATATAATTTATTGATTGGTGAACGGACTGGGGAGGAGATAAAAAATAGCGTGGGCTCGGCCTATGCTATGAATGAAACTAAGACTATGCAGATTAAAGGTAGAGACCTGATTACCGGGATACCCAAAAATATTCAAATATCAGAGGAAGAAATCAGGGAATCCCTGAGTGAACCGGTAAATGTTATTTTGGAAGCGATTAAAACCTCCCTGGAACGAACGCCACCAGAGTTGGCCGCAGACCTTGTGGACAAAGGCATCATCTTAGCAGGCGGTGTTGCCCAACTGCGGGGCCTAGATGTCCTCTTGCGCGAAGAAACCGGGCTGCCGATAACAGTGGCTGAGGACCCCCTGTCAGCCGTAGTATTGGGAACCGGTAAAATCCTTGATGAGATTGACCTCCTGAAGAAGGTCTCTATTTAAAGCATCTTGAAGAGAAAAAATTATCTTGTACCATTATTAGTAATCATATCTATCTCTATCTGTTTGATTACCCTAAATATTAAAGGGGTAGTCTATCCTATTAACTTACCAGAAAGACTCATCCTATATCTCTTTGCCCCTATCCAAGCCAAGATCATCCAGGGGTTAAAAAAAATCCACCAGGGCTGGGGGCATTATATTTATTTAGTTGATGTAAAAGAGGAGAATGAGCGTTTAAAAAAGCAACTGGATAAATTACTTAGTGAAAATAATCGCTTTACTGAAATAGAGAATAGTTATAAGCGCCTCTTAAAATTATCAGAATTTAAACAGGCATTAAATTTCAAGACTATCCCAGCCGAAGTAATAGGCCGGGATATTAATGGTTGGTTTAGTACTATCTTTATTAATAAGGGCTCCCAGCAAGGGATAATGAAGGGAATGACAGTAGTAGGGCCCAATGGTTTAGTAGGACAAATAATCGTGGCTGCTCCCAATAGCTCAAAGGTATTATTACTGACCGATAGCAGGAGTTCTGTCGCGGCTCTTATCCAGCGAAGCCGCAGCAGTGGCATCGTTATAGGTAGTGGGACTAATAGTTACAAGGTGAAATATCTTAATCTCAATGCTGATGTTAAGGTAGGAGACCGCATCATATCCTCCGGGTTAGGCGGTATTTTCCCCAAAGGGCTATTAATCGGCTGGGTAAAAAAAATAATCGAGAAAGATAGCAGTTTTTTCTTAGACGCCGAGATAATTCCCAGTGTGGATATGGACAAATTAGAAGAAGTACTGGTTATAACTAATGTCATTAGTCATTAGTCATTGGCCAATGCAGGCTATAAGGCTTTAAACTAATGACCAGTGACCAATGACGTTCCATATATCATAGGAAGATAAAAAGAAAAAGATTATGAAATTTGTCTTTACTGCCTTTATAATCTTTCTTATCCCCATATTCCAGTACACCTTCCTTCCATTCCTTTCTTTTCAGCATCTCACTCCGGATTTGTTTTTAATAATGACCATATATTTCAGTATTATTATGCGAAGCTATGATAAGGGCTATCTTTACGGCCTGGGCTTGGGTCTGCTGCAAGACCTGATCGGGGGGGGTATTGCTGGGGTTAATACTCTCTCTAAAGGGCTGTTAAGTTTATTATCTAAGATTATATCGAGTAGATTTCTTCGGGTTCATTCAATAACTCAATTGCTCTTCTTTCTCTTAGGGAGTCTCATAGATAGCGCCCTTCTCTTGGTGACCACAAGCTCTTTATTAGAGAAGAGTTTAACCCTGCATATCTTTTTAAGTACTATGTTTATTAAATTTGCCTTGAATACCTTATTAGGAATACCCTTAATCTCATATCTGCTTAAGCTGGAAGAGGCAGTAAAGACCCGAAAGAGACCAGTCTATTATGTCCGCTCTTGAGAGAGGTACCCCTGATGCGTGCTAAATTCTTTAAATCTGGTGATTTAGAGGGATTAAAGGCTAGAATAACTTTTGTCAGGATTAGCTTCTGTCTATTACTGGCCTTGATTGTTCTAAGGCTCTGGGAATTACAGATTATCAATTATGATAAATATAAATCCCTATCAGAAAATAACCGCATCCGGAATGTTATCGTCAATGGTCCCCGCGGTATTATCTATGACAGGCACAAGGCAGTTATTGTTACTAACCGGCCTTCTTTTAACCTGACCCTTACCCCAGAAGATGTGCAAGACCTGAAATTTATCCTTTCCCTTTGTCAGAATCGCCTGGACCTCACCCCGGCAGAAATAGAGAAAAAGATAAAGTTTTCTTACCTGGAAAAGGATATCATACTAAAGCGAGATATTGCTCACGCTGATCTCGCCTTTATAGAAGAGCATAAGCTGGACCTTCCTGGAATCGGGTTGCAGATAGAACCACTCCGAAACTATATCTATGGCCCACTAGCCTCACATGTCGTGGGCTACGTAGGAGAAATTAATGAAAAACAGCTCCAGGTCCATAAAAACTCCCATACTTCCTTCTACCGATTAGGTGATCTAACAGGACAATATGGGCTGGAGAAGGAACTTGAGGGCTTTCTTCGAGGGAATAAGGGAGAGCGATTAGTGGAGGTTGATTCCCTGGGCCGGGAACTTAAATTGCTTAAAAAAGAGGTATTGAGACCGAGTAATAATCTAGTTTTAACTATAGACTTAGAACTCCAGCGTTTCATTGAGGATGTATTTAAAGATAAATCCGGGGCAGTTGTGGTATTAAACCCAAACAATGGCGAGGTTCTGGCCCTGGTTAGTCATCCAGCTTTTGACCCTAACCTCTTTTCCGGCGGTATCTCCCAACAAAATTGGGTCAACTTAATCAGTAATAGGACGAAGCCCTTGCAAAACCGGGTTATTCAAGGACAATACTCGCCCGGCTCAGTATTCAAGATCATTATCGCTACTGCCGGACTAGAGAGTGGTGTTATCACACCTGCTACTCGTTTCTATTGTCCAGGCTATTTCCCTTTTGGTGGCAGGGCCTTCCAATGCTGGCGGGAAAGGGGTCACGGTTCCGTAGACATTCATAAGGCATTGGTCGAGTCCTGTAATGTTTTTTTCTATAATGTAGGTGCCCGGTTAGGGATTGATAGGATAGCGAAATATGCTTCCCTGTATGGGCTGGGCAATCCCGTTGGCATTGGCCTGACCAATGAGAAAGGTGGCATAGTACCTTCCAATATCTGGAAGAAGGAGGTATTGGGCCAGAAATGGTATCCCGGAGAGACCATATCGGTATCTATTGGACAGGGGTATATATCGGTCACACCCTTACAATTAGCAACTATGATTAGTGCGGTAGCTAATGGAGGGAAGGTGTATAAACCTTTGTTAGTTAAAAGGATAGAATCTCCTGATGGTCGTATTATAAAGGAATTTAACCCGCAGCTCATCCGTACAATATCTTTACAACCCTCTACTTTAGCTATTATCAGAAAAGGATTATGGGGTGTAGTTAATGCGCCGGGGGGGACGGGTAGTAAGGCACAGGCCCCTGGCATCGAAGCTGCAGGTAAAACCGGCACTGCCCAGATAGTGGGTTTGAGCAAAGGTGGAGGCGAAAAAGGCCCGGAGCATCTTAAAACCCATGCCTGGTTTGTGGCCTTTGCCCCCGTTGACCATCCCCAAATTGCTATGGCTATTCTGGCAGAACACAGTGGAAAAGGTGGGGCAGCGGCTGCCCCTTTTGCCGGAAAGGTCATAGAATTTTATTTCAAGCCTCGGGTAATACCAGCTACCCAGGTGGAGGCTAAGAGAGAATAGATGTTTGACCGTAGGCTGATAATAAATATTGACTGGATATTACTGGGTTTAACCCTGGTTATTGCCTTCTTTGGGTTAATGGCTATTTATAGTGCGGCTGGTGGCGACGGAGAAAATACCTATTTTAAACAGATATTTTGGCTGGGCTTCGGGTTGGTTGGTTTAATAATTGTTATCAGTGTAGATTATACGACCATAGCAAAATCATCCTATTTCATTTATGCCTTAGCCATTGCTACCCTGGTGGCTGTAGAGTTATCTGGCAAGACGGTTTCTGGTGCCCAACGCTGGCTCTCCCTGGGCCCCTTATCTCTACAACCATCTGAACTGACAAAGTTAGTCATTATTATTACCCTGGCCAGATACTATAGCAATAGCAAAACGAAACAACCCTACCGGATATATCAGCTCTTAATACCCGGCCTATTGGCAGCCCTACCTTGCCTGTTGATTATTAAGCAGCCCGACCTGGGAACTGCTTTAATAATAGTATCACTCTTCTTATTACTCAGCTTCATAGCCGGTATAAACAACCGATCTTTATTAATCCTGATGCTGATAGGAATAACCTTATTACCTTTTGGCTGGCATCATCTGAAAGATTATCAAAAATCTCGGATATTAATCTTATTAAATCCTAATACCGATACCCTGGGAGCGGGGTATCATAGTCTCCAATCAAAGATTGGGGTTGGGTCAGGTGGATTATTAGGGAAAGGGTTCCTGGCTGGTACTCAAAGCAGATTGAATTTCTTACCAGAAAAATATACTGACTTCATCTTCTCGGTCATAGGAGAAGAACTTGGCTTTATAGGGACAACTACCCTGATCATCCTTTATTTATTTCTGATACTAAGAACCTTTGAGGTTGCCATTAAAGCCCCGGACAAGCTAGGGACTCTGATAGCGGCCGGGGTTAGTGGAATGTTCGGCTTACATATATTTTTCAATATCGGCATGGCTATAGGCTTGCTACCCATTGTCGGGCTACCGCTCCCGTTTATGAGTTATGGTGGTTCTTCTATGCTCACCAATCTCATGGGTATTGGCTTGTTATTAAATATAAGGATGAGGAGGTTTTTACATTAAGCTGTGGACATATGGAGCGATATAATACCTTATATACAGAGACCCTCCCGCTACCTGGGTGGTGAAATTAATGCAGTAGAGAAGGATAAGGCCAGAACCTATATCGCCCTGGTTTTTCCTGACTTATACGAGATCGGGATGTCGCACCTGGGGCTCAAGATTTTATACCATGTCCTTAATCAAAGGACTGATACGGCCGCCGAGCGTCTTTTTGCCCCTGACTTAGATTACGAGACCCTGCTAAGAAGGCATGGTTACCCCCTCACCAGCCTGGAAACTAGCCGGCCTCTCCATAAATTTGACCTGATCGGTTTCTCTCTCCAATACGAATTGACCTATACTAATATCTTAAACATCCTCAACCTGGGCCAGATACCCCTCAAGGCATCCGAAAGAGACAGGGACCTACCCATAGTCATTGCTGGTGGGCCTGGTGCTTTTAACCCTGAACCTCTAGCCCCATTCATAGACCTATTCGTTATTGGGGAAGGAGAAGAGGTTATCCTGGAATTGGTAGATACCTATCAACAATGGCGAGATGCCTCGGGCACAAAAGAGCAACTCCTGAAGGAGTTAAACAAGATACCCGGGATATATGTCCCGTCCCTTACTGGAATAAATGGGACAAAATGTACCAAGAAGAGGGTTATTCAGGATTTAGACTCAGCCCCTTATCCAGTTAGCCCTATTGTCCCTTATCCTAAAATCGTTCATGACCGTATAGTGTTGGAGATAGCCCGCGGTTGTAGCCGGGGGTGTCGTTTCTGTCAGGCAGGGATAATTTATAGGCCGCTGAGGGAGAGGAGTCCGGAAAAGATTAAAGTATTAACCATAGAATCCCTGCGCAATACCGGGTATGATGAGATCAGTTTGGTTTCTCTTAATACCGGAGAATATAGCTGCCTTACCCCATTGGTGGCAGATCTAATGCAATATCTGGTGCATCAAAGAATTTCTCTATCTTTACCTACCTTGCGGCCTGGCAGCCTAAATTCTACGATCCTGGAAGAGATCGGAAAGGTAAGGAAAACGGGATTCACCCTGGTACCCGAAGCTGGCACTGAGCGATTAAGAAAAGCTATTAACAAAGAGATGGCGGAGGAGCAACTCTTAAAAGATATCGAAAGGCTATTAGATGCTGGCTGGGACGCATTAAAGCTCTATTTTATGATAGGCTTACCTACAGAAACACAAGAAGACATAGATGGTATTATTTCGCTTTGCCAGAAGGTATTAGCATCAGGAAAGAATAATAAAAATAGGAGGATACGCAGGGTATCTGTCAGCTTATCCCCGTTTGTCCCTAAACCTCACACCCCTTTCCAGTGGTTACCCCAAGAAGAGCTAGCTGCCCTGAAGGAAAAATTGCGCTATATTCGCCATCGGTTAAAAGATGGACGGTTTATAGTCAGATGGCAACTGCCAGAAATAAGCTTTCTCGAAGCCGTAATAGCCCGGGGTGATAAAAAGCTAGCCACAGTTATTGAAAGGGCCTACCACTTAGGCTGCCGGTTCGATAGCTGGAGTGAGAAACTGGATTTCCAAAAATGGCTGGAGGCCTTCCATTATTGTGGCTTGGACCCTAAGGCTTATGCTAACACTGTCAAAAACCCCGAAGAAACCCTTTACTGGGAACATATATCTACTGGGGTAAAGAAAGAATTCTTGTGGGAAGAATTTATCCGATCCCAGAAAGCCGTATCTACTCCAGATTGCCGGATAGGCCAATGCTTAAACTGCGGGATAGGCTGCCAGCCATTAACCACCAAACCCCTAGAGGCCCCTTGTCTGAATAGCCTCCCCCTACACCATCCTGAGCCGGGAAAAAGACGGTCGGAAAGGATAAGACTGAAACTGGAGAAAAAAGGCCCAATGCGCTACCTCTCCCATTTAGAATTCCAGCAACTTTTCTACCGGGCTTCTCGCCGGAGCCAAATACCGATTATTTATTCCCAAGGAGCTCATCCCCACCCAAAGATCTCCCTTGGTCAGGCCTTACCGGTTGGGGTAGAGAGCGAAGGGGAATTTGTGGATATAGAACTTACGGCCAATGCTAAGATAATGACTTTAATTGACCAGCTCAATTCTCAGTTACCCTACGGTTTACGGGTAACATCGTGGCAGAGGATTTCTCCGGGTTATCCACCTATAGCCTTGGCCCAGGAAAACTTTAAGTTTAAAATAGATATAGAAATAAAGAGAGGAGAGAATATAAGGAGCTCCCATAAGGAACGGATAAATAATTTTATGAAGCAGGAAAAGGCCCTTGTTCGACGACAAAAAGAGGGTCAGGAAAAGGTCATAGATATAAGACCCCTGGTCGGCTCTATCAACCTGATTAATGAGGACGAAAAGACCCCTTGTCTAGAGCTGGTTTTAAAGAATCACCCTCAGGGCAGTGCTAAACCTACTGAGGTCTTAGAGAAGATTTATGAGGAAGATATGGCTAAGTTCTCCTCTATACGCATCAAAAAGCTAGCCCCCGACCATTTTTAAGCATTAGTCATTGGTCATTGGCCATTGGGGGACAGTTACGGATATAAGATATTTGGAAAGTTTATCAATTATCAGAGAGATTAGCGGATCTGGTTTGGGAGATTGTAACTACCGGAGACTATTTCGCCGCTGATGACTAATGATCACAACTCAATATGGGCAATGAGATAGTAATAAATACCAATAGTTTAGAGACCCGGCTAGCACTACTAGAAAATGGTGCCTTAACAGAGTTTTATATAGAGCGAGACCGAGATCGG
>MHDQ01000310.1 GCA_001803565.1 Nitrospinae bacterium RIFCSPLOWO2_12_FULL_45_22 | reverse complement strand
GATACTTAACCCCTTTTTGTCTCCCCAGGGCAAATATATTAACCAGCCGCGGCCCGAACTGGCTGGTAACGATGACCAGGGCCTCTGCCTGAAAATTCGGATCCAGGTATTCTGAGAAATATGCTAAATGATTATAATCTATCACCACCTTAGCCGGCAGGAAGAGATCCCCCTCTCTATTTCCTGGTCTGCCAAAGAACATCAGCAGCCTACCGTCATTATTAAAAATCTGAACATTATCAAATGATGCATCCGCCACATATAATCTCCCGTTTCTATCCGCTGCAACACCCCTGGGACGGGAGAAGCGGCCCGGACTCGTGCCCAACATCCCGATAGCCCCCAGAAAATGGCCATCCCGGTCATATTTAACCACCTGAAATCTCCCGGTATCTGATATATATAAATAGCCTTTGGAATCAAAGGCCAGGTTTGTTGGCAGGCCCAGCCACTTGGTCTCATCCTCTGCTTTCCTGCCTATCTTATTCAGCAATGCACCGGTCTTTTTATCCATGATCCAAACATCACGGCTCTTCTTATCGATCACATACAATTTATTATCAAAGGGCACGGCATCAATAGGTGTCCACTCGGCAGGAGAGCCGATGGCCTTCACAAAAAAGTCTTCCCGGTTATACACAACTACCTGTCCCCGCACCGGGTCAGCGACATACTTGGTGCCATCACTATCTATGCTTATATTAAGGGGCTGTACAAGCTTCCCCAACCCTTTTGCCCCTTCCAGCTCCTGGAATTTCTTGTTTTTAAGGTCAAAGACCATTACCGTACTATTGCTGTCACAGACATATATCTTACCATCGTAGATACCTACACCATAGGGCTTATCGATTCGTTTTATCCGCTGTTCCTCTCCGGTCACAAACCGGTCAAATTGTGATCTTGGAGATTCTATATCCTTACTGGAAGTGAAGCTCCGGAGGAATTGGATGCGGGGAAGTCCCGGAGGATCGGGAAAGAATACTTTTGGTACCATGACAGGTGTCAGTTTCTCAGGGGTTGTTGCACACCCGGAAGGTATCAATAAGAAAGCTGAAAGAGCCCATATGAGTAAATGTCTTGATAACCGCATAATCTCCTGCCTCCTGTTACTATTATGGAATGAATAGGGCAAATTTACGCCTGCATATACCTTCTTTTCTCCTAAAAGACTCCATTTCTTTGCATTTCTAATTGAGAGGGAGGTTTGTAGTAATTTTAACACATTTATTCATATCGGTTTACCCCCCCTGGTATGATTAATTTCCCACCGTTTGAAAGGGAGAACAATTATTATGCCCTGAGGTGATACCCTTTGTCTCTATAGATACAAAAAAATACCAGTTATGACCCTTTTATGATTAATAGGGAAACCAGGTGATCAAGCCATAGAGAGGTTTTTTACCTCAGTGATGTGGCGAAAAGGCTAGGAAGAGAGAAGCGGCCTCGGGATAGAAATGATACATCATTAAGGGGTATAAGCAATTTCGACATAGACCTCTGTTACACGCAATACTGGTGGCCCGGAAGTATTTCGTTTGACAGCAATCTGGAGGTTATTGATATCGGTTAGGTCCAATGGACCTCCATCTGAATCAGTAGTATAAGTGTTCGACATGATAAGGTTATAGGCGCCAGAGGTATTAGTAGCAGTATTCCCTTTCCATACAGTATTCGTCCCGGTCTTATAGCCAATATCTACATTTCCGGCATAAGGTATAGCCCCGGGCCATGCACCATCCAGGTATCTGGCGTAGACATCAATGGTAATACTATCGATGGTTGCAGCTTCCAGCCCCGCAGGAAGATCATCCATATGGACATAAAAGATTTGACCTCCCGGGCCACAGCAATAATTAACATAACTGGCATCCCCGTCATTGCTGTCCAGAACCGTCGCCCAGGAGCCATTTATCGGACTAAATCCCCCATCTGAGGCAACACCCGATGGATGGAGGGAAAGCGTTGCCGGAGCACCTCCTGGTGTGATGGTAAAAGACCAGGCTGGTGGTATCATAGAATTGCCTACCAGATCATCTACATTGACTATGATTGTTATGACTTCTCCGCTTCCGAAATCGGCATCAGGATTCACCGTAACATCATAACTGACCGGTGAGCCTGTTTTTGAAACTATAGAAGTATCTTCATCGGTATATATCGCCGAATAGCCCTTATCCCCTGAAATCTGTATAGAGAATGTTGTCCAGTCTATCTCACTTCCACTATCTGACAAGGTAAAAGTCAGATCACTATCAACTGCAATATTAATAGTGCCAGTTGCAGGATTTTTGTTGGAAAGGGTTGGCGGGGCATGGTCCCCGCTGGAGATAATGACTGGGGTCGTATCCATAGGATTACCCAGGGCATCATAGATAGAAGTAGAGGTAGCCCCTGAGAGCGTATCAATTCCAATATCATCCGTTGAATCGAGAGGAGAATCTAATATGAGGATCGCAGTAGCATCACCGGCAGTATGAGTTACACCTATAATTGCGCGGCCATTGTCGGAATCTGTCAGGGTAAAATCGCTTGATGTCAAGTCACCAACGGCACCCATATCACTATATACACCTTCAGAAAAACTGACTGTCAGAATATCGCTGTCTACCTGTCCATCTACCCAGGAAATCTCTGGTGCAATGGTATCAATGGGAGTTCTGGCATAAGTCATTTGATCATTATGACACATGTTGCATATACCATTCTTTGAAACATCTCCCGGCCCGGGTGCAATAAAACGGGTCTTACCCCCGGTGCTGTTTGCCAGGGTTGGATAGGTTCCTTCAGGGGTATATTGAAAGTCTATAGCGGGGGCCTTGCCAATAAGTTCACCGTGACGCATCATTGCGGGAGAAGGTGAGCCATGGACATTGTGACAGGCAGGACAGCGTATCCTGGAATCGGCAGTTCCATCAAAGTCTGAGTCATATTGGGGTGTCTCTGGGCCTAAAGGACCGTTAGCGCCCCACGTATGCACATCGTGCATGCTATAATAGAAACCTGCTGTAGGTAAAGGATTGCCTCCCCCGTCACCATCACTTTTGGCGTAGAAGTTCGTGCCGGCACCCTCTCCGGTTTCCGGGTCTCCCCCGTTAAATAATTGATCCTTAGCATGACATTGGAAACAGAGAGCGAATTCCCAATCCGCTCTAAAACCTGGTGGATAAACATGGCCCGTTCTGGGTATATGCAGGGCATATTTCCCATCATAACCTGTTGCTACGTCTTTTAACCTAAATCCATTCTGATAGTTGGCACTAACAGGATCGAACGTCAAATAATCACTATCAGGTTCATAGCTCCTGACGATCCCATCGATGTGCGGCATTCCGGCATCATGACAATTCTGGCAGCCAAGTCCAGCACCTGGACCACCTGTGGCCGGGTATCGTTTGCTGGTGGATAGTCCATGACCGGTTTTGTAAAAGCCGTATCCGGTCCCATAAGGAGTGGCAGTATCCTCATCCCCTATAATATTCGGAGCGCTTACACCCTCTATTACCGATGGAATCTCATCGTGACAGCTTGCGCACCATTTCTCTTTGCCAGATTTTAGTAAATTTCCCTCATAAACCCCTTCATCCCAATTTGCTCTGGCACCAATTATCAGATCGTCTACACCGTCATAAGACCCACCAGGGCTGTGACATGTATTACACACTGTAGTATTTTGAAAGTTATTTCCATCGGCAAATGTGGGTGGGCTATTTGCGCCATGGCATCCGAGATTACCGCTGGAACATGTCATATTTGGTCCATATGCGGCGCCTAGATGGGTCGGATGGGATCCGCTGGTGCCTCCAATACCTTTAAACCCATTAAGATGTGAATGGCAATTTGTGCATTTTACTCCAACGTTATGACCATGATCTCCCAAGTCATTGTTTCTGTGATATGTGGTCTGTGTGTGACATACCTCGCAGACGCCATCGTATACTATATCTCCATCCGCATAATTAAGAACCCCACCCTTGAAGAATCTTACCTCCCTTTCCCCACTGTTGGGAGTATATATTGGGCTCTTGATGAGCTTGCCATATATAATGGCAAAGCGATCTCCCACCGCTACCTTGCTTAAATCTATGATCCCCTCTACTGTCAGGGTATCTCCGGTATTGCTTTCTATCTTATAACCGTAACTTTCCTCAGCAATCTTAGGAATAACCACTAATCCTCGATACGCATCATTTTCCCATCCCGCACCGGTCTGAGTAAGCTGACTTTTTCCTCCCCCTGGCTGATCTATCTGAATGTCTGTTGATTCACCCAAATAAAGACAACTACCTTCTCCATATGTCCTGAATTGCTCCTGCAGGTGAGGGTTATGACAGGTCCGGCACTCGATGGACCAGTCTCCATACTTATCGCTTGTGGTAAGACTGGAATGGGTCCTCACGTAGGGAGCCACCATACCATTGTGACAATGCCAGCAGAGGGTATTAGATCGAGTATCATCAATATTTTGAGGGTTGTATTCTATCCATGGGGGGAAAAGATTCTCTTCGGCATCTTCTCCATGCACATCGTGGCAATTATTGCATCCAATGGTATTTATAGCGTTATGAGGATAATCCAGGGCATAGGCAAAGATAGCTATCAGGCTTAATACCAATACCATAACCAAAGCCTTTATAATGACATTTCGCTTTCTCATTATTCCCCCGGGATACTGAAATCACCCACTGCTCCATTTACTCAGTTATATTCACCTCAACACTGTCATAATACAACTGGCTATCATCCAATGAGCCGTCCATATTTATATCAACCCCAAAATAGAAGGTATAAGTGCCTGGGGGTAAACCCGAGATATGCCCCAACCCAGTTGGAGCCAGGTTAAACAATGGGCCTTGATATGTAACTGAATTGCCAGATACCCAGGAATCTTTGGATGCATTATAACAAAACAGGCCAAGAGAGGTATCTACTGCTAACCACCAGTCTGCCGCCTCACCGGTTCGATCCCCAGGATTAAGGGATACAGTTATAGAACAGTCTTCATTAGTGGTTATGCCTATTGGCCCATCTGCATTATTGGCCTTGATGTCAGGGCGTGGTTTATGTATTACATCATACACTTCCACCCTTGAGGTATTGAGTGATGCAATAAAAAGCCTGTTGGTCTTCTGGCCGATGGCTATCCCTAGGGGTGTCCTCATAGGATTATCCAGGTCGTATATGGTTCCAAGAAATATGCCATTACTATCAAATACCTGCACTATATTCTGATATGAATCACTGACATATATCCTGCCCTCTTTATCTACATCCACACCCAGGGGTTTGGCTAACTTTCCTTTTCCAAACCCGAAATTACCAAAGCCCCTTTTAAACCCACCATTCAGGTCAAAGACCTGTATCCGGGCACCCTGAGTTGAACCAAACTCAGTCTCTACTAGCTGAAGGTCTGAGATTATTATCTCCCCTGACAGCTCATCTATTGCTATGGATGTGGGAAAATGAAATTGGCCATCTTTACTCCCAGAACTCCCAAGTGAAAATTTATAAGAACTATCAGGATTATAGACCTTTATCTTATCTCCTTTACTGTCTGCTACATAAACATTACCGGCACTATCAACCGCAATTGCACCCGGTCGGCTAAATTCTTTATCTCCTGAGCCAAGTTTATAGAGAAAGGTCAGGTCAGCGTCATAAACCTCTACATCCCCTCTGCCGTCGTTGCCGACAAATATCCTTCCATCATTACTTACAGCAATACTGATTGGTTTATCAAGCCCTCTAAGGGTCCTCAAGTATTGACCGTCTTGACTATAAGTGAGGAGCTTATTATTGCTTGACTCTACGACATAGATGTTTTCAGAAGCATCAAGGGCTACTGCCGTCGGTGCATTTATCTTTGTAGTTATGGGCTGGAATCTTTCATACCCAGGCATGGTTGCTGCTTGAATGGTGCAGACAAAACAGAATAAAAAGAATAAAGAAACAGCAAAGAGCATGATCAGGTATTGTTTGCTGTGTGTTATTTTCCATTTCATCTTCCATCACCTCACATCAAACATTCATACCCCTCAAGGGGACAAAGCAAGATGAATATCGGCAAAACCTCCCATAACCATTCCTGACTAATCAACAGTATCTTTCCACGTTATCCAGTCTATCAGGCCGTTGAATCGAAGATTGGTTTGAGTGTCCTTGTTTGCGCCTATGGCAAAACTGCCGCTGCCCGAGGTTATCTGATCGTTGGTAAAGAACTTGACCGAATCAGTCTTAAGAGACTGGTCGGTATCCGTACAGTTTATCAGTCCCGTCCAGTTCTTGCCCAGTCCGTTCCCATCGGTACCTTGGTCCTCTATATAGATGTCAGCAGGTTGGAAGTACTGGCCGATTATCCCTCCTGGCTTGTTGGTATTCCATACGGCCTTTATTTGATACCAGTGGTCGGATACTATGGGACAATCGTTCTCGGAGCCAGTTTTGGCGCCTGTGTAATTCGTCAGCACAGGTTTCCACGTTGTGGTACCGTTTGTGAGCAGCCAGAGAGCAATGGAGGTCTGGCCGGCAGGTGCAGTGTATAAACCCGGATAGGCGCTGTTGTTCCTCCAGACCGACATCTGGTAATTGTAGTTGTTGTTGTAGTTTCGCGCAAATATGCGTGTAATGTAATTGGTGGTATCAGCGGTTATGCCTGTCGGTTTGATCCTCGTTTCAATGGTAAGTGCCGTTGTTGCCTGGAGGCACGAATTATTACCGGTAAATGTTATGTATTTGGTGCTTCCGTCGCCAGAATATGCGCTGCCTGTTAATGTAGCTGCACCGCCGTTTACCGCTCCGTAGAGAACGTTCTGCGTATCCATTATATATGTGCTGCCTGATGGTTCATTAAGTTGTATGCTCACAGGCGATGTTGGACATTGTGACGACAGTTCTATTGTCATCGCCTCTGTCCCGGCCGCGTTGTTATAATCATCAAAAATGGAACTGCTGACAGCCGCTATGGTATCTGCGTTCACATCATCCGCTATTAATGGTGCACTCATGGTAATAACTGCGGTTGATGCCCCGGCTGTGTGAATTACCCCGGTAATAGTCCTTGGGTTATCGCCATTTGTATCCGTCAGGGAAAAATCAGATGCATCCAGTGCAGACCCTCCGCCTCCGTACACACCCTCGGAGAAGTACACAGTGAGCTGATTATTGCCTATTAAGCCTTTGGCCGCACCTATATAGGGCTTTGTCTGTGAATCATATGTCGCGAAGTAGGTAGCGTCTTTAGTCACATTCCAGACTTTTGCTTCATCTATTCTTCCTATGAATTCATTCTGCCACGCATAAAACCCACCGATCGAAAATTCAGATGCACACCAGGTACCGTTATGGCATATGCCCTGATTCCAAGGACTATTTTCAGAATAAGCGAATATCGAGGTCTCGCCTGCGCCGGGCTGCATATTATTTCCCGATGTATCGCTTGTTGTGACATCCTCTCCATTTACATATATCCTGATTCTTCCGACAGCCGGATTATTATTGTCCCTGTCTGGACCGTTTTTGTCGAATGTGACTGCTACATGCGTCCAGGTATTTAATGGAATAGCTATGGAACTATATGCACCCCGGACACCACTTGCACCTCCCTGTGTAAATCCATTATTGTCTGCCCGCATATTAAATGCCGCCCTAAGTGTGTTATTTATCTTCTGGAGAGTAAACGCATATCCTCCGTCATTGTATCCTACATGTTTGGTAAAGATGCTATATTCACTTCCAGCATTGTCTGTGGGATATACCCATGCCTCAAGTGTTGTGTTGTATTTCATCTCTGTATACTTCCATGTGCCGTGCTTCCCGTCGTCAGTAGACCAGTAAGAATTTCTTGTCCCGACCTGGACGTTCTTCCCACCGTTAAGCACTACTGCCTGACCTGATTTTCCAGATGTGTAGGAACCTGCTATATTGTCCATCCATTTGCCGTGAAGTCTCCATGTGCCGGAATCATTGAGATTTCCTTCAAACCTCATGTCTAACACAAGGTCGGGATTAAACGTTCTGGTACCTGACGATCCTACACGCCTGCCCATTCCATGTATAGTATTAGAGCCACCACCACCAGGAAATCTTGGGTTATTGGGCGGGGCGCCGTGACAGCTTACACTACCACATGACATTCCATCATGCCAATCGCTGTAATAGTAATGGCAGTTGTTGCACATTGTGTTCCAAATGGTACTTCCTGGACCGTTATTGACTGACGACCTGAGCTTTGAGCCAATGCCCGCTTCATGTGTCACATGGCAGTCACTACATGAGAGAACAAAGTTTGCACCTGCAATTCTTTCTTCGTGATTATATGCTTCTCTTGACCAGAGTTGGTCTCCTTTTCCTTTTGTCATTACGGGCCAGCATTCATCCTCTGTTCCGGCACAATCGTCGCCGTCCCAGCCGTCCGCCATTCCGCAACTCCACCTGTCAGGACATGTGCCGCCTCCATTAGGTTCGTTTGCCGAATTTAATCCATGCGGATCGTCACCACCCCAGCTTATACCCCCATGCTCTCCAAATTCAGCCTGGGAGACGCCGTGGCAGTCAAGGCAGAAAGACGGATAGTCAGGGAGTTGTGAGCCTGACAGTATATCACCATTTGGTGTCCTGTATGTGCCGCCTCCGGCATAATTATTTATCTTCTCGCTGGCTTCATCACCCCAGACTTCTAAATTATTTGTGAGCTTGGTCATTGCCGCAACATTGGGATTCGCCGCTGATGTCAGGCCGCTTACGATATGCACATTATGGCAGGATATGCATTCCAATGAATATGTTTTGCTGTCTTTACCAAACGAAACACCGAGGGCATGCCCTGCATGTCCCGCGTGACAAGTATTGCAGAGATTTTCTTTGTTGTTTTTCGTCATCCCGGCATAATTCCCTGAGGCGCCGTGCACATTATGACACTCTGAACACTTATTGCTACTGTGTGCCGAATTCTGATAATCAGCATATGTCGTGTACCATTGAGGGGCAGCCACGGCACTTCCTCCCGGTTTATGACACTGATTACAATTGCTGTTATTATTATCATTCTCATAGCCGGGTTTTAACCTCTTTGTAGCGGTATTAAAATGTTGTGAAGTAAGGTCATGGCAGGAGCCGCACTGTTTGTTCGCTGCCGGATTACCCGTTGCTGAGGTATCCTGCCAGGAAAGCCTTGCATAATTACCGGAGGGCTTTCCATGTCCTGTGACAAAAACCCCATAGGTTGAGTTATCACCTATTATATTGGGTGCAGGAGCACCGGCTCCTGTCTTTCCCGGTGATGTGTCGTGACAACTGCCACAGTAGCCTGCCTCGCCTTCTGTCGCTACCCAAGTGCCTGGGTTATCCCCAAAGTATCCTTTCGCATTACCTACCCCATCTCCTGAATGACAGTTAGTGCATACGCTTGTATTGGCAAGATCCTGCCCATCGGCAAGCATGGGCGGGTTATTTGTACCGTGACAGTCAGTACAGGATATTTGGGGTCCATAATCTTCTATTACATGGGTTGTATGTGCTCCACCGCCCATGCCTCCTTTAAAACCATCGAGATGGAGATGACAATTTGTGCATTTTACTCCAACGTTATGATCATGATCTCCCGAGTCATTGTTTCTGTGATATGCGGTCTGTGTGTGACATACCTCGCAGACCCCATCGTATGGCATAACCCCATCAGCAAAAGAATCGGGATCAGTATCCCTGAAAAATTTTACGCTCTTATCTCCGCTCTTGGGTGGTGATATTGTTATCTCATCGAGTTTTATTGTGCTCTTTATGCTCTTCCCGTATACAATGGCAAAGGTATCTCCCAGGGCTACCTTGTCTAAATTCATTGGCCCTTCTATTGTCAGGGTATTTTCAGTATTCATTTCAATCTTATAGTTGTAATCACTCTCATTAATATTTGGGATAACGACTAATCCTTTAAACTGATCGGTAGTCCAGCCTGCACTATCATCTATTAGGGTTGTGCCATCAACTGACGATACTGTACCCTCATAAAGATAACTTTCACTGCCATATATCCTGAACTGCTCCTGAAGGTGAGGGTTATGGCAGGTTCGGCATTCGAGGGACCAGGCTCCATATTTATCGCTTGTGGTAAGACTGGAATGGGTCCTTACATAAGGGGCCTCGAGGTCATTATGACAACTCCAGCAGAGGGTATTGGATAGCGTATCATCAATATTCTGCGGATTATATGGCATCCATGATGGGAAAAGATCTTCCAAGGCACCTTCTCCATGCACATCGTGGCAATTATTGCATCCAATGGTATTTATAGCGTTATGAGGATAATCCAGGGCATAGGCAAGAATAGCTATCAGGCTTAATACCAATAGGGGAATTAAAGCTTTTATAATGATCTTTCTCTTAGTCATTTGCCATCAAACCCTAAAATACCAATAGCTATCCACCCACCAAGAACGCCAAGTTTCACTAAGTTTTTTTGGCATCCTTCATATTTAGCCAAAAGTAGTTAACACTTCATAAAAGTATAATAGTTGATATGTGTAAGAAAAGGAGATTCGGAGAGCTTGGAGATTAGGGAGATATCATTGTTTTTCCAATATCTCCATTATCTTCCCTATCTCCCCATCACCTCTTGCTTACACTATTGTGGGTTAAAAGTGTTAACTGGAAAATGAAAGATGCCGTTTTTTTGCCGAAATAATGAATAATATTGGTTTTTACCACTGAGCAGTGGCGATAAAGTTAGCCACCGGGTCTGCTTTATTCACCCGATCTGAATCACCGGGTGCAACCTCGAAGGAGTATGCATTTTTCCCTGGCTCTACGGTATAGCTAACCTCATTTCCGCTACTATTCACTTTTACTGTGACATCCTTTATCTCGTAGTACCCCAAAAGGTCGGTCTTTCCCATCTTAATCGTACTGGAGTTCCTCTTCAGGTAAATGGTAACATTGGCTAATCCAACATTGGGTGTACCAGGATCATCATCATGATCCCACATAATACTACCAGTGACATCATACACCGCGGTTGGAATATCAGGCAATGTCCACGTCTGCCGCGGTGCCATTGACCGATTACCCGCGGAATCTTTGAAGAAGTATCTTATGGTATATGTTCCGGCGGTGGGGTAGGTGTGGGTAGCGACAGGATCAGACTGCCCGGTAGTGATTGAAACCAGATCCATTAGCCCATCACCCCAGAGCACATAAGCTATACCCGGATCACTTGAACCCATTGCTCCACAGGCATTAGAAGTAGATTGGTCGTATACCTCAATGGTCATACCCGTTAGGTATGATGGATCGACCAAAATGTTCATACCTGTAGTGGGAGGAATATTTCTGCCCTTTGCCGTAACAATCATCGTTCTTCTTGCACCATAATCACTGGTCAGGGTAACCGCATAACTGCCTGGAGCATCATAGGTATGGCTTATTACTGCACCTGCACCCGTATGACCATCGCCAAAATCCCAATTGAAGGTGGTGGAATCATTCATTGTGGCATCAAAATTTACCGTGTAGCAGTCTGTGCCATAATACCAGTTAAACCTTGCTATTGGCATCCCACCCCACCCACCTGAATGATAATCCTTTGCCACAGTCCCTACCTCAAACTTGGTTAATTTAGTTAAAGCCACACCCGATTCTCCATGACACTGGAGACAGACTATCTCTACGTCTAACCAGACAGCCTCAACGAGGCCTCCATGTGGAGCCGTGTAAGCAGTTTCCTGCCCAGCATTGTATTCCTCTTCTGTAGGGAAAGAGCTATAGTTAGGATCAGGGTTTATTCTCCAGAGATGGGTCATGCGACCACTTGTTGCAGCAGGCATATGACAGACCTCACATTTTTTGGGTCCCTTGGTAATACCCTCATGAAATCCCAAGGTCTTGCCTGAATGACAATCAGTACAGACCTTCTTTATTGCCCCGGTATGACCTACCGCATCAACCGTGCTCTCATGGACATTATGACATGTGCTACAACCATCAGCATCAAACTCAGAGCTTTGTCCATGGGGGCTATTCAGGAATTCCTGTGCAATGCCGTAAGTGGCAAAGGAAGCAGCATATACACCGTAGGAGCCAACACCGACGGCAGGCGGTGTATTGCCGCTCGTATGGCATTCCACACAGAGAGCTGTGATATTGGCAATTGAGAACTTGGATATGTGGCCCGAAGTATCTGTGGAGCCATTATCGTGGCATTGAAAACAATCTCCGAGGACTGTGATTCCACCATCTCCATGACACCTTTCGCACTGGATGCCATCGAGATACCATGAACCACCTATGGTTACCAAACTTCGTATGCCCGGAAAAGATGCGTCAGGTTCAGGCCCTGGGGCAGGACCTCCGGGCTCATCGGTTGTATATCCCGTGGTATGGCAGCTTGCACAGACGTATTCACCGCCAGCATATACCGCCCCCGGAGCCCAGGGGCCCCCACCCATCCAACCGTTAAAAACATAATAGAGCACCGTCTCGGCTGCACTATCACCATCTAAATCAATCCTCCCGGTAGCCCAGTCGATTATATGACCAGAAGAATCGGTTGCATACGGAGCCCCATCAGGACCGGTCAAAGCTTCGCCAGGCACAACCTCTCTCAGCACATTTTTATGGCCTGTCATCAGATAGCCACTCTTGTCAGGAGCACCGATACCAGCACCTCCTGGATTGTGGCATATTAGACACTCTTCATCACCCACATATGCTCCGGTATCAACAGTGAATATAAGGAAGAAGATCAGGACAAAGATAACCGCTATAAAAATGTATTTAATCTTATCAGGCATCATTTGCGCCACCCCATTAATATATTTGGATGTTGGCTTAGTGCTTCATTTCATAAATACAGTTACGTATTATGCCTATTTTTTGCCTTCTTTTTTATTAGGAAACCAAGAGGCCAGGAAATTAACCCCGCCTAAGCGGGGTTAACATCCCCTATTTTTAACCTCTCCTGTATTCCTGGTTTCCTTATCATAAGCACTTTCTCTCAAATACGTCACCGTAATTATGGATTAGAGCACTTAGTACTGAAACTTTCCAACCCCTACTGTTAATCTGATCTAACTCTAACCCACGTATCCTTCTCCTTATTATTGTTATTGCTCACCCCATTTGCTTACTTCTGGCATGGCGTGTCTTTTCAGGCTTTTCTGGAACGTATTCCTGAATCAAGAAATGAGCACAAATCGTGCCAGATAACTAGATTAAGTGGGCTCAGTATGCCATGTCTAATACTGGCTTGATTTCATGGCATGACCTGGCGGTAGCATTCTATGGAGTGGTACACCCCATCTACCCTGCCCCGAGCGGATCACTGCGGTTCATCTATTTTGACTTTATTGGATAAAACTGGTATCCTTTTCTTTGAAACAGGGAGGAATAAAGAGGTGGTTAATAATGGCAAAATCGGGTAAATTGGGGCTCACATATAAGCGTGCAGCAGAATACTTTTTTGAAAAATCTACCGAGGACGATTACTGGGAAGTCATAGATGGGGAGCTTATCATGCATACACCGGTAGCCATAATACATCAGAAATTTGCCTTGTTCCTGCTCAATATCTTGACTTATTATATCAGGTCTAAAGGTCTGGGCGAGCTATATTATAACCCTGCGGTGGTCCGGTTGGATGAGGATAACCTATTTGAGCCGGATATCTTTTTCGTCTCCCAAGAGAATCTCTTCCGCATTAAAGAACAATACCTGGATGGAGCCCCCGATTTGATCATAGAGATATTGTCCCCTTCTACCGCGGAATATGATAAGGGCTGGAAGTTTAAGAAATACGAAGCTTTTCATGTTAAGGAATTATGGTTATTGGACCCGTCTGAAAAGCAATGGGAATTTTACAGTAATGCAGGGAAGAGGTTCCAAAGGATAGAAATAGCAGGAGATGAATTCAAAAGTAGCATTTGGGAAGGTTTCTTTCTGATGATGGCATGGCTTGATAATTTTGATAAAGAAGACCCCTTTGAAATTGCCAGGAGACTCATCTAAGGCATGTCCTGGCCTTTCATTTGTCACCCTGAGCGGAGGGTGGGGTCTCTGAAATTCTTCATGCTCAGGGTTGTGTCCCTGGATGGTCAACCCTCCAAGTGTAATAGCTACGCTGCTGCGGACTTGAATCCAGGCGTGATCCGGCACCTCAAGCGAAAGACCGACTTAGCAGACCCGATCCTATCCCCGGGTAGTACTGGGTCTCCTGGCTCAGCAAAATAAAGAAGAAAATTGCCATACGATTAAATTAGGGAGGTATATGGGAGAGGTTGATATAGCCATAAAGCACTTATCAACCCTATACCCTAAGGAATTCATTCAGGAATTCATACCAGAATATAGGGTCAGGAGTAGTCACCTCAGGCTAGATAAGGAACTGCTGAGGGTAGAGAGGCGGGTAGATTTTATCTACGAGGTCATCACGGAGGATGAGGAGAGGTTCATAGCCCATTTAGAGTTTCAGTCAGAATGGGAAGGGGACATCCCGGTCAGGATTTTCGAATATGCGGGATTGATATCGAGAGAGTATGGTCTACCTCTGATAAGTATCTTGATCTACCTGGGAAAGGGCACATATACTGAGGAGAGTTACCAGATAGTAATAGGGGGAAAGGAGATAAACAGGTATGATTATAAAATGATACCCTTGTCAGGGATAGAAATAAGAGAAGAGCTTTATGAAAAAGAGGGTCTATTGCCCCTTATATCTCTTATGAAGGTAGAAGACCCCGAGAATATCTTCTCTAAGGTGATAGATAGGATAGAGAAGATAGAGGATAAGAACAGGCGATTGGAATTGCAGGCTATATGGTATATACTATCTGGTATTAGGTATGATAAAGAGTTCTTAGATAGGTTCGTGAGGAGGGAAACGCTTATGGAATCTAGCACATATAAATCTATCGTGGAAGAAGGAATAGAAAAGGGTATAGAAAAAGGAATAGAAAAAGGAATATATATGGATATTCTTACTATCTTAGGGGATAGGTTTGGTGCGATACCTCAATATGTGGAGGAGAGGCTTAAGGAGGTAAGGGGTGAGGCCAGTCTCAGGAGCCTCTTGCGGCAGAGCATAAAAGTAAACTCCTTATCTGAATTCATGGAAAGTGTTGGCCGGATATGGACAAGAGAGTAAAGAGTAAGCGTCAACCGCTCCCCGTCTACTCTATTTATTATTTGCAGGAATCTGCGTCCTAAATATAAGAGGTAAAGAAGTATTACCAGGATACTAAACGAAAGGCCTACCTGCAAATGTCGCCTATCTTTTGCGCCAGGTTGCCCTTGCTTCCTTCTTGGATCCGCCTTTAGCCTTGCCATCTAATCCTTACAAAATAAGCGTTCAGCTAAAAAAGTAAGCAGTGAGGGGTAAGGAGTGAGCAGTTTTCACCCCTTACCCCTCACTGCTTACTGATTTTCCTTGTCTTGCTGATCACTGGTAGCTAACCGGCTTACCCATTATACTTGGGAAACCCTTACGCTTCTCCTTCTTAGGGTTAATGGCCAGTATAGCCAGGGCAACGATGCCCAGGGCAAAAGCCCGGACACATTTGCAGCAGGAACCGGCCTATTCCCTATCCTTCTCGGCTATGAACTGCATCACAAACGGTATCAATCCTCCCTCAGCTTCCGGAACCTCAATCTCTCCCTTAGCAAGCACGGTGCGGCCCCCTACTACAGGCTCATCCACAACTGGAACAGGATCTATTATCACTTCCGTGCCGGGATGGACTATAAACGGACCTAGCCTCCCTTGGTCTTGAGATGCTGCGAAGAGCGCCACCACCTCAAGGTTGTCCAGGGTGGTCTGATCATTAGGTATCCGGGTAGGAGAATTGGCGAATTGGATATTCCTCACCACCATATCTTCTGCGGGATTTCCATCGGGATCGGTGGCAGGGTTATAAAGGGCCGCGGGAGATGACACCCTCCATCCCAACCAAACCCACGGGCCTATACCCTGGCTATTGAGAGTCCATCTGAACCAGGCAGTACTAATATATGGAGGAAGGGACCGAACGTAAAAATCGACATTAAACCAACACCATTTGCAATAGGGTATATGGGCATAGCCAAATTTTACCATACGCCATGGGCGTACTATCTTTGTCAATATCCACCCCTTCCGCTTGGGGAAGCAGTTAGTCCAGGCCTTCTGGAGAATTGGCGGCCTCCATATTCTGGTGCTACTCCATGCGGTTGCCCATACCATAGCATCGTTTGCCCCTCCTGGATTAAATTGGTGCATCCCAAAGTGGTAAGCATGCTTATTCGTCTCCCAGGCAGCCACCGAGCCAGTGCCTATGAGCATTGTAACTATCATGACTATCGTAAATAAACTCACCTTTCTAAGTACATCTTTCCACATTTTCTCCCCCTCCTCCCTTAGAGCTTTAAAAAACCAAGATATACAATTATGCGGGCAAATAAAGTTTTTTGAAAGGTTGGAGAAACTTTTTCCAAAAAAGTTTCCTCCCATATATGCGGCCATCACCCCCACCCTCTGCCAGAGGGTGGGGGCGATGGGAAACTATTCCTTACTTACTTCTCCCTTCAGGTGACAGGTCATACAAAGATCACTCTCTTTATCAGATACCCAGAGGAATTTTTCACCCGTGTTCTTGGTGTTATGGACATCATGACAGGTGGTACACTCCATCTGCCCGGCCCATAGCAGGTCACCAATGGTGTAAAGGGCATTCATAGGTGCCGATGCCCGCTGGATCTCATCGTCCACCGCCTCTACATCCTGATAGCCAAATCCAATGGGATGATGGTTGGTAAGGTCTCCCGCTTCACCAATCCGGTACTGGGACGTGATAAAGACCGGGGCATCTCCCTTGCGTACACCACTGGACTTGATGTCACCCGGGGCAAAACCAT
>MHDQ01000309.1 GCA_001803565.1 Nitrospinae bacterium RIFCSPLOWO2_12_FULL_45_22 | reverse complement strand
TCTGGCCTCTTTGCGGGCTCTGTGTTCTCTGTGGTGAAGGGTTAAAAAACTATTTTCCTTTTGTCAAACTGTTAACTACTTTTGAAGGATGGCAAAAAATCTTAACTTTCCATATGGATTTTTATTGCTTTAAATTATGTAAGCCCTTAAAATAGAGGAGCTTTTGGCCTATTTAATGATAGCATAAAATCAGCTAAAAATGGCAGGCCTAATAGGTGTAGCTATTTTCTGTCAGAAATCCATTAAACCTGTAGTGGCAGCACCTAGAGGGTGCCCGGGTACACTCTGCGCTCTCTGCGTGCTCTGCGGTTAGTCCCTATTTCTCTGCCCTTGTAATTTGGACTAGCGATAAAATTTTGGGGAAACATTCATGAGCCTTCGGCTCACAAAGGATGATGAGGGGGGAGGAAATGTTGTATTTACTCCCATCTTATGATATAGTGAATGCCGCAGGTGGCTAAAGGGGTTAGTCGCTGTTCAATGAACTGGGAGGGATATCATGGTGAACTCAGTTTTCCAGCCCTCTATAAAAGGACAATCCGTTAGATACCAGCTAGCCATAGTATTCTCCCTTGTCCTTATCATACCTAATTTATTTCTTATCTATATTCTCTATGAACACCAACTAATATCATATGAGGCCTTTCAAAATTTTAAGTTTCCTATTTTAGTATTTCTCCTTTTCTCTTTATTTGGCTTAACTTTATTACGTCAGGCCTTCGATGAGATAATGCTGGTAGCTAATCAAGCAAGAGAAGCAGTCACTGGAAAGATAGACAAATTAGCCATTGGTAGAGAAAGCCGCGAGTTAGCAGAAATAGCCAATTCTTTTAATGTACTACTGGCACAATTCAGAGAAAGTTCCCAGGAGCTAAATAAAAGAGTAAGAGAGTTGGTAACCCTGAATGAACTGACAGAATTTTCCTGTAGGATGATTAGCATAGATGAGTTACTGGATGCAGTATTGAGGAGGGCTATGGATGTATTACAAGCCAGGGTTGGCTCTATAATGCTAGTAGATCCTGACGGGCAGTATCTGCGCATAGGCGCCTCTAAGGGACATAGCGAACCTTTATTGAAGGGGACAAAGATAAAAATCGAAGATAGTGCAGTAAGTAAAGTAATAAAAGAGAAAAAGTCAATATTTGTGACTGATATTGAAAAAGATAGCCGGTTCTTACAGAGAAAACGTTCGGAATATAGAACTGCATCCTTTATCAGTGTCCCTCTTAGGGTAAAAGACAGGGTAATTGGAGTTTTGAACCTAGCCGATAAAGAAGATGAAGCCCCTTTCGATAGAGAAGATTTGGCCTTTCTCGTGACCCTCCTGGGAGAGATTGGCTTTGCCATAGAAAATGCCCATCTATATGAAGACTTAAAACAAAAAATAGCAGAACTGGAAAGAACCAATGAGTCATTAGCCGCCATAGGAGAAATGTCTGCCTCCATTGCCCATGAGCTGAATAATTATCTCTCTGGTATATTTATGCGGGTCCAATTGCTTCCAGAGTTTATCAAGTCCAATCCGGAAAAGGCCTTATACTATGTCAATTATATGAGAGAATATCTTGAGAAAATGGTAAAATTCGTAACCGGCCTTATGGAGTTCTGCAGGGTAGAGAGCCGTAAAGTTGAATGCGATATCAATGAGGTAATAGCAAAGACTCTAGAATTCTTAAAACCGGAGGACAAGTACAACGACATAGAGTTCCTTCTCTCCCTGGATAAGCCTCTCCCTTCAATAGCTGCAGATACTCACCAGATGGAGCAGGTGTTTGTTAATCTCTTTAATAATGCCGTTGATGCCATGGAGAAAAAGGGTAAGATAAAGGTAGAGACCCGGGCAGGGGAAGAATTTATAGATATTTCAGTGACCGATGAAGGCCCCGGTGTCCCGGAGGATATTCGGGAAAAGATCTTTGAACCCCGTTTTTCTACCAAAGAGAGCGGTTTTGGTTTTGGACTTGCCACCTGTTATCGTATCATAACTAATCATGGAGGAACTATCCAGGTAGAAGGAGACGTGGGGAAAGGGGCCCGTTTCAGGATACAGTTGCCATTGGTAGAACCCAACCCACCTTTAGCTTAAACATTACTAACTGCCAACATTACCAACTGGTTTTTAGCTTGCTTAAAGTTAAGCAATAAGGGACGTCCTGAGGTAACAGTTCACTGGGGTCAGGGATCAGTTGTCAGGAGGGCGGCACAGCCCTTCACCACCGGTCCTAACGGGTCTTTTTTGACAATATTCTTTAACTCATCATCGTCATCAATCGGGTTAATTATTTCCCTCCCCTGGCCAATGGTATTATTGATTACTCCAATAAATTGCTGGGCCAATAAGGCATGGCCGGTATTACTGGGGTGTACCACATCCAGACTGAATAGCCCGCCACATAGTCCCGTGGTCAACATAAAACGCTGGCCGTCAATCACGATCTCCCGACCCTCTTCATGGGCCTTATTAGTAGCATAATAGACATCCACCATAGGTATATCATAACTTATAGCCGTGAGTTTGATGATGAGATTAAAGGTTTTTATGGCCTTACGGATCGTCAATATCTCCTGCGGGGTAAAGACAAGATTGGGTGGGAGGGGTTCCAGGGGCTTTTGCCCCAGGATAAAGGGTAGGGCCATGGCTGATACCTTATCAGATCTATTTAGGTCCAGTGCCTCTAAAAAATTCATGAAGTCAGTAGTATTGGAAAAGTTGTATTTCCCGGCCATCTGACATATTATCGCCACCTCCACTGGGTCTAGTAAATAAGGCATGATAGTGGTATCTGGTAAAGTGGCTACCACCATATGAGCGCCGGTCTGCCGCAAAAACCCAATGACTCTTAAGTAATCCCTCATGAAGGCGGAAGGGGGGGTCAGTTCAGTAAGGTCACCATCTAATATAGCATGTAAGGTATCGTTATTACCTAACCAGACAATAATCAAGGTCTTCCTGGGGTCCAATCCCTGTTCAGTAAATAGGTCCAGGGCCAGTTGGACTTGACTCCTTGCTCTGCCGCTGGGTTGCCCCAGGATAAGTTGTTCTAACTGACTATGAGAAGGGAGCTTGGTCAATGCGTCATTTAAGGTTGCTCCCGGGATAGCCAGATTAAAAGGTTGTACCGAAGGGTTTACCCGGCCGTGGCTCTCACCCGGCTCAAGCCTGATAATATCTTCACCTTCTCCAGGGCTTATATTATAGCCGATTATGGCATTAGGTATACCCGGCCTTTCTATTAGTGGTAATGGCAGAACTTTATCCGGATTAGTGGGATTGATCTGTTTAGCAATCAGATAGGCATAGCCACTGTTTTGGAATAGGCCTACCAGGGACTCTATCTCCCCACCCTCAACACCCTGTCTCAGAGCAGCATTCTGTACTCCGGCCGTTAGGCTATCACCTATGGCAATAATATGCTCAATCTGGGGCAGTTCATTCCCCTGGCTATAACCAGGCGTGGCACCATAGGCAAGAATCAGGAAGATCAGTAATAAGATAATCATGCTTCCGTAAAAGAAGGGCTTATGGCCTTTCCGGCAAAGGTTAGGTCTATACGAATGAAAACAGAGAAAGTGGGGTATAGTTTAGCAATCATGAGGAAGGGCTGTCAAGTGAGGAGGATTTCTTATCTATATTCTCTATGAACACCAACTAATATTATATGAGGTTTTTCAAAATTTTAAGTTTCGTAACTGTTTAGCCAAGATTAGAACTTTAGCCACGGATGGACACGGATAGACAATGCAAAAGGCAAAATTAGCAATTAGCATTTTAAAATTAATTCCTTCTTGTTAATTGTTAATTTTACCGGGTTAATTTTGCCATGAAGGCAAGAATCAGTGTTCATCTGTGCGTATCCGGGGAAAATATTTATAAGACTTTATTTGGCTAAACTGTTACGGAGTTTGATATTTCTTTCATTACGTGGTAATGTAGTAATAATGTTAGTAAATCTCCATAATAGTCAGTAACACTTCAGGATGAAGACCCATGCTAACGGTAATAGAGATAAAGAAGCGATTAGAGGAGGTCTTTGATAAGAGGCAGGCCGATGTGCTTATCGAGGATAGTATAATAAGTAAAATAATAAAGGAAAAAAGGGCCATATTTGTGACTGATATTGACAAAGATGCGCGGTTCTTGGGGAGGAGGCATGGAAAATAAGGCCAAAACAATCAACCCTGGGTCGGAATTAGACACAGAGATAGAACCCCTTTATACCCCAGAAGATATCGAGGGATTAGACTATGCCCGCGACCTGGGCCTTCCGGGCGAATATCCCTTTACCCGTGGTATCTATCCTAAGATGTATCGAGGTAGGCTATGGTCTATGCGTCAGTATTCCGGTTTTGGTACCGCCGAAGAGACTAATGCCCGATGGAAGGCCCTCCTGGCTAGTGGCCAGCATGGAGTAAGTATGGCTACTGATTTAGCCACCCAATTAGGGTTTGCTTCCGATGATCCGCTAGTAGAAGACGAGGTAGGCCGGGTCGGGCTAGCTATTGATACCTTACGGGATATGGAGATTCTGTTCCAGGGTATACCTCTGGATCGAACCCCGGTCTCGGTCAATAATGCCGTCTCTTCAACAATAGTATTGATGGCAATGTATATAGCAACTGCCGAGAAGCAGGGTGTACCGTTAGCCAGCCTTACCGGTACGACTAACAATGACATTTTGTCTGAATATGTGGGCCGGGGCCTCTGGGTCTTCCCGCCTAAGCCATCTCTGCGGCTCATGGGTGATATTGTCTCTTATTGCATAGAGCATCTGCCCAAGTTTTATCCTTTGCATATCCGGGGTGTCCTTTATAACGAGTCTGGGGCTACGGCGGCCCAAGAGATAGGCTTTGCCTTTGCGGATACTATTGCCTATTTTGAAGAGTTGCTCAGCCGTGGACTCGATATAGACCAGGTTGCTTCCCGGGTAAGCTTCTTCTTTAAGTCTACCCATCGCTTCTTTCATGAGGCAGCCAAGTTCCGTGCCGCCCGCCGTCTCTGGGCCAAGATATTGCAGGAGTGGTTTGGGGCAAAGAATAAAGAGTCTCTTTGCCTGAGGATCAATACTGTGGTTGGTGGCCGGCAGTTTGCTGCCCGGGAGATAGAGCTTAATCTGGTACGGGGGGCCTATGGCGCCTTGGGTG
>MHDQ01000308.1 GCA_001803565.1 Nitrospinae bacterium RIFCSPLOWO2_12_FULL_45_22 | reverse complement strand
CACCAAGTCACTAAAAAAATCGACCGGATTGAAAAATCAATCGGAATAGCCATTGTTGCTTATCTGATCCTAATTCGGGCTCGCAAACAGGATATAAAACCTGGCAAATCGTGGAGTATTTTTCCGCTCAAAAACAACTTTACGATGCACCTAATCCAGAACCAATTTCAACATTCGCTGGAGATAAAAATGAAAAAGCTGAGAAAAGCTGCATAGTACCTATGTTTTCTCAAGTATACCCGTCGCTTTTGAGTATATAGGATTAAGATGTTAGCCATGGATTAATACAAATAAACACCGATATGCAGCAGGGGAGTTATTGGAGACTCAACAAAATTATGGTAGTATCTAAAAAGAGTATGAAAGATTTTATTACCTACAAAGATGCGGGAGTAAATATTGAGGCGGGCCAGGAGAGTGTCTGCCGGATAAAGATGGCGGTAGAATCTACTTATAACCCCTCGGTACTTCAGGGCATAGGCCCCTTTGGCTCCCTGCTGGACCTGAGCGATATACTAAAAGATTATCACCATCCGGTTTTGGTACAGAGCATAGACAGTGTAGGTACTAAACTAATGATTGCCCGGATGGTGAACAATCATACTACTATCGGTATGGATATGGTTGCCCATGGGGTAAACGATATACTCTGTCAAGGGGCGAGACCCCTGACCTTTTTGGATTATATTGCGGTAGATAAGCTAGAACCGGGGCATATTGAACAGGTAGTAGGGGGTATAGTGGCAGGTTGCAAAGAGGCAGGGATGCCCCTGGTAGGGGGCGAGATAGCCGAGTTGCCCGGAATATATTGCCCCGGCCAATACGACCTGGTGGGATCTATCACGGGCATTGTAGAGCGAGAGAGGATAATTACCGGTAAAAAGATTTGTCCGGGGGATATTCTAGTAGGGCTTGCTTCTAATGGGCTCCATACCAATGGCTATAGTCTGGCCCGTAAGGTATTCTTTGAGTTAAAAGGCTATCAGGTGGATAGATATATTCCCGAAGTGGGCACCACATTAGCTGAAGAACTATTGAAACCCCACCGTAACTATGCCCCAGCGGTTTTAGCCATGATAGAGGCCATAGAGATAAAAGGGATAGCCCATATCACTGGTGGTGGTCTGATAGATAACCTACCACGGATACTGGCCCCTGGCTGCGAGGCATTGATCTATCCCAATAGTTGGGAAATACCACCTATCTTCCGGCTCATCCAGGAAGAGGGTAACGTACCGCGGGATGATATGTATCGAACCTTTAATATGGGTATCGGTATGGTACTGGTGATAGCCAAAGCTGAGGCTGCTACTGCGCAAGAACGGCTCAGGCAGCAATGGGGGCTGGAGAATTATTTGATTGGTGAGATAATCCCGGGGCAGAGGCGGGTCAGCTTATGAAGAGAAGGAAAAAGGGAATAATCGTTGGGGCGGGGCCTGCGGGCCTATTTGCGGCCTGGAGGCTGGCGGGCAAAGCCGAGGTTACGGTTATAGAAAAGGGTAAAGATATTTATGACCGCCACTGCCCTTCCCATGATCGCTGTATCAAATGCCCCTCTTGCGGCATAATAGAGGGTGTGGGGGGTGCTGGTGGGATGTCGGACGGGAAACTCAATCTGCACCCCAAGATTGGTGGAGACCTCACAGAATTTATCACCCTGGAAGCAGCCGAAGCCTTGATAGATCAAGTAGATAGGGTCTTTGTAGAATTCGGCGCCCCACCAGCTAATCAATCTGACCCTGCACCCTTGCTACGTCGCGCGGCCTCCTGCGGGATAGAATTTATCCCGGCCCGGCAGAGGCATATAGGTTCTGATCGCTTACCCAGCCTGATCCATCAGTTTAAAGAAAGCTTGATAAATAAAGGTGTTCAATTCATTTTGCAAAGTAGAGTGGAGGACATTATTGTCCAAAATAATCGCTGTAAAGGGGTGTGCCTGGGTAATGTAGAGATTGAAGCGGACAGCGTTATACTTGCCCCGGGCCGGGCCGGGTCTTCCTGGCTGGCTCAATTAGCCCACAAATACCAGTTGCCTACCAGACATGAGCCCATTGATGTCGGCGTGCGGGTAGAGGTGCCAGCAGTCTGTTATGATGAGGCGGTACAAGTCAACTGGGACCCTAAGTTTAGGCTCCGGACCCCTACTTATGATGACCTGGTAAGGACTTTTTGTACTAACCCTTGTGGATTTGTTATCCGCGAGACCTATGGCGCTAATGGCACCGGGGTCAATGGCCATGCCTTACATTTTCAGCACTCGGAGAACACCAACTTCGCCTTCCTGGTAAAGGTTGACCTTACAGAGCCTTTAGAAGATACCAGCGCTTATGGTCATTCTATCTCACATCTGGCTTATACTATTGGTGGCGGGGCACCTATCATCCAGCGATTAGGGGATTTGAAGCAGGGTCGTCGCTCTACCTGGAACCGTATAGACCATAGTTATGTACGGCCTACACTGCGGGTCGTTACGCCTGGGGATATCTCTATGGCCTTACCGCACCGCATCGTTACTGATATTATTGAAGGGCTGGATATGTTGGATAAAGTCATTCCGGGAGTTGCTTCGGGCTCGACTTTGCTCTATGCCCCGGAGATAAAATTCTCCGCCTTACGGATCATTACCGATAAGACCCTGGGGAGCAAGATTAAAGGGCTTTATCTGGCAGGAGATGGGGCAGGACTCAGCCGGGATATTATCAATGCTGCTATTACCGGCATAATTGCCGCCGATGGTATTATCGGCGTTACTCCTATCGGCGCCACAACACATTAAAATATTGCAGGCACGAATTTATCCGTGCTATTTAGCAAACAAATTAGGCTATTTCCAAGGCAAAATGGAAGGAGAGAATGAGATATTAATAAGGAGCCATATATTGTACTATGAAGAGGTATTTTCCCAATTGAATGCTAGGGGAGTACGTTACTTGGTCATCGGCGGGATTGCCGTCAACCTCCATGGTATCCCCCGCATGACTGCTGATCTAGACCTTATGGTTGATCTTTCTCCGGCTAATATTACCAAGCTGATCGAGGCACTCACCCTTTTAGGCTATAGCACAAAAGCCCCGGTTGACCCTAATGACCTTACTGATCCAGAGATTAGGAAAAAGTGGCAAGAAGAAAAACATATGGCAGTTTTCTCCTTTTATAAAACCCTTATCCCTTACTATCAAATAGATATATTACTGGAGAATCCCATTGATTTTGATACCGCCTATCGGGACCGGGATATTATGGGTACAGAATACCTACCTATTCCGGTAATTTCTTTGAGAGACCTGATTCAGGTTAAGAAGCTCATTGGCCGAAAACAAGATAAGGCCGATATAGAATCCCTGAAAAAGGTCAAAAAGATAAAAAGGGAGAAAGGAAATAATGCCTAACTTAGGTAATAGGAATCAACAGGCTGGCGGATATTCTTATAGCTATTCAGAGGAAACTATAAGAGAGTATATGCAATGGTCCGCCAAGATGAAGCTGGACTGGCTAGAAGAGGCCAACCGTTTCTTATACCGGAACATGCCTCCAGAAAACCGGCTCATCTGGGAACGCTTTCGCAGGGGCGAAAAATTTGAGGATAAAAGCCATGGGTACTATACAAGCAAAGCTGGCAGAAATAAAGGACTTACTGGCAAATGAGCGTCTCGAAGAGGCCGAGTCACAGCCCCAACAGATAGACTCTATTGCTATAAACGACCCTGCTATTCACCTGGAACTAGCTGGGCTATACGAAGAGGCAGGTATGATAAGCCTGCTGATCCGGGAGCTTAATCTGGCTCCGACCTGATGAATAAGGGATTGCGACGGGACAGATAGAGAAAGGAGACAGAGAAAAGAGATTAGTATTGCTCTATCTCCCTTCCCTATCTCAAAGCCGGAAGAGATAGAGACAGGGACCCAGAGGTTAATAAATTCGGGATTGATCTATTCTTCCTTTTTGGCCTCGGCTTTTTCGAGTTTGGGTGGGGATAACTCTAGTTCGTCTTTTTCCGTAGTAGCCTTCTTAAAATTCTTGATCCCTTTCCCCAGGGCACTACCAATCTCAGGGAGTTTGCCCGTACCGAAGATTATCAAGATGATAACTAAAATTATCATCAATTCTGGCATCCCTAGACCACCTAGCATAGCTTATCCTCCATCTACACAATGTTATTGATTCTAGAATTGTTCTAAATCATCATTTATAATAACACAAAGTCTTCACCGAGTAAATAAACCCCAGGCAATAATTAGTAGACGTTCACCGCCAAGGAAGCTAAAGGAAGCGAAAAGTGTAAAGCTGCGGTGAATGATTAGAAAAGGGGATTGAGCAACAGTTTGTCGTTCAAGAGAAGTCATGAAAACGAGATTTGATGTAGTAGGAGTGGGCTTGAATGCGGTAGATTATCTCTGCATTGTGCCCCATTATCCCTGCTTTAATTCCAAGGTAAAGATGCTGGACTTTAAAAGAGAAGCTGGGGGCCAGATAGCTACTGCCCTTGTTGCCCTGAGCCGCTGGGGTCTCCGTACGGCCTATATAGGGAAGGTGGGGGATGATGAATGGGGGCGTTTTACCCGGCAGGACTTAGAGCGAGAAGGGGTGGATATCAGTGGCTTGATTACTGCTACCGGTACAACTTCTCAATTTGCTTTTATTATGGTAGATCAGATATGTGGTGAGCGGACTATTGTATGGCATCGCTCGGAAGAAGTTTGTTTAAAACCCGAAGAGCTGAATCCGGAGATAATTAAGGCCGGTCGGCTACTCCATCTGGACGGGCATGAAATAGAGGCGGCAATTACTGCCGCGCATTGGGCCCGAGAAGCGGGTATAAAAATAGTCTTAGATATTGATTCTATAAACCCTAAAACCTCAGAATTGATCCGCCTTACCCATATCCTGGCTTCTGACCAGGAATTCCCTTATAATTATACCGGCCAGAATGATCCTTTAAAAGCCCTAAGGCATATCCAGCAGCAAGGCCCAGAGGTCGTGGTTATGACCCTGGGCAAAGAGGGATCATTGGCTTTATGGGGGGATAAGGTATTTAGAACGCCAGGGCCCGAAGTTAGGGCGATAGATACCACTGGGGCAGGGGATTTGTTCCATGCCGGGATCATATATAGTTTGTTGCAGGGATGGGGTCCCGAGGACTCGTTAATATTTGCTAATGCGGTAGCGGCCCTTAGTTGCCAGAAGTTAGGGGGGAGGGCAGGTATCCCTAGCCTAAAAGAAGTAAGAGACTTTATAAAATAAAAAAGGTATATAAGGCCCAAATTGAAGGCGGTTGTAGTTATCCCTACATATGATGAAAAGGAAAATATTGCCCTTTTAATTAAAGATATCATACAACTAGGTTTGAATATCTCTATCCTGGTGGTGGATGATGACTCCCCGGATGGTACCGGAGAGATAGTAGCTCGGCTGGCGGCTGAATATCCTCAGGTCAATATCCTGCATCGTTATGACCAAAAGGGGCGGGGCAGTGCCGGAATCACCGGGTTTCAAAAGGCATTAACTATGCCAGTGGATTATATTATCGAGATGGATGCCGATTTTTCTCACCAGCCTAAATATATACCTGATCTGCTAAAGACTATTGAGGGATGTGATGTCGTAATCGGATCCCGGGGGATAAAGGGGGGTGAAGAGGCCGGTAGAAATTTGTTCCGAACTATGATAACAAAACTGGCTAATAGCTATATTCGCTGGCTCCTGGGGCTAAAGGTAAGGGACTGCACCTCGGGCTTCCGCTGCTTCCGCCGCGAGGTGCTTGAGACAATCCCTTTGTCTAACCTATACTCTAACGGCCCTTCTATCGTAGAAGAAATACTCTACCATTGTCATAAAAACGGTTTTCGGGTCAAGGAGATCCCCATAATCTTCCAGGATAGGAAGAGGGGCAAGTCATCCCTTACCTTTTATAAACTGCTGCAAACTTTCTTTATGATCCATAAACTCAGGTTGCTGGCCTAAAAACCCTGGTGGTCTTTTCTTTTAGCGGCTAGATAATCTTCCTGTATTACCCTAGATTATTCCTTCTTTGATCAGCTCATCTAAAGGCCTTGCCTCTTCGGCTTCCTTCATCAGCTTAACCGAGGGATTAGGATAGACAACGGGACCGTATTCTCTTGAGGGAAGTATAACAGTCGCCGGGTTAGGCCGCATAGACCATTCATCTCTCTGGTTTTTACCCCAGGCCTCTATATCTACACAACACCTTCCATCCTCGATATATTTCTTGATTACTTTCCCTTCAAAGGTAGTAATATCACCCATCTGATTGAAGACCCTCAGGTCACCACGCATCTTCCACAAGAAAGCGTCGTCTCCCATCCAGTTAGTGTAAAGATTGCCCAGCCAGCTCATTCTCTGACAGCCATAATCATAAGCCCGCTCCACGCCTATAGTACGGGCAAAGGCATCAAATATATGGACCAGCTCAGGGACATCCCTTTCTCCGGTCTCCTCAACATACTCCAAGGTATGGGGATGTCTCCTTTCCCACTCGTATTCTATCTTATGGGCCCGGAAGAAGGGTGAACCGGCACCCATCAGCCAGCCTACCTCATCGCGGACACTCAACGGTCCTTTGAGCATAGGCCCCAGCTTGTCACCCACCTGAACATCTTCCCAATAGCGTGGCTTAGGGCCCCTTAGCTCTTCTTTATTATATAAATCCAGGATTCTCATCCAATCGTCCCGGGAATATTCTGGCTTAGGGGTACCCCGGTATTTGCCGGCCGAGCCCGAGGCCTCGCGCTCACCCATTACCGCCCAGCCCAGTTCCTTGCCTACGATCTCATGCCTCTGGTTTACATAGATAACTTCACTATAGTCAATCCAGGTCTTCCCACCGCCCATCTTGCCTTGTTTCTCCACCAGGTCCCGTAGCACGCAAACCACCGTATATTCATCTCCGGCAAAGATCGGCCGATACCATTCCCATTCACCCCCGGAATACCAGCCATGGATACCAGTCCCGCCACCACCAGGAGACAACCACCGGATAGTGTAGAGATAGCAGGGGGGTGCTATGATGCTGGCATACTTGGTCTTCTTGGCATATTCTTCCTCCCGAAATAAAGGATTTAAATCACCCAGGCCATTGGCAAAATGCCTTATGCCATCCTTTGATGCCTGGGTATTAAAATAAATATCCCTGGGATAAAAGGGTTTATCTGCCCGTGCCCGCCTCCGGGTCTGTACCTCTGGGGTAAATTTTTCATGTTTAAGTGCCCCACCCTTTTCTCCTACCGGCAATAACCGTGCATGTTCCATCGGCGCTTTTTTATTACTCATTTCTCGCTCTTCCTCCCCTCCTCTACGGTTGTTGTTTTAAGTTAAATTATTTTGGATGCAGATTTCCACTGATTCACCCAGCTACCTGTAGTGCCGGGGCTAGGCGATCCGGGTTACTTCAACCCTGGTATCTCGGTCACTCTGGCCCGGGCTGAGTTGGCCAAAGAAGGGTCCCAGATGAAAGTAACCACCGGCTAACTCAGTGGGTTTTATGGGACTCGGCATCAGGTTCTGGAAGAGTTTATGCCCCTTAAATTGATACTGTTCCCAGGCATGGTAGATGACCACCTGGCCCGGACGAATAGCCGGGGCTACCTTAGCCATTATCTCGAAAGAATCAATATCGTTCTTTACCAGGACTATTTCCCCATCCTTTATCCCCCTCTTCTGGGCATCGGCTACACTCATATACATAACCGGTTGACCACGCTGGAGCCGGAGCATATGGGCCTCATCGCGCCACATGGAATGGATACTCCAGCGGGTATGCCCACCGGTAACCGTAAGGGGATAATTACCACCACTGATAGGAGGGTCTTTATGGATAGGTAATTCCTCTCCTAACTCCAGATAAAAATCCTGGTCTATGTAGAACTGCATCCGCCGACTAAGGGTAGGCCAGGGGACCTTCTTATCTGTATGCCAGGTATAAGGGACAATAGGCTCATCGGGTTTGATATCGGTAGCATTACCGATACCGAAGAAGCCCTTGCCAATGTCTTCCCATTTAACCCACCCCTTTTCTTTCAGGTGTTTCCAGTCACCTTTAAAGCAAGGGGACAGGGCCAGGGAGTCCCGACAAACCTTCTCTTCATCCTTCTCTGTATAATGCCTGCCATAGGTCAGAATATCATAGAGATTATCGAATCGCCTCTCTTTGCCTTGCTTATCTTTAAAGGTGAGGATATTCCTTTGCTTAGCCCTTTCCTGGATCTTCTTGGCCAGCAGACAGTGGATCTCCCATTCTGATTTTGATTCATGCAAGGGTTCTACCGCCCTGGTCGTAACCTGGAAGAAAGGCTGATAGGGACCGACCCAACCGGCAAAATCGTCCTTTTCATAATACCCTGCGGCTGGGAGGACATAATCGGAATGGAGACCCGTCGCCCCCATCCGGAAGTCAAGGGTTACTATCAAATGGAGTTTGGGCCAGAGGGTCTTGAGCAAGGCCGTGTAACCCCGTACCCGCCGGATAACATTCCCGCCGCACTCGAATAATATGCGGGGCTCTTTGCCTGGAGCAGGGAATACATTTTGCCAGCCTTTTTCCAGAGACTCTTTTACATACTCATCTACATCACGCTTCAAGTATTTATCCCATTCCTTGGAGCGGCCAGAAAGCTCATTCAAACCACCATGTACATACCAAAACAGGGTATTGGAGACGGTTATGCCGGTCTTTTCCAGCCTGCGTCCAAATTCATAAGAGAGCATCTCATCGGTATAGTCTGCCTGCTTTAGGTCTTTGACTTGTTCAGCAAAAGATTTTTCAAAGGCCGCCAGTGCCTCTTTGAAAGGCAGGGGTGGGGCAAAGGCCAGGCGGAAATTGGTATCGTCTATCAGCATGGGGAAGGCATTGAACCCACTACCTTTCTTGCCAAAATGACCACAGAGGGCCAGCACAAGGATCTGGGTCCGTTCGATCAGGTCACCGTGATAGAATTTAGATATACAAGAATTAGTCACGTTAGTAACGGTTCGGGCCTTGGCTATATCCCGGGCCAGGCTTTCAATAATGGTGGGGTTTATACCGGTTATTTGAGAAACCCTATCTAAGGAATAATCCTTCAGTTTATCCTTTAAGAACTCAAATGCCGGGCGTACCTTGACCTTACCCTGGATGGTCTCTACCTCAAAACTCCCTTCCAGGGCAGGGTCTAAGTCTCCCAGGGTCAGGGTAGCTCTGGGAGGTTCTTTTATGCCCTGGCTCTTGAGGTCAAATATATAGAAGAGATCATCCCGCCCATTCTCTTTAAGGTCTTTCTCCCTAAGGAACTGTTTGGTATCATCCCTTACCAGGAAAGGCATATCGGTCTGCTCTTTGATAAATTCTTTATTATATAGTCCTTCTTTCACTATAACCTGGGCCATGCCCATGGCCAAAGCCGCATCTGTACCAATATTAATAGGGATCCATTGGTCACAATGAATAACACTCGCATTATAATCCGGACTGATACCGATGACCCGGGTGCCATTATAGCGGGCTTCCCATAAGAAATGAGAATATGGCATACCCGTATAAGAGGGGTTACCAGCCCAGATCAGGACGATATCTGAGTAAAACCAATTATCTGCTGAACCGCAACCAATCATAGAACCACTGGTCACGGCCCAGCCTTGATGATCATCCCCGATCTCTGGGTTACAATCCAGGACGCCCGAGTCGAGTAAGGTGCAGAGCCTAAACAGACCTAACCCTTGAGGTCCCAGGCTTAGATTGGTACCTACATCATAGAGAAAGGTATCGGGCCCTTCTTTAGCGATAATATCTATCATGGTATCGGCTATCTCGGTAAGGGCCTCATCCCACGATAACCTTTTCCATTTCCCTTCACCCCGCTCCCCTACCCTTTTTAACGGATACTTAATACGGGTAGGGTCATACATCCGGGCACTATAACAGGCCCCTTTCTGACAGCCCCGGGGGTTAAAATCTGATAGCTCAGGCCGGGTCTGGGGATAATCAGCGGTTTGCTCTTCCCGGACTATAATGCCATTCTTTATGAAGGCATCCCAGGAGCAATGGGCCTGGTACCAACAGTTTCTAGGGTGAGTAACTTTAGCTACTTTGTCCCAGGTCCATTGCTTTTTGTACAGGTCTTCCCAGGTGCGATAGGGATACGGTTTGAGGGGCTCTTGGGCAAAGACTTCTCCTCCTTTGAAGCGCAGGGTACCAAGCGATAAGGTAAGTACACCAAAACTGGCGCCTTTGATAAAATCGCGTCGGGTAAAGCCATTGTCCTTTTTCTCCATCTTTCTCTCCTCCTGGTCAAACTATTTAAGGCTAATCATGAGGCAATGGAGGAAAACGAATAATCCCTCGGTCACATAGGGAGAATTGGTAGTCGCAGGCTTTAGCCTGCGTAAATAATGCAACCTAAAGGTTGCGGCTACCCCGCATAACTGAGGCATTACTAAACGATTTTTGCACCATTGCATGGGGGAAATAGATTTTGATAGTATAAGTAAAAAGTGATAATATCAAGTTATTCAAATTATGGCAAGCAAAAATGAAAAGTCACCCAGCCCCTTGCCACATGTATTTTTGGAGGAAAGTTGTGGAAGCGCTAGAGTTAGCTCCCTTTGAAACATTACTGGGTATGAAAGTTATCCAGATAGAACGAGGGTTTTGCCGGATTGAACTGCCCTTCCGATTAGAACTTACCCAGCCTGCGGGTATAGTACATGGTGGAGCAATTGCCTCTCTAGCCGATACAGCCGTAGCTGTTGCCTTAAAGGAAATGGTAATACTCTAGCTACTGCCACAATTACTTTTATTAAAGGAAAAAGATAGGGAGCAGCAAAGGAAAATGCCTGGCAAACTCCTCCAAGATATTAATCCCGGAGAGTTGGAACCCTTAATAACGAATGCCCTTTATAGCCACTCAATAGATTATCAAGACCAGATAAATTTTGTTAATGAGCAAAGGGAGCAGGGGCAGAATTGTAGTGTTGCGGGGGTGCTTCTGCTCATCCAATACCAGCCGGATAAGGGGTATGTCTTTTTACTTAACAAGAGATCGGATAAGGTGCAGCAGCCCGGTGACCTATGTTGCCCTGGCGGTAGTAGTAATCGAATAATAGACAGCTTATTGGGCCACTTGATCACTAAGCCCCTCTTAGCCTGGAGAAAAAACCCCGCCTATCTAAAGGCTAAGCAACTAGGCCCACAGCCTTTAAACCAGATAACCTTCTTCCTGACCAATGCCCTGCGGGAGAGTTGGGAAGAAATCCGATTGAACCCTTTTGCCGTAAACTTCCTGGGGCCATTGAACTGCTATCGGCTCACCCTGTTCAAGAACATTATCTTTCCCATAGTAGGGGCTGTTAAAGCTCCTTTGTCCCTCAAGCCCAATTGGGAAGTAGCAAAAATCTTGCAAATCCCTCTCCACTCCTTCTTCCAGGAAGAAAACTATGGGGTATACAGGCTAAAGGTAGGGAACCCGATCTTTAAAGATATCATCCAGGCAGACACCATTGACTATCCCTGCCTTATCTACCAAGAACCGGCTCAACCCACTGAAATCCTCTGGGGAGCCACCTATAGCATTATCATGTCTTTTTTGGATACCGTATTTGGCTTTCATCCTCCGGAGTTGGCTGGTCTGCCCGTTATAGAAAGCGTCCTGTATCCACTCTCATAGCCGGCAATGGGTAAACCGGCCTTTCGGCTAGCAAAGAGGTGGAACTTTTAACTAAAACATTTCGTAAGATCCATGAGATAGAATATTATTCTTAAAGCAATTCAGAAATATATTGCTGGATCAGGGCATAATTATCCCTTACCTCATCTTTGCCTATTACTAAGTCACCATGGCCAGGCAGTAGAAGCTCGGTGTCTAACTGAGCTAGCTTATCCAGACTCTGCTTTAACAGTTCCCCATCAGCTCCGGGTATATCAGTCCTCCCAACACCTTGGTAGAATACTACATCACCGCTAATCAGGGCCTTTTTTGCTGGCCAATAGAGACAGATAGAGCCAGGAGAATGGCCCGGGGTATGATAAATCTCCAGGTATATGTCGTCCAGTTCCAGCCATCCTTCAGTCAGATAAAATTCAGCTTGAAACGGAGACATCTCCAGGCCGAACAGTTTATACAGTTGAGCTCCTTCGCCTTTCAGATACCGGTCTTCGTCCTCATGTAAAGTTATTAAGGTGTTATCCTGTTGAAAGAAGCTGTTCCCTTCAGAATGATCCGGGTGGGCATGGGTATTAATCACCAGGTCTATCTCTTCGGGCACAATATCATCGTCCTTCATAGCCTGAAAAAGCTGGTCTAAGAAAGCGCTATGGCCCGGGTCTACCAGGATATTTAACCTACCCTTCAGGAGATAGGTGTTGCAATTGTTTGCCATCATATCTAGCCAGGGGTAGGCATACAAACCTTCTGTCAGCTTCATTTCGCGCCTTTAGATTCGCTACGCTTACTACATGATTTAGCCTCGGGGCATTTTTAACCCCCGGGTGGCAATAATATTTCTCATAATTTCTGATGTACCACCCACAATGGTTACTAGAAGATCATCCCGGTAGTAATGTTCTAGCTTGCCTCCCACCGGGGCCCATTTAGACCCACTCTGTAACTGACCGTAAAGCCCCGTTATCTGTAAGCCTATCTTATCTATCCGTTGGCGCAGCTCAGTAGCAAATACCTTCAGCATGGCTGCCTCATAATTAGGTACTATTTCCTGGCTCAAGAGCCATATGACCCGATAAGCCAGCAACTGGGCTATTTCTACCTCGATGGCTATCCCAGCTAGCTTTTGTCGTACTAATGGTTTCTTGCCCAAGGT
>MHDQ01000307.1 GCA_001803565.1 Nitrospinae bacterium RIFCSPLOWO2_12_FULL_45_22 | reverse complement strand
GCGGTAAAATCAGTTGTTTTTACGAGGTTGAAGGTGTCATCCAGTGCTAATTTTGACCAGAGGATAATATAACCCAATATAAGTCCGATAAAGAGGGAGTTCATGATTGTTTGTATAGTGAGGAATCCGCAATATTTATTCATTTTGAACTTATCCATGCATATAAAGCACAAGGGCTGATATGGCTATACGCAAGCCAACCATGGAGCTAGTTATACCTTCCCCTCATAGCATTCATTCTTATCTTGAATAGATCAAAAAACATCTTCAGGGAATCTTTTCCTAGCTTTACCCGGGAGCAAGGAGAATTAATCCACCTTATGGGAATTTCTTTGATCCTCCATCGTCTTCTCCGGGCGATAAAGAGTAGTTCAACGTCAAAGGCAAATCTCTCTATCCTCTGCAAATCAAATACCTGTTTAGCAACTGTCTGTCTGAAGAGCTTAAAGCCGCATTGGGTATCCTTTATACCGCGGATCGCAAATAGTCGAACCAATCTATTAAAAATCTTCCCCATGGTTTCTCTATACCAGGGCTGCCGCACTGCTATCTCAGACCCTGCTAGCCCCCGGGAACCAATAGCAATATCATACTCCTCTTCCAGGGCTGCTTTCAATTTTTCCAGCTCCTCTATAGGAGTAGAAAGGTCGGCATCGGAAAACAGCACTAATTGTCCCTGGGAGGCCTTAACGCCAGCACAGACTGCATACCCTTTTCCCCGGTTCGTTGCATTTTCTAACAATTTTATAACTGGCATTTTTTTAGAGAGTTCTCTAACAATATCTGATGTATTATCCTGGCTGCCATCATTTACTACAATAACCTCATAGCGATACCGCATTTCTTGAAGGTACCGGCAAATCTTTATAAGGGTTTCTCGGATCCTTTGGGCCTCGTTATAAGCAGGAATAATAACAGAGAGATAGATATTATCTTTCATCTACTGCCAACTCCGCCGCGGGATATTTTTTAATAAGCCCCTCATTTTGGGGAATATTCCGGACAAAAATGTTAGCCACCCGGTCGGCATAGATAAGCTTCCAATCTTTACTCTCTATCAAAAGAACAGATAGTTGGGAATTAGCCGGATAGATAACCCAATTAACGTTGTATTTATGCAAGACCTCTTTCCATCCCGCTTTAACCCAGGCAACCTGGGTGTAAGTTTTTGCAAAATCTCCCCCATACATGTCCCCCCGTCCATCGATAAAGACCTTGTATTCTGGATACAGGGCATAGATCAAAAATCCGCCCCAGCCCATCTCATTAAACATGTTTCCCCGGATTTTGTTGGGCTTTATGAATTCAAGGGCGGCAACCGGAAATCTCTGGCTATCAAAATTAAAACTGAATAACCCTTTTCCCCTTACCTTTCCACCATTAAGGCCGATCATCCCTACTATAAGAACCGCAGTAATGGCTAAGAGGTGTTTATTAAACAGGTCATTAGAAACCCGGGTCCGCCTAGATAAAGCAAAAAATCTGTTTAAGAAACTCCTCAACCAGGGAGATAGCCTGGCCTGCATATCAGATGAGTTAAAAAAGACCTCCGCATGTCTTCCTATTATGGGTGCCGCAATTATAGCAAAGAGGGGGATATTTCTAGCAGAATATAATGACATATAGGTCCAGGTAATGATCAAGCCTATCTCGACAAAATTTGTCCTGCTAAGGGATACCCCAAAGGCCATGATGATGAGCAATATGAGGATGGCATACATTTTATATCCCAGGCCGGCGTGAAAATCAGGGGACTTAAACTCCATAGTATAATCCCTCAGAAATGTTGATCCCAGGTAGGATTCATAGATATGGGTAAAGAGCTTATACCCATAAGGGTTTAAGCAGATTGCCACTACCAGGCATAAGGCCCCAGTTAAGGCAAAAGATTTTAGCTGCGCCCTGGCCCTGAGTTTATCCGGCTTATGAGAACCGGTCATATAAGTTAATAGGTTTCCTAATAGATAAATAAAAAGGATAATAAAGCCGGAAACAAATCCTCCGTGCAGATTTACCCAGAAGAGCATAATTAGAGGTAAAAAATAGAGATACTTTTTCCCCTGGGTCTGGTACTGATCGAGGAGCCAAAACCAGATCAGGGTCAGAAGGAGACTGAAGATATGGGGCCGTGCCAGGCAGTGAAGCGTCGAGGCAGAGGCAGCTATAATCACCAGTATGGCGGAAAGGATGAGATCTGTCCCTTGCTTAAGGAGAAATCTGAACAGGAGGGAAAAAGTAAGACTGAAGATCAGGGCTGAAAGGATGACAATGCCGTTTAATCCTAAAATCTTATGTACTACAGCGAATATTACATCGGATAGCCATCCCCAGGCAAACCAGGGTTGGTCTGGCATAGTATAGGAATATAGATCCTGATGAGGGATAGAGAAGGTTTTCCAGATCTGCTCTCCTATCCTGATATGCCATCCGGTATCCCCATCATCCAGCAATCTTGCCCCCAGGGAAAGTAAGAGCAAGAAAATCATTATAAACAATAGGTCTCCTATAGAAGGCATTACCCATCGAAAGAAGGTAGGTACGGGATTGTCTGGAATAGATTCAACTTCCTCATGGCTATGCTCAGAATGATTGAGGGACATGGGAAAAACCCTCCATAAAAGTCTTAAACCATTTAACCCCAAAAATGCAATTGGACGCAGATGAACGCAGAAACTACAGGATTATAAAAAGAAAATTATCTTTCTTCTTTGAATAAAAATATTCAAGACATATCTGCGTAAATCTTTATAAATCTGTGTAAATCTGCGTTCTAATTTTTTTACTGCATTATTTGGGTTAACCCCAAAATTCCTATTTTAGCAGTTTAAGTTCGAACTGATCAGTTCTTTTTTTCGGAAGGTAGCAAACGATGCCGATTTTTTTCCATCTGGTATCAGGGGATTTTTCATAGTATTGGAGTAATTCTTTTACAAAGATATCTGGCCAGTGCCCTCGCAACCAGGGTTTATTTTTGAGGGGCTCAGTATCAGTGGGATCAAAACTCATTAAAACACCATCAATCCTGCGATTCTTGACATCGTCCAGCAGCGGTTTTAGGTCCCAGTATATATTTGAATAAGAAGATGCCAACGAATAGGTATCAGAAAATAAAACCGGCAGTTCATTTAAAACTAGCCAGGGTCTAGAGTTAAATGCCTGCATTTTCCTGAAGACAAAGGGTTTACTTATCCGGGCTAAATCCCTGAGTCACAAGTTGGGTAACTCAACCTTTTAGGGTTAATCAGAATTAAAGCCATGGGTCAGAGATCCTGCGTTTGATAGTACCCGCTTTGCCGGAGTCCTGCTCCCTGAACCGTTACCATAAGCTTATACCGGAAGACAAAAAAGAGGACCGTAAAAAAAGGGATAAACCATACGGAGACATAATTAGGGATTTCTTTTATCCCTTGCCAATAAAGAATGCCGTTGGAAATAAATAAAAAGATAAGGAACATTTTGCCTATCTTACTACCGCGAAGACCAGACCTTAAAACCGAGAAAGAGAGGATCTCAAAAATCGGTATCAAGAAAAGGACAAAATCATAGCTCCAGCAGAATATAGTTGACAGAAAGGTCATTACTATAATAGTTCCCATTGCTTCTTCTAGCTTTATTAATTTCCTCCAGTTAATAAAGGCCAAAATAGTTATGGGGGCAAAAATAAGGGTAAAGTATTGAATTATATTTTCTCCCACCAAGTATTTATAAGCCATATACCTTATGGTGGGGGTTTTGAGGTCAAGGGGGGGCTTCTCCAGGGCTACACCCAGATAATCTTGGAGCCAGGAAGGGAAGTAGGCCGTCAGAATGGCAATCAGCAGAAGGAATAGGACACCCGAACTCAAAAATATCTTATATCGCCTTTGGTAGATGATCAAGAAAAGAATAATTGGGAATAGGATAAGCATCAGGTTAGGTTTTATGGTCATCAATACCAGAAATATTCCACAGAGGTAATCCCTTTCTTCTTTATAAAAATAAAGAAATCCCGAAATCCCCAGGAGGGTAAGCCAGGTCATCTGGCCTAACCAGATTATAAGGAGAGTAGGGTAAAAAATAATGGTAACCGCCCACACCAGGCCTAGATACCCAGGAAATTTTTCCCTGGCATAGACCCTCCATAGGAGAGCGGAACTTAAAAAAGAAACCAACAGATTAATAATCATCCAAAAATAGGCGGCATGCTCGTATTTTAGCAGAGCCAGGGGTATTACCAGCACGGCCAACCAGGGCGGATTAAACATTATAAGGGGCGTTTCCTGCTGCCAGCCCAGGGTCTTTTCCCGCTCAAACAACCTGTCAAAGTCATAAAGATTTTCCCCTTCCAGGAGCATTCTTGAGGTGCACCAGTACGAGATAAAATCCATCCTGGGCGCGATTTCAGGGACTACATCCTTACAAAACACCCCTAGCGTTACTGCCAGAAATAGACAACTAATGATCCCCAAGAATGGAAGTAACTTTTTCTCCGTCACAAGAAATGCCTGAAGGTAGTTTAAAAAACCCTAAGAGCAAAAGACACGACATATTTTATGCCGGGCTTTGATTACCCTAGGATCAAAAACCCCAGCATATAACTTCTGCATCACCACAGCGGTCATATAGATATAGCACCCTCTGCCTCAGTAGAGGTAGCCAAGTGATCTAAGCCTTTCCTTGAGAATGGGATTATCCGGCTGGCTAAATCCAACCGATGAGATAGGCTTCATAGGGCGTCTTATAATCTTCACCATGCGTCTCGACATATTGTTGACTATATCCGGGTTATCATCCACTACATCGACCTTTTCTAGCGGATCCTCCGCTATATTGAAAAGAGACGTTTCTGCTTTAACAAAATCCCTGATTATTTTCCAATCTCCCTGCAGGAGAAAAGCCTTATCTTGCTTCCTGAAGCGGGTAATACCAAAAGCAATCGAATCATCCTGGGATGTCGAGGAAGACTCGAAAGGAGGCAGGATATTGCCATCTATATCCCCACTGAAAGTGATACCTAGAAGAGAAAGGATGGTGGGGAAAACTCCGATCAGCTCAACGGGATTGTCATATCGCAATGATCTGTATGGAGAGCCGGGTTCGTAGATGATCAGTGGAATCTTTACAGTCTCGTTAAAGAGCTGGTATCCATGCGTTAGCATGCCGTGTTCCAGGAATCCCTCACCATGATCTGAGGTCACGATTATGATAGTATTATCCATGGCGCCGATGTCTTCGAGAGTTGCAAGAATCCTCCCGACCCCTTCATCCACTTGACTTATCTCGCAATCGTATAGAGCCATAAGAAACTCAAGATCATTACTGCTCATAGGATAGGGTGTTGGTATGACACCCATATGCAGTTTCGTCTTTAAAGAGCGTGCTCCAGAAAGGGTATAAGCCTCGCCATCTCTTACAGCAGGATTATCTGGTTGGTAAGCATGGGAAAATTCCTCGCATGGCAATGATGGAGTATAGGTATCGTGCGGGTCAAGGTAATGAACATACATAAATGTACTTTTCAATCCTTTCCGCCTCCTTAGATAATTTATCACTATCTCCGTAACGACCTCAGTGCTGTTTTGACGCCAAAGGATATCATATTGGAACGAAGAGAACCCCTGGCTGAATCCGAATTCAGGAATTATATGCGGGTTTGCAGAGAACCCTACTGTTTTATAACCAGAGTTAAGTAAAACCTCGGCAATGGTTACTACCTCTTTTGGAAGAGCGGAATAGTCGCCATTCTCGTAGAAAACGTTGTGACGATAGGGATAAGCCCCTGTCATAAGCGAGGCAATGGATGTTTTGGTCCATGAGGACTGTGAATATGCATTAGTAAACAACACACCACCTTTAGCAAGCCTGTTGATGTTTGGAGTTGTAGAACGCTTGTAACCATAACATCCAAGGTGGTTTGCACGGAGAGTGTCTATTACTATGAGAAGAATATTTTTTTCCTTTAGAGGTCTTGCACTCATCAGGATCATCCAGGGAGGGAAAAAAATCAGAAGAGTAAGAAAAAGCATGTAGTGAAGCCTGAGAAGAGATTTAAAATGTAATTTTCCTTCCCTATCATCCTTTCTCATCCTCCTTTTCTTTGAGAAAATAGCCGACCATGACAATGTCCCTGCAATAATCAGTATCAATATTGCCCCACAATACACCCAGATCACCGGGTGTCTGTAGCCAACTATCCATCTAATTCCCAGGTAGATAGGGACTGCAAACACTGTGGACACGGTCAGAATAGATCTGTATCGTTTCTCTTCCACCTTTTTATCATCCATACATTTTTGTGAGCTGGTGAAATCACGGTTGAAATAGATGGAAAGAACCACTTGCAAAACTAAGATGATTACCAGGAGAGGCCATGTTTCGAGGATAGCATTATAAAGCTCGTCTATCATGAGTCGGGCAACCAGCACGAAAAGTCCTTCCTCAATGTACATGTTGCCGATCGTTTGGAGGATAGTCCTTGAGATTACGAGTGTAATAAGAGCAATATAGAAGATACAAATAAACCCTTTTATCTCCCTGAAGAATCTATGTGCCATTCCTATACACTCCTTCTTAAGAGAAGAAATCAAGGAGCACCTTTGCTAACACTAGCTCATTGAATAAACTTTCAATATATTCGGGAAGAATCATATAGCCTGGGAACAACCCCTGTGGCATCGGACAAGGACAACCCTGTTCTTACAATTTCTTTCAGAAGCTTATTGCAGCTTCTGCTAATAGAGTAAGAAACAGGAGCGAAAGGCTGTCAGAATAGTAGTCTTTTCTTTTCTCGAAGAGCAAACCATCTTCACCGATGACACCAAATTCGTATGCCTTATGCAAAAATTCTCCCATAAGATCTTTATCCTCTCCAACAAAGGCGGTGAAGGCGGCCGCTAAATAGGAAGCTGGGCTTTCATACTCCTTGTAGGGGCTTCCCTGGTAATGATATTCTATATAAACCTTACCCCCCCTTCTCCACCACTCCTTCTCGTAGAATTTCTTAAGAACCACCCCGAGATATCTCCTGGCCCGCTCTTCTTTGAACCATGTCCAGTCTATTCCTAGCCGCCAGACAACTCTTATCGCATCCCAGCCGTAGCGAGAGCTCATTCCATCGGCGGGAGCAGTATCTAAATTGGGCTTTACTATGCACCAATCAGGAATCAGCCCTACACCCGGTTCTTTACCCAGGCGCATGGAAACCTTCTCTATAACTTGATAAGCCCCTTCCAGAAGATTCATCCATCGCTTATCTCCTGTAAGGGAAAAGAATAGGCGATACCAAGCAGGGGAGTAGTATGATGGATTGGTTACGAAGGCGCCATTATCCAGTCTCCCCCATGTCCCAGGGAGCAAATAAAGATTACCCTTCATGTCCGGCATCGTCTCTTCAGCAAGAATACTCTCCATGACCTCTATAGCCCATTTCTTATATGCTTCTTCACCCCATCTTCGGTAAGCAAGAAGTAAGGATAGGGCATAATCCAGGTCCGCATCAGAAGCCGAGTTCCAATCAGTCACCCCTCCTTCACTCCAATGCCATGCTAACAGGTGATCCCCCTTCTCCTTTTCCCGGGACAGATGGCGTTTGCTCCATTCCAGGCCTCTCTCAAAAACTGGTCGGTCATCCATCCAAACGGCCAGAAGCATGGCATAGGCCTGGCCCTCTGATACAGTATCCCCCCCATCCAGGGGGCGTACTACTCTACCGTCAGGCTTTATATAGGATTTTTTATAATCCTCCCAGGCAAGGGATAGCATTTCTTTTAGGGTTCCGGGTTTTAGTCCCGTCATTCTCTTCTCGCATCCTAATAGGAAACACATGATCAGTAAAACCGATATTATGATCTTCATTTAAGGGTCAGAACCTAAAAGCCACAGAAAAGACCACCCTCTGCTCTCTATAGACATCCGAATCAATAAACTGCGCCCTGAGGCCGACCTCGATCCTCTGGCGCCATTCATAGCGGGCCTCTGCCCGGAAATCTGTATAGAAATTACCCATGGAATCCATCCGGAAACCCCCAAGGAGGTCATAGTAAATCTCATCCGCCTCATGAAAAAAATCCTTATTAAGATAATGCCTCCACTGAAAATAGGGAGCCACCAATGAATAGTTATCGGGAGAGAAGTAGAAGGTCTCCTTCCTGAAGTCGAAGAACTCATAATCAATAATTGCTTTTAGGATCGTGGGAAATCTCATGAGGTCGTAGCTTCCCCTAAGCTTAAAGAAAGGCCTGACATTATCGTCTGAATAATAAGAAAAAGAAGCAAGTCCATCCAGGTGGAACCGATCGTTCAGGTATCTACCCCCAATAAAAAATCTGTCAAAATATACGTTCGAAAGTAAGGTATTAACGTTCTCCCATAGGTCTTCGCGATGGTAACCAGCCGATGCCTCCAGCCCATGGTCAAAGGCATAGCTCGCCCCAAATCCAAAATTGGCATTCTCTTCATTAATCCTTTGATATACCGGATAGGAGAAAAAGCCCTTTAGGGATAATCTAATATTTGGAAGATATTCAATATCAATACGCGGCTGGTCCCCAGAAAAATCCTTGAAAGTATCGAAACGGAAAAAGGTCTTCTGGTATCTAGCAGATAGTTTAAGATTATCAGATAGAGAGAAAAAGGAGATCGCTTCCAACTGATCATAGGCTATGGAACGTTTATCATCAAATCCATCCTGGTCCACTAACTGATACTCCAGGACAGGAAAAGGCTTCTTGTATAGTTTCTGTCTCTCCAGGGCTATCAGCCCTTCCGGATGAGCCGGGAAGGCCGTGAGTAAGTTAAGGTAAGATTCTATCGCCAGATCATGGAATCCCTTTTTGGAATATATTTGCCCTAGCTCGAAGAGGGCCTCGCTGTTCGCTGGCTCCTCTTCAATGAGAAGGCGATACTTTGGGAGGGCATCCAAAATCCAACCCTTAAATAGGAACTCCTTGGCCTTAGCCTCCATCTCAACTTCCTTCCAGGGGCCACCATCATCAACGATATCGTGATAGGCATGGAGGGACCCCTGGTAATCAATCATCCATCCCATGACCCTTGCCTTCTCTACCATGACCCTTGCCCTTTCTCTCCTGGCCAGGAAGTCGCCAGGATTGTAAGCCAGATATCGATTATATGCCTCAATAGACCCTTTGTAATCTTTATTCCAGCTCAATACCCTTGCCATCCACAGGACTGGGAGAGGGGTCGCTTTTCCCCGGAGCATGACCCGAAACCAATCCAGCCCCTCTCGCAAATGCCCATGGATAGACAGACTATAGGCCAGGAAGAAAAGCGCATCCTTCTCGTCCCTTTCCTTCAGTAACTTCTCCATGCCTCTCACGACAAAGTCCCGGTAAAACCCATCATCCCTACCTAAACCCATATGAGACAGATTACGAAATAAATCGAGCCGGACGAAGAAATTTTGCTCTCTATGAAAAAAATCATGAAGGAGGGCTTCGGCTTTTTCTTCTTGATCAAGCAGGTAATTAGCATAAATCAGGCCCGAAACAACAGATACCAGTTTCTCCTCACCATTTTGCAACCCTTCGTAAACTTGCAAAGCCTCATCACCTCTTTTCAAAAGAAGAAAAAGCTCTGCCAGGAAAAACCTGCCTTCAGGGTCTACCCCCTTAGAAGATACTTTCGATAACTCCATGAGGGATAAGGCTTCTTTACTGCTCTCCATCGCAATATAGGCCCTGACCAAAAGGAGATCAAGCCAAATATCTCTTTTCTGGCTTCTCAACGCGCTCAGATCATGAAGAGCCTCCTTGGCCTTGGCGCTATTAAGAAAGGCAATTTGATAGTTCTTCATGAAGCGCATGTCATGGGAGAGGATAGGAAGGAATGGTTTGCTGAGGAGGTAGAGTTCATAATATTTTTCGTGGTGGAGAAGTCTGTTCTGGATAAAGAGAAGCGAGGAAAGAACCCCCCGATTTTTTGCATCATCAGGCACGGAGTGTCTGGACAGAAGGGATCGGAGTTGTTCTGGCAAGTCCCGGGCATCCTGCCTGTCCCTTGATGCCCGGAAAAACCAATCCAGATAAGGTCCGAGCAAGTGGGGCGACAAAGACCTTATCGTGTCTATTTCAGCTCTCGCCTTCTCCCACTGCCTGTTCTTTATAAGGAGTTCAGTATAATAAGTCCTAATCATGATTTCTCCTGGAACCTGTTCTAATAAGCATTCAAGTGCCCCGTGGGACTCTTTGAACCTCTTCTGGGCCTCTAAAGAAGTAATGAGACCCATCTGCGCCCTTATATTCCTCTTTTCAAGGGAGAGTACCCTGCGAAATGATGCCTCTGCTGCATAATAGTTGCGGGCTAGATTGTGAAGTTCTCCTTGAACAAGCAAAAAATCAATCCGCTCCCCCTTCTCTTTCTTTAATCCATCCAGCATTTCGTATGCTTCCGGCAGCCTATCTACATGGCCAAGGGCCATCACATATCTGCTAAGGACAGGCCAGTTCCCCTCATCTTTTAACTCTGACAATTTTTCCAATATGCTCAAGCTGCCGGAATAATTGCCAAAAATGGTATCTATATCAACGAGGCCCAGAAGGGCATCAAGCCTTGGGTCATCATTGCCTGTGACAAAAACTCTAGCGTCGAAGGGAATATTAGCGGATTCTTTGCCATTAACAATTTTCTGGAAGGACGCTTTCGCCCCTGCGTAATCTCCAAGCCTGAACAAAACCTGCCCTTTGATAATAAGGGCATAAGGGGCTTCGGGCGCTTCTCTCATAAGGCGATCAAGCTGATCATCCGCCCTGGGAAATTGTGCGCAGCTCACTAGCGAGTGTATATAGCTCCCCCTTGATTTCCAATCAATTCCCTCTCCCATATGTCTCTCAAAGATGGGAATAGCTTCCTTACAATAGCCCATTTCTTGGTACAATCTCCCCAGGGCAAGGTTATAGGTTTTATTCCCTGGGAATTGAGCAGTGAGTTCTTTCATAATGGGAAGGGCTTCCCATCCCCTGCCCCACCACTGATAGAGCCTGGCCAAATTATAACGCCCATCATGCCATTCTGGCGCCTTTTTTATTAATGCTTTCAACTCGGACTCAACCTCTTTCCACCTGTTCATCGCCTCCAGGGCTCTCAGCCGTTTCTTAAGAAGCTCTATATCGTCAGGGTAAGACGTGATAAGGACCCCTAGGACTTCCTCGGCCTCCCGATATTTATGCGCCGACAACAATACATCGGCAAATTCTCTCCTCAACTTATCATCGGGCCTATTTTTCAATATTATTTTATAATGAGTAATGGCAAAATCCTCATTACCGCTCCACCAGAGGGCTCTTGCAAGAGAAAGCCGTAAGGGCTCATCTTGGGGATGGGCCTTCAGTAGGTCTTGTAAAATGACAACTGCATCCTCATACCTTTTCGCTGACAGATAGAGATTCGCTAGCTCGCTTCTGAGAGCCTCGTCGGATGGATAAGATTTACCAAGGGTCTCATATTCCTGGATTGCCTCAACGAGTCTCCCCCGAGAAGCCAGATATCCCGCCCTTTCTCTTCTAACCTTATCCTCAGCGGGGTATTTTTTCAGGTATTTATCTGAAAAAGATAGGTAGTCATTTATGAGGCCTGAGCCCTTAAGGGCTTCCAGCATCATCCTTTCTATCGGCTTTTCAGGGCGTCTTTCTATAAGAGATCTGTAATGGGTAAGGGCTTCCCGGGGCATCCCACCCCAGAGCAACGAGTTGGCCAGATCCTCCCTAAGGGTATCATCATTCGGGGTTTCCTTAAGAACCCGGTAGAGGAGCTCAGATGCCTTCTGGAACTTCTTCTGCCAGAGAAACACATATCCGAGACGTTTGACAATCTCTATATCAGTTGGGTAGAGATGATAGGCTTTCTCGAGATAGGGCTGCGCAGCGGAGAAATCCTTTCTGGTGCTGTAAGCCATGGCAATAGAAATTAAAAGATTTCTATCATCAGGATGGAGCTTAAGGGCCTTAAGGGAAATATCGATCAGCTCCTCTGTCTCACCCATCTCTTCCAGGAGGCTGACGAACTCTTTAACCAGATCTATATCCCTTAACTCTGCCCTTATGAGTTCCCGATATAGCAACTTCGCCCCCTCATAATCGCCGGCCAACCTGGATAGTCTGGCCAACCGGGTATTTATGTCTCTCTTTTCCTCCGGAACGGCAAGAATGCCTATACGCCGATATAGGTCTATTGCCTTAGCATAATTGCCGCTCCATTCGTGGAGTTCCGCAAGGCGCAAGAGCCTATTCTTATCATCAGGATTCTTCTTTATGATGACCTCCATTAGCTTTGCGGCTGATTGAAAATCTTTTATCTCTATATAAGCATCTACAAGGGCCAACTGAATCTCTTCCCTGTCCGGAAAATCTCTGGAGGTCTCTTCCAGTATCTCAATGGAATCCATTAGCTTTCCTGCATCCCTTAGAACCCAGGCATACTCCCGCCTTATTTCCCAAATGTGAGGATATTGGACTATAGCCCTTTTGTATCGCTCTCCGGCCAGTTGATAATCCCCCATTTTCCAGGCATTTCTTGCCGCTCCTATTATAACCTTTTCTCTCAACTCCTTTTTCCCCATGGGTTTCTTCTCCTGGGATAAAGCTTTTCCATAGCTCAAGATAAAAAATATGATTAATATAAGAGAACCGATCTTTCTCAATTTACCTGACCTGCGAGAGAAGTTCATTGAAAAGCCTTTCAACCTCTTCATAGCGGCCGTCATTGAATAGCTCTGTGGCAAGTTGCAATTTCAACTGAGGGTTATCGGGCTCATTTTTTAGGGCCCGCCCTAAGACCTCTATGGCCTCGCTGCGCATCCTTTTCCTGATAAGAATGGTGGAAAGACGGTAGAGGAAGGCAGAATCATCTTTTGAAAGGTTCCGCCTGGAAGACTTCTGGACAATATCGACCAATGAAGGCGAAGGGATATTTACCATCCGGAAAAAGGCCTGATTCACTAGAATCTGATCCCTGTATGCCAAGTTGAAAATAAAAAATACGATCAAGGAAATCAGCGTAAGGCTTGCTACTATGATAAGCGGTTTTCTAACCATATACACAATTTGCGTTCTCTCGAATGAATGGTTTCTATGATACCCTGAAGTATTCAAGATATCCCCTTTGGCTTTCTCGCTTCAGGAACTCCCGTAGCCTCTGTCGGGAGATATCATTATCATCCTCAAATTTGATTCCCAGGAGATAGGTAGTCTGTTTACCAAGCGAAAGCTCCTCTGTTCTTACCACCCTTCCCTGCATACCCACCTTACCCACGGGGAGGATTAGGTCAAGGTATAGGGAGCTGTTGAGGAAGATACTCTCATAAGTTATAATCAGTGCCCCGCTCAAGCTCAAGTCATGAGTCACATAGGGTCTTTCCCTGCCATCCTCGGTCCTGACTATTGCCAGGATATGAATAAAGTAGCGCTGTCCTTTCCTTTTGATTATCCGCTTTGCCCTGAGCATTTTAACCCAGTTATTCAGGTAGGATATATGGGCCCCGAAGTTCCTGAATAGCCTGGGTAGGGCCACATTGAAGCAGTGGGAAATTATGATGTTTTCTTGGACCGGGGTAAGGTTTCGTAATTTTATTCCGTAAGAGTAAATTTTATTGGTCTTTCTTATGTTTTCATAAACAATCTCCCCTTCACACTTCACCACCTCTGTACCAATAATGATCTCGAGCTTAACATCCCGGCTAAGATCAAGAGGGGATAAACTAAGTAGGGAAACCCCTCTCTCGTTTATGTTGCCAGTCCACCCGATAAATCTCTCATTACCCTGGTAAACGTATAGGGGCAGGGATTCAGGAATTCGGAAGTGCCTCCTCCCATGATATGGCTTTGTTACGCCCCGGACAATCGAAAAGGCCAAGAAGCCATTCACGAAAGCCCAGAAAGATGCGATACCGAGGCCTTTATAATCTTGAGAAATATGGAAATAGAGTTTGAATAAACCCCAGTTAATTCCAATGTAAGAGGTAAGGAGAACGAAAAACTGGGGAATCAGATAGAGGAGGGAAATGGGTAAGGCCGCGTCTTTCACGGTAACTTTGTATTCGCTTTTTCGTCTGAATATTGCTCTTAAAGTAGCCCTCATCAGGATGAAAAAATTGAGCATGTTATACTCTTCATCCCTAAAAACCTTCCCAAAGCCCCGGCTTGCGATCTTGAAACCACTTAATACAGTCAATAGAAAAGTCAGGTAGATAATAATAAATTCCATATCGAAATTGGCGATGGGATACATACCGGTAAGGAGAAGAACACCTGGGGATATGAAATATATAGCCTTGGAAAATCCTACAGTCCAGCCGAAGCAAGTGGCAAAAAAACATATTCTTTGCGGAAGGGTAAGCCCTTTCGCCAGAATGGGGTTGTCATAGAAGATCACACTTATGTTTCCGTACGCCCACCTCAGCTTTTGGGTTTGATAGGTTGTTATATCCATAGGGGAAAGGCCACTGGCCAAGACCTCATTATGGTATATGCCCTTCCAGCCCTTCTTGTAAAGCCTTATCGTTGTGTGCAAATCTTCCGTAATCGTCTCTGTTGCAACCCCCCCAATGCTCTCAAGGGCTTCCTTTCTTAAAATAGCGGCAGTTCCAACAAAAAAGGTGGAGTTCCAGTAATCCCTCCCACTCATCATGAGGCGATAAAACACTTCTTGCTCGTTCCAGATTCTTTGTTTTTTTTGGCTATAACGAAAGGTAAAGGAATCTATGTTATAGTAATGTTGGGGTGTTTGAACAAAAGCAACCTGGGAGTTTTTGAAAAAACCTAGGGTTTTTATAAGGAAATGTGGATAGGGAACATAATCGCTGTCAAAGATGGCAAAGAAATCAGCATCAATCTGCTGAATAGCATGATTAAGGTTCCCGGCCTTAGCTCCTATCCTAGTCTGACGCTCTAAATACTTGCAGCCAATCTCATGCGCAAGCTCTCTTACCCTCGGCCTTGCCCCATCATCAAGAATGTACGTATCATGGGGATAATCCATATTCATACAGGCAAGGGCTGTCTTCCGTATGACCGAGATATCCTCATTGTAGGTGGGAATGAGAGCAGCCACCCTGAGCCCCTGCTCTGGGAGATTAACTTCTCTATGGGGAAAATCCCACATCTGGAAAAAATATAGAAAGAGGGCCACTAATCCATAAAGCTCGGCAAAGTAAAAGACTATAGAAAAAATAAGGGCTTCTGGATTGATGGTATAAAGGAGGCGATAAGTAAGATAAGCTGCATATATTGACAGGGTAACTATTATTACTATTTTATAAAATATATTGGATCTCAAATCGGTCATTCTAAATTAACCCAGAACCAAGAGCTAATAATAACCATAAAATAGCGAGTAAAAGCATCGTCTCTCCTTTTGCTGTAATATGCGGAATGTGCCGGAACAAAAATTAGACTTTATTAATATTAATTGTTGTCTATTATTATGAATTAGGAGATACAAAAATGGTTTATTAGGGCAAAAATGAGCGAGAGACCAGCAGATACTGTTACCAAAAATGTAATTTTGGGCTACAAAAATGTATGTAACAGAGATAAAGAAAAGAAACATCCTATCTTCTCATCCCCTTTAATTACAGGGAGAACTATAGTAAACGACATAAACCCGAATTATGCAATCTTCATTGCAAGGCATTGTAGGGCAAGCCTTTAGGTTTGCGTTATATCACCAGAGTTGCAGGGCTAAAGCCCTGCCCTACAAAAGATTAGGCATATGTTTGCATAATTCAGGATAAATAAGTTTTATAGCTTTATCCCCCAAGAAATTTTTGTCAAACGTTCGGTAAAATCAGGAGGAAGTAACCAATATTATCCTAATGATAAGGAGCAAAAATTATGCCACTTTTTGGCCGAGCCCTAAAATTTTGTAACTGTTTACCTAAATTAAATCTATATTAACCGTTCAGCCATCAAGTCACTAAGGCGCCAAGGAGTGATAGTAGCAGCATCTTACCCCCTGATTAAATCAGGGGCCTGGAGTTTGGACATAATTTGCTTTAGGTATAGGCATAATTTGCTTTAGGTATAGGCATAATTTGCCAGATTTTTCGGAAAATTTTTATTTAGGTATTGCTTGACAAATTTCCTTGACTTCTATCCCCTTTTAGATATATCCTTGTGAAACCCGTTAAATAGAGGAGGAGGGGTAAATGAAGGGATGGGAAAAGATATTGGTGTTATTGGGAAGGATATTCTTATGTCAGATATTTCTGGTATCAGGGATCAACAAGATACTGCATTTTGCCCAGACCCAGCAAAATATGGCTTCTTTTGGCATGCCAGCTACAGGACTGTTTGCCCTGGGTGCCATAGTATTTGAGATTGTAGGGGCCCTCTCAATACTTTTAGGGTATAAGGGTCGGTTCGGGGCACTCCTACTCATCATCTTCCT
>MHDQ01000306.1 GCA_001803565.1 Nitrospinae bacterium RIFCSPLOWO2_12_FULL_45_22 | reverse complement strand
TATATTTCAGCACCGCAACAAGTCAAGGAAAAACAACATTCTCACGGTATTAAGATTGTATAAGTAAGATATTTATGTTATCATAATTTTTAAATCTAAAAAATAAAGAAGTGGGCTGAAGCCCACTTTTTTGTTTTACTGGATTGACAGCGTCTAAGAAAGATGGTGGAAAGAGGAGATTTGTTAGAGCGAATAGAGAGGTTAGTTAAGCCCGTGATAAATTCTGAGGGGATGGACTTGGTAGACCTGGAGTTTAAAAAGGAAAGGAAGAACTGGTACCTGCGGTTGTTCATAGACAAACCAGGTGGAGTTACCCTTGATGATTGTCAAAACATCAGTTATCAGGTAGGGGAGCTTCTGGATATAGAGGAGGTTATTAATCAGCAATATATACTGGAAGTATCTTCTCCAGGGTTGGATCGCCCCTTAAAAAAGGAAGAAGATTATTACCGATTCACTGGCCGGCTAGTTAAATTAACTACCTCAACCCCCATCATGGCCAGAAGAAAATTCACTGGGTGGTTAAAGGGGTTAGAGGGTGAGAGAGTGAAGCTCCAGTTGAGCAGTGGAGAGACTATTTCCATCCCTCTCTCTGCTATCACTAAGGCCCAGTTAGAGGTGGAATTTTAATGGATCATGATCTGATTAGAGTCTTAGATCAAATAGAGCGAGAAAAAGGGATCAGTAAGCAGGTCATTATTGAGGCTATTGAATTAGCCGTTACTTCCTCCTCAAGGAAACATTTTAGCCCTTCAGACAATATCCAGGCTAAGTTCAACAGTACCAGTGGTAATATAGAGTTATTTGCCGTAAAGCGCGTAGTAGAGAACCTGCAAGAGCCTAAGGCGGAAATATTGTTAGCTGAAGCTTCTCGGCTCAAAGAGGGTATAGAACCCGGAGACATTATTGAGATTCCTATAGAAGTAGGTAAAGCTTTTGGCAGGATAGCGGCCCAGACTGCTAAGCAGATCATCTTCCAAAAGCTTAGGGAAGCCGAAAGAGAAATTATATACACTGATTTTAAAGGCCGGCAGGGAGACCTGGTTACTGGCATTGTCCAGCGGGAGGAAAGAGGGAGCCTGGTTGTTGACCTGGGTAAGGCCGAGGCATTACTCCCCAAGAAAGAACAACCTCTCAGGGAATTCCTTAAACGAGGTGACAGGATCAAGGCCTGTATCCTGGAGGTGAGGCGTGGCGGCAAGGGACAACAGATCATAATTTCTAGAACGCACCCGGCCCTATTAATAAAGTTGTTTGAACTAGAAATACCAGAAATTGCTGAAGGTCTGGTAGAGTTAAAAGGGGTAGTCCGGGAACCTATAGGTCACTCCAAGATAGCAGTAGTTTCTCACCAAAAAGATATAGACCCAGTTGGTGCATGTGTGGGGATGAGAGGGAGTAGAGTGCAATCTATTGTCCAGGAGCTGAGAGGAGAAAAGATAGATATTGTCCGGTGGTCAGAAGACCCCGTAACCTACGTCCGTAACGCATTGGTACCAGCTAAAGTCAAACGGGTAGAAGTAAATCAGAAAGATCAATCTATGATATTGATAGTTGATGATGACCAACTTCCCTTAGCTATCGGCAAGAAAGGACAAAATATTCGCTTAACCTCTAAACTGACTAGATGGAGACTGGCTGTGTGTACTGAAGCTGAATATACTGAAAAATACCGGGCAGGGGAGCAGGCCGAAGCTGTGCTAGAAAACCTTACAGGCGATGCCGAATCCTGAAAAAAACCAGTTCCAAAGAACCTGTGTCGGCTGTTATAATAAGCAGTCTAGAAATGAATTGCTCCGGATGGTTTTGTCGCCCCAAAAGGATATAATTATTGATTTGGATAGTAAACTGCCAGGGAAGGGGGTATATATCTGCCCCTCTCAAGATTGCTTAAACCGGGCCTTAAAAAGGAAGAGGATCATCTCAGGAAAGGATTTAAGGGCAGAGATCATAAAAAAATTAGAGGATAAACTCGGGGCCCTGATCGGCCTCGCTTACAAGGCGGGTAAAGCGGTCTCCGGACAAACCAACCTGCAATTGGCCTTAAAAAGTAAAAAGACCAAACTGTTATTATTAGCTAATGATATCGGGCAAAACCTCCAAAAAAATTACCTCTTCCTCGCCAACAAGGAAGGAATTAGGCATTATTATATCTTTGACTCGCTCCGGCTAGGAGATCTCTTAGGCAGCTCACCCCGGAATGCAGTGGGGATAAAAGAGGAAAAATTTGCATTAAAAATCGAGAGTTATATCCACCAAAGAGAGAAATTTCTTTAAAGATTACAACCTGCTGTGGGGACTGACCTCTGTGTTAGCCCATTAGTAAAGACAGGCAGAGATACTAGCCCCTACTAATGGGTGATAGTGAAAAGGAAATATTATGACAAATATCAGGATCTATGTGTTGGCCAAAGAGCTAGGGTTAGACAGCCCAACCCTGGTAGCTGAGCTCCATAAACAAGGCATCAGTGTCAAGAGCAACCTTAGTTCTCTTGATGAAGAGACAGCAGAATTGGTGCGTGCGATCTTACGAGAGCCCCCGAAGGAGGAAAAGGAAGAAAAGGAGGAAAAGGAGGAAAAGGAAGAAGAAAAAGAAGAATATCGTCCGCTCCCACCTGAACCACTCCCTAAGGAGGAAACCTTAGTCCCTCGGAAAAAGATCAAGTTAGGAGAGAATATAACGGTAAAGCAATTGGCCGAAAGGCTTAACTGTAAAGCCAAAGAGATTATAAAGAACCTTATGGAAATGGGGATAATATCCCATATAAACCAGATGTTGGATCCCAATGTTACTCAGACTCTAGCTCAAAAATATGGATATGAAGCCGAGATTTTACCCCTTTATTCCGATGAGATTATTAGTGAACACTTTCAACCAACTAAAGAGATATTAGTCTCCCGGTCTCCAGTTGTTACTGTTATGGGCCATGTGGATCATGGTAAAACCCTGTTGCTAGATGCTATCCGCCAGACCAATGTCATGGACAAGGAGGTGGGTGGGATCACGCAGCACATTGGTGCTTATGAAGTAGAGGTGGAGAAAGGGAAGATAATCTTCTTAGATACCCCCGGCCATGAAGCCTTTGCAGCGATGCGGGCCCGTGGGGCTCAAGTTACCGATATAGTGGTTTTAGTAGTAGCCGCTGATGATGGGGTTATGCCTCAGACTAAAGAGGCGGTAGCCCATGCTCGGGTTGCTAAAGTGCCCATAGTAGCAGCTATAAATAAGATTGATAAACCTAACGCTAACCCAGAAAAGGTAAAGAAAGACCTTTCTGAATTAGGCTTAACCCCAGAAGAATGGGGAGGGGATACCATTTTTGTGGAAGTCTCGGCTAAAAAACGGATCGGCATAAAAGAACTCCTGGAAATGATCTTGCTCCAGGCAGAGATATTAGAGTTGAAGGCACTGTCTAACCGCCCAGCTAAAGGTGTTATTATTGAAGCAGAGCTGGATAAGAACAAAGGACCAGTAGCTACTATCTTGCTCCAGAGCGGGAGGTTAAAGGTAGGGGATTCATTCGTAGCTGGGATACATTACGGCAAGGTCCGGGCTATGATCAATAGTAAAGGGAAAAAGGTTAAGGAGTCAGGGCCTTCTATCCCTATAGAAGTATTAGGTCTTTCTGGGGTTCCGCAAGCCGGGGATTCTTTTATTGTAGTAGAAGATGAAAAGAAGTCCCGGGAAATCAGCCAGCTCCGAGCGCAAAGACAAAGAGAAGAGGGGATGGTCAAGACGGCTACGGTTAGCCTGGAGCAATTGCATGAACAGATTAAAAAGGGGGGCGTGAAGGAGTTAAATATAATCATCAAGGCCGATGTGCAAGGTTCAGCAGAGGCCCTTACTAATTCCTTAGAAAAACTAAGCACTGAAGAGGTAAAATTAAAAGTCATCTATAATGGAGTAGGAGGGATTACAGAGAGTGATGTGATGCTGGCTTTCACGGCCAACGCTATTATTATTGGCTTCAACGTCCGGCCCACACCCCAGGCCGAAGAGTTGCTAGAAACAGAAAAAGTGGATGTGAGACTCTATAATATTATCTATGATGTTATTGCCGATGTCAAAGCAGCTATGGAGGGGCTACTGGAACCATTAATAGAAGAGAGGGTATTGGGTCGTGCCGAGGTACGTCAATTATTCCGGATACCCAGGGCAGGGATAATAGCTGGATGTTATGTTACCGATGGGGTTATCATGAGAAATGCCAATATTCGCGTCCTCAGGGATAACGCAGTAATCTACCAGGGGAAAATGACCTCTCTGAAGCGGTTTAAAGAGGATATTAGTGAAGTCACTGCCGGGTATGAGTGCGGCATTGGTTTAGATAAATTCTCCGACTGGCAGACAGGGGATATAATTGAACCTTATGAAGAAATAGCAGTAGCCCGGAAGATCTAAAACCGTGCCTGCGCCCCAGGGTGGCAGGCAGGTAGAAGCGCAATGAAGATCGGTTTATGTGTGATAGATCTATATCTCCCCGGTAATAACTCCTTAAAAGACAAGAGGCAAATTCTCAAAAGTATCAAGGATCGGATAAGAAACAAATTTAATGTCTCTATTGCGGAGATTGAAGATAATGACAAATGGAGAAAAACAACGCTGGGAGTAGTTACTATTAACAACGACAGTACCCAGGTGAGCAACATACTTCAGTCTGTAATCAATTTTATCGAAGGGTTTTATCCTGCCCAGATCATCAACTACCAAATAGAATTGTTCTAGCTCAAACCTAGAGTCAATAAGAGGGGGTTGAAGCCATGTCAGCCAAAGACCACTTCTTTTGTCCTGATAAAATGAGGCAATATAAGCGATCCGATAGGGTAGGGGAGCTTATTAAAGAAGAGATCTCTAACCTGCTTATCCATGAGATAAAAGACCCGCGCATAGGATTTGTAACCCTAACTAAGGTAGTCCTTTCTGATGACCTGCGCCAGGCCAAGGTATTTATCAGTATCCTGGGGGAAACAGCCGAGAAAGAGGAATCTTTTAAAGGACTTATGAGCGCCAAAGGCTTTATCCGAGGAGAAATCGGGAAGAGACTCAATCTACGTTATGTCCCGGAATTGATCTTCAAATTTGATCCATCCATAGAATATGGGGCCCGGATAAACCAACTCCTGGCAAATTTGACCGAGAAGAAAGAAAAATGATAGATTTGCATACCCATTCTCTCCTTAGTGATGGGAGCCTTCTACCATCCGAGTTGGCCCAAAGGGCGTATGTAAAAGGGATAAAGGTGCTAGCCATTACTGACCATGTGGATCATTCCAATATAGATCATGTAGTGCCCCGTATTGTTCGGGCTTGCGAAGAGCTGAATAAATATTGGGCAATAAAAGTTATACCCGGGGTAGAACTGACTCATTTAGCGCCAGAGGCTATCAGGGATTTAGCCAAAAAAACCCGGGCATTAGGCGCCAAACTAGTATTGGTACATGGGGAGACTATTGCGGAGCCGGTACCTCTAGGGACTAATATGGCTGCCCTAAAGGCTGAGATTGATATCCTGGCCCATCCCGGCCTGATAACCCCTGAAGAGGTAGACCTGGCTAAAGCCCGTTCTATTTCATTAGAGATTACCGCCCGTAAAGGCCACTCCTTAACCAATGGTCATGTGGCCCAGATGGCCATTAAAGCCGGAGCTAGTTTAGTCTTTAATACCGATTCCCATGACCCAGAAGACCTGCTTGAGATAGAAGGGGCAAAAAAAATCCTGTTAGGGGCAGGGCTGAATCCAGGACAAATCGAAAGGGTCTTTCAGGACGCTTATAGGCTGGCCGAAAAAATCCTTTGATCAGGGATTTTGTTTGAGTAAAATGTTGATACTATTTAGAATTTAGGGCTTCGGATTTTAGGATCGGGTTTAAAGAAAATGGCTAAGAAGAAAAAATATAGCAGAAAATGGATGAAAGAGCCGGACGAGTTCCTAACTACCTCTTCTCTAGTACTCAATTATATCTATGACCACTGGCCTCCGTTCCTGGCTGGGCTAGCTGGTTTTTTTCTATTATTGGGGATCGGGTGGGGGCTCTTCTATTACCAGGCTAAGGTAGACACTAAAATAGCTGACGAAACAGCCCAAGCTGTAGCCTTATATCATAAGGATAACTTAAAGGACGGGGCTAAACGGTACCTCCAAATAATAGAAAACTATGGCAAGAATAAACAGGCCCTATGGGCTAGACTCTATCTTGCTCATACCTACTTACAACAGCGAGATTTTGAAAAGGCAGCCAGGTGGTATAAAGAAGTCTTAGGCTATGCCCCGGAAGATAATCATCTCCTTAAAGGGATAATCCTCCTGGATTTAGGCTATACCTACGAGGAATGGGGTAAATTGGATCAAGCTATACAGAATTATACTCTATTATCCCAGCTAGAAGAACCCTTTTTCCAGGGGCAGTCTTACCTGGCCTTAGGTAGATGTTATGAACAGAAGGGGGATAAGAAAAAGGCCCTTACCTATTATAAAAAATACCTGGCAACCCAGGAGGATGGGTCTTTACAAGAGAAGGTATCCCGCTGGGTGGCCGATTGATCTAAACCACCCCCTCTTTTATATTCCGATAAGCTATATTATGTTAACTTTGAGGAAGGACAGCGGTACCAGGCAATTAGCGGGCCTGGATGGCTTCAGACTGGCCTAATACCTCTTTAGCACTTAAACGGAGCCTACCCCGGTCATCAATATCCATAAGCTTTACCAGGATGTCTTCTCCTTCACGTAATTCATCTGAAACCTTTGCGACTCTGCGTCGTGCTATTTGTGATATATGCACCAAGCCGCTAGTACCAGGAAAGATCTCTACAATAGCGCCTAAATCATCAATGATCTTTTTTACCCTCCCCTGATAAATCTTTCCTATCTCCGCTTCCTGGGTTAGGTCCTTTATAATATCAATGGCTTTTTGGACTGCCTCCTCGTTAGCCGAGGCAATTTTGATCAAACCGCTATCTTCAATATCAATGGAAACCCCGGTCTTCTCAATAATACCTTTTATAGTCTTTCCTCCAGGGCCAATTACTTCCCTGATCTTGTCGGATTTCACCTTAATAGTGACAATTCTGGGGGCATAGACAGAGAGTTGGGGTCTGGGCTCAGACAATGCTTGATTCATCTTTTCCAGGATATATAATCTACCCTCTCTAGCTTGCTCTAAGGCTTGTAGCAGAACCTCATGGTTCAATCTTACCCCTTTTATATCCATCTGGAGGGCGGTAATCCCCTGAGCGGTGCCAGCAACCTTAAAATCCATATCACCTAAATGATCTTCTACTCCCAGTATATCAGAGATGATAAATACCTGATTATCCTCTTGGATCAACCCCATGGCTATTCCCCCTACCGCTGCCTCAATGGAAACCCCTGCATCCATTAACGATAAACTGGCCCCGCAAACTGTTGCCATAGAAGAAGACCCATTAGACTCCAGAATGTCCGAGACAATCCTTATGGTATATGGGAAATCTTCATTCTTGGGTAAGACCGGCTGGATAGCCCGCTCAGCCAGGGCGCCATGGCCGACCTCCCTCCGGCCAGGACTACGAAAAGGCTTTACTTCTCCCACACTAAATGAGGGGAAGTTATAGTGGAGTATGAATTTTTTAGAGGACCTGCCTTCTAGACCATCAATAATCTGTTCGTCTCCCGCGGTACCCAGAGTAGTAACTACCAGGGCCTGGGTTTCTCCTCTAGTAAAAAGGGCTGAGCCATGGGTTCTGGGGAGTACCCCCACTTGGGAAGAGATATGCCTGATGTCCCTGAGTCCTCGACCATCCACCCGCAGACTTTTTTTTACTATTAATCCCCTGACCTCTTCTCGTTCTATCTGTTGGAATATGCTGATAACTTGTTTCTCATCTACCTCTAGCTGGCCTTTTACATAAGCCTGGCACTCTTGCAAGATAGCATTAATCCCTTCTTGGCGCTTAAATTTGCCTGGTTCGATTAATACAGCCCTAATCTTCTCCAGGACAAACCCTCTGATAAGGGTTTCTAAGCCACTATTCGGTTCTCTTTCTTTTATCTGCCGCTTTTCTTTCCCCGCTTTTGACCGGAGCTCTTCCTGGAGTTCTACCAACTTTACTATTGTCTGTTGACCAAGCTCTATCGCCTCTACTAACGTAACTTCCGGCAGCTCCCTGGCTCCACCCTCTACCATAACCACCCCTTCCCTGGTCCCGGCCAACACCAGATTCAGGGCGCTCTCTTCTAATTCTTTAGCAGTGGGGTTCAAGACTAGCTCCCCATTTATCAGCCCTACCCTGACTGCTCCTACTGGCTCCAGAAAAGGGATGTCAGACAGGGTCAAAGCTGCCGAAGCCCCAATAATACCTAACAGAGAGGGGTCATTCTCCTGGTCTACCGATAGGACCATCACCGAAATCTGAACCTCATGGTTAAATGACTCAGGAAATAACGGTCTTAAAGGCCGATCAATCAATCGGGCAGCCAGGGTCTCTTGCTCTGTGGGCCTCCCTTCCCGCTTGAAGAAGCCCCCGGGAATTTTCCCTGCCGCATAGGTTCTTTCTCGATATTCTACTGTCAAGGGAAAGAAATCCTTTTCCTCAATAGCCTCAGCATCCCCTACTACTGCCACCAGTACTACCGTATCGCCATGGCGTACCAGGACAGAACCGCTAGCCTGCTTGGCTAATTCTCCGGTACTGATAGAAAACTTAGTTCCTCTTATTTCAGTTTCTACAATATTGGGTTTCAAACTTATTACCTCCTAGCATTAAATATTTTAAACAAATTGGCCTATACACTTTTATGGGTTAGAATGTTAAACTGAATATTTACAGAAGGGCAGAAAGACGGGAAAGAAAAAAGGTTCTCTTGACAAGATAGTGGAATACGCCTCCCCTAACGCCTGAGTCCTAGCTTCTCAATGATTACCCGATACCGATCAATATCTTTTATTTTTAGATACTCTAAGAGTCTCCGCCGCTTCCCCACTAGTTTCAGTAAACCTCTCCTGGAATGATGATCTTTGGCATGTACCCTGAAGTGTTCCGTCAGATAGCTTATCCGGTGGCTTAAGAGGGCTATCTGAAGCTCTGAGGAACCAGTATCTTTCTCATGCTGCCGATATTGTGTTATTAATTCCTGCTTCTTCTCGGGTAAGAAAACCATCTCCTCTATCTCCCTCAGTTTGTAACTATTTAGCCCTTAAGGAACGCTAAATGGTCTAGCTCGTAATTACGGTGACGTATTTTAATTGACAACCAAGATTGTCATTCTGAGGAGCGAAGCGACAAAGAATCTCTTATGGCCAGCTTACGTCTCTTTGCCTCTCTTTCGTGTCATTCGTGGCTGAACATTTATCTCAATTTTTTGTATTTACTTTATACCATTATTTATAAGATTTGTAAAGGAGCATCTTGCAAAAGTCATTAGCAGTTGTCTAATTTCTCAGGTCCAGGGGTTCTATGGGATGAAGATAGCGGTCTAATTCTCCTTGCGCAGAGGCCCTCTCTAGTTCCTTTAAGGTCAAGGCTTCCTCGATACGGAACTCCCCTACCCTAGTCCGCTCCAGCCTGGCTAGATGAGCCCCACAACCTAACCTCTCTCCTATATCGTTACATAGAGTCCTGATATAAGTTCCTTTACTGCAGTAGATCTCAAAATCTACCCGATTATCCTTATACTCCAGGAACCTTAGCTCTTTTATATTAACCTTTCTGGGTTTTATTTCCAGCGAAATACCTTTCCGGGCATAGCTATATAGGGGTTTACCATGGTATTTCAGGGCAGAGAAGATCGGGGGTATCTGTTCGATCTCACCGGTAAATTTAGAGAACACCTGTAAAAGCTCCTCTTTACTCACCCGAAAATCGTCCTTTTGGGAGATAATCTTACCCCAGGCATCCTGGGTATCGGTCTTTATTCCTAAGACCATCATTGCCCGATAGGTCTTAGGGAGTTCTAATAGGAAAGGGGCCATTTTTGTTCCCCTGCCTACACCAATCAATAATACTCCCTTAGCCTGGGGGTCCAGGGTCCCCATGTGCCCTACCCTCCTTATATCCAATATTCGCCGGACCTCTTTCACTACATCATGGGAGGTTATCCCTGGTGGCTTATTGATATTCAAGAGACCATTTATGTTGCTAATTTTCATTATTATTCACGAAGATAGGTTATACATTATAAATCATAATATTCACTTTGATTAATAAGGAATCATAAGCTTGAAAACCCGCTATATTACGCTATAATATCGTCTATAGGTCAAAGGGGGATAGAGGTAAAGAAAAAACTTTCCTGAAATATATCCTATATGGCCACTATTTTTCAATAAGTTTTTAAACCTTTTAATTGAGGGTTGATTCTTTATATGGAGAAAGAATATTTAGAAATAGCGACTCTGGCGGCAAAAAAAGCTGGACAGTTCTTATTAAAAAATCTGGGGCAGGTAAATACCATTGAATATAAAGGAATAACTAACCTGGTCTCCGACATGGATAAAGAGGCAGAAGAGATCATTGTCTCTATCTTGCTAGAGAATTATCCTCAGCATCAAATATTGGCAGAGGAGCGACCCAATCAAGGTCCTGCCTCTGAGTTTAAATGGATCATAGACCCTTTAGATGGAACAACCAATTATGTGCATGGTTACCCCTGCTTTGCGGTATCTATTGCCCTGGCTATCCGGGAAGAGATTATGGTAGGGGTAGTCTATGACCCCTTGCTGGATGAAGTATTTTCTAGCCAGAAAGGAGGGGGGGCTTTTTTAAACCAGAAACCCATAAAGGTATCAGAGACAAGAAGGCTCATCAGCAGCCTCGTGGCTACGGGTTTCAGTTACGATATTATTACCCAGGATGATAATAGCCTCATCTATTTTAACCATATGGTCAAGCATGCCCAGGGTATCAGACGGAATGGCTCAGCGGCTCTCGAGCTCTGTTATGTAGCGGCTGGGAGGCTGGATGGCTTCTGGGAACATAAGCTATCCCCCTGGGATATGGCGGCTGGTAGTCTGATGGTTACTGAGGCTGGCGGGAGGGTAACTACCTTTACCGGGAATCTCTTCAGTATCTATGGGGACGAGATCCTGACTACTAATGGAAATATTCATGAGGAAATGATTCAAATCTTCCGTCAAAACCAACCGGTATAACGGAACATAAATAGAGTAACGCTCACTAATCTCGTTTGCTCAAATAATATTGTCTATTGTCAGATTCCAGAAAAAATGAGTCTGTAGTAGGATCATGTTTCAAATAATTGGCTAAGCTAAAATAGCTGAGCCGATTGAAGCGGGCCTCAAACCTCCCACCCTTAACCCGGCAATAAGGTATATTATCCTTTCTGAGGGTTAGAGTTTCTGGATTCAAGACCTCCTCAGTACCATCATTAAGGCTGATAACTAATCTCCTATTGTCTGGAGCTACTTTTAGCCTCAATACTATAAAAGGGGTATCCTCTACCTCTACATACCATTTGCCTCCTTCGGCCTCTATGTAATATACCCCATTGTCATCACATTGGAGCAGACTATTGAGATAATAATAAATACGTTCATGGGTTATCTCTACCCCTTCATGGTACCAGACCCCTTCTTTGTCTATCCTGAAGGTGAAAGCCTTATCGCTCATCCCTTATTGTTTGCTATAACCGTTTATACTATACACAGCGTCCAAATTAAATACGCATAAGTCGTCATTCCGGCGAAAGCCGGAATCCAGAAAAGATGCTGGATTCCGGGTCAAGCCCGGAA
>MHDQ01000305.1 GCA_001803565.1 Nitrospinae bacterium RIFCSPLOWO2_12_FULL_45_22 | reverse complement strand
GGAAGCGCAAACCGAAAAAGCCTAACTGTCCCATACGGGGGAATATCTCCCGGGGCATCTCTTCTTTTTCCTCCCATTCGTCTATATGGGGTACCAGCTCTTTCTCAACAAAATCCCGTACTGTCTTGCGAAATGCCTCATGCTCCACCGTAAAATACCTGCTATCCATTTTCTAACCCCCATCAATCAGATAATTAATTACCACTGAAAAAATTCTGCATAGCAAGCTTTGCCACTCCATAAAAACTTCTTTCGCATCCCACTAACGACAATCCAAACAACCTATCAGATTATTAAGGTATTGTAACTTATATTAGGTCAAAAAAAAGGCATCCTTCATTTCCCAATTAACACTTTGACTTAAAATATTGGGCTTCTTTTTATACCCTTTTCCTCCTTCATACCAAATCCTCCACATTACCAATGGGCAACGATTGTACTATAATTATTGCCCCCTGTTGATATCTGCAAAATCGATTTTTTTAATTTTATCCACAAAGGCTTATACATTACAATTTGGCACATATTGCCCGTTTGGGGTTAACGCTTTGAGAGAGGGATAAAATACTCAGAAATGAATAGGAAAGAATAATAAAAATATCCCCTGGGCCCCCATGAGGTTAAAGCCCAACAATCCTATCCCGAAAACGATCAACAAAAAAGGGAGATATACTAAAGGGGTAAGTATTTTATTTTCCCATTCACAAATAAAGAGAAAATAACCGAGTACCAAAGATAGAGAAAATGCCAAAAGCGCTAAGTTAAAGGTTCTGAGGCATATATAAGTAAGAAATACTCCCAAAATCAGCTCAGTGATCCGGACTGAGCCATGTTCAAAATTTAACCTCTCTAACCAAGACGTTTTTCCTCCACTACCCTCAGCGTAATTATAAAAAGTATCCCCTCCGCCCTTTTCACCCGTAACTAAGAATGCAGCCTTTCCCGTTAAAATATAGCTCAAGACCCCCGTAACGCATACCACCATCAGGGAAAGATACGGAACCGTGGATAGGAAAAGGAGCCGAATTACCTTTATCGGATGGGATAATATAAGGTGGAAGCAGCCAAGCACAGGGGCAAACATCATCAAAAGAGTTACCAGATAAAAATCCCAACTCCAGATAGAGTAAAAACGTTTGTTTAGGAAGTAGGCAGAAGCAATTTTGATCTGAGAGCCTAAGGAAAAGTGATAGGCTTTACTTCAGCAAAGAAATGGGGTAGTAATAAACAATATGCATATCCTGTTGACTCCCCTTGTATCTACATACGGTGTTTCTAGAAATATTCATACACTAAATCCTGTGGGTAGAAGACCTTTACGAGAGTGAAGCGGATATGCAGAATAAACAAAATATCAAAAGAAAAAAGAGGTAAAAGGCGGGGAGAAAAAGGGTGGAGCAAGAGAGGAACACATCCAGCTTCTCAAACCAGGTTACCTTTTTTGATCGCAAAAACGAAGAAAAACTCCTATGAAGGAATTCACAACCTCCCTTCACATATTTTTCTTGTTGCTTCCTAAGCTGCGGGTAAGATTCCGGAAAATCCTCATAACTTATAACATCGCTAACAAAATAGCCCCGATATCCAAACTCTGCGACTTTGGTAGAAAAGGCTAGATCCTCAGAGACGAGCTCAGGAAATCCCCCTATTATCTCCCAAACATCCCGTCTTATTATGCCTCCATGCCCTAGAAATATAAGAAATCCATAATCGTTTCTGGGATAAAAGTAGACTGTCCAGAGGGGAATGATCCCGAGAATCAAATCAGATGCAAATTTGGACTTTTGGAATGGTTTGGGTCGGTGGCTTCCCTGGACAAAAGCGATGCTCTCATCCAATCCAAAATAAGGTATCATCCTCGCTAAAAAATCTTCTGGGATAACCCCGTCAGAGTCTATAATGGCGAAAAAAGGGAAATCATGGACATAATTTCTCAAGGCATTATTTATACTACCGGCTTTAAATCCTTTCCGATCTTTTCTTCGGATCACAGTCACTTTTTCCGGGAACTTTTCTTTAAATTTATCTATTTCCTCCATCCTGTCCGGTTCTGTGCTATCATCCAGAATGAAGAGCTGATAATTTTGGTACTTTTGATTTAGGCAGGAAAGAGCCGCCTCATACTGAAAATCATTTCTGGTCATATAAAGAATAGCGACCTTTGGCTGTTCCGTTGGTTTCAAGGGAGGTGGAGATAGTCGCCTTTTGGAAAATAAGGCAAAAACAAACAGCATGATGAAATAAGTTCCAAAGAGCCAGAATATATTGAGGCAAATAATCATTAGGATTAAAGACATCTTTGCCGGTATAGAGTATGCTTCGGAAAATAACAGCAAGAAACGGGGATTGAACCAGACTACAATACAAACCCATCCCCCAATTAAACTGAGATGCATCAAACTCTTTTTTTGCAGCCCCTTCGGTTGATATTTTAATGCCGTCATGGTTGCCTCCGGTATATTCTTTTCCCTCGTAGCTCGAAAACTGCTCGATGCATTCCCGGACTTTAATAATTCCTCCAGGCTTTTTTAAACTCCCACTATGGGGAATAGTAAAACGAAATAATACTAATGTCTCCTACAATCCTGGTGGAACCGGCCTGGACCGAGCCAGGTTCGGCAAAGGCAGCAAAGGCTTTATAAATACCCTCCGGTAAGCCTGTAGGTAATGTCACAGAAAAGAAAGCAGTGGCGGGAAGATTGTATCCCGGATCAAGTTTCAGGGAATTTCTTACTGGCGTAAAGGTCCCAGGATCATCCAAACTGGATGGTATCAGGTTGGTGAGAGAAGAGTCAAAGAAATAGGCTGAGCCATTTGGGATTATGATACCCAGAAAGACATCCACCACCTGGGTATAAGGAGCGGGGTTATCAATAATAACCGAAAGGACCAGGGTGTCTTCTGGAGAATATTTATTCGCGTTGCCAATGATAATAATGGTAGGCACATAGCTGGGAGTATCACCTATCACAAAAGTAGTCCTTGCGCTATTAGTCTCAATCGGTCGCCAAAAAGAATCAACTATGCTTTTTGGCTCAAGTTCAATAGTAGCAGATGTCCCAGTGTTACCCAGGGCTTTCCATTGGATCGTCGCAAAGATCTCGGGATTGGCTTGCTCGGATGTAGTACCCGTTTGAAAAGCGCTGATGTCAGTTGTACCAGTTGTAAAAGAATTTTTATCGGCAAAGGTATTGCCATAAAATGGTGATTGGTCTGGCGTAGTTACTTGAATAATCTGTAGAATCGCTGGGTCGTAATGTACCGAGATAAAATAAGAACCTATCACCGCATCCCAGGTAAAAAACTTCAGCTTTGTTTCAAAAACCCCACCACTCTGAGGAGTTGGCACAGGGCTGCTTATGGCCATCCATGAAGAACCGGCTTCCACCCTTCCACTGATGAAAGAAATAGGGATAACAAGTAATATCATTACAGCTATGGATATAATGCACTGGAATTTTTGCATGGTCATACTCCTTAAATGATTTAGTTCTTCGAAAGACTTGAAAGAAGCTCATTAGGTTCCTTATTCTTGGTATCACTCAAATCTTATATCATCCACATAGATAGTGCCGGATTGCTCGGCCCACTCAAAGACAATTTCCAGCGATTCAAGATGGCTCATATCAATACCCTGCTTGACATAATGCGCCAGAGGCAGTTTAATGGTCTGCCATTCCCGGTTAATTATTGGCATTTCCTTCGCTCGAAGAGAGATACGTTTAACCGAATCACTAAGGTATATATTAGGTGTCTCACCTCCCCGTTCTCCACGTATACGCATAATCAGATAATTGAACTGCCTGGCATCCATACCGTTCAAACCGGCCCGCCAGGAAGCATAGGAGAACCCACCATTTAACCCATAATCGAGCCCAATCGTCCCCCCATAAGAAATACGCAAGACGGTATTTTCCTGATTTTTCTCTTGCGTAATATCTTTCAGACTACCGGATGAGACAGTAGCAGCCCCGGTCTGCCACGTTGTGTAATTAGCGCCAAGCAGTGTCCAGTCAAAGGGTGCTTCAAAATCGGCTACCTGGGGATAGGGCTTGCTTTCGAATCGCAGGTCATCAATCCATAGCCTACCCTTGCTACTCCTATCTTTATGTGTCACGGAAAAAAACAGGACCTCGGGCGATGAAAAATCAGATAGACCTCTTAGCCCAGTGAGGGGTATCTGAACTTCTCTCCAGCCATCAGTGCCGGGCGTCGAAACATAGGGTCGGATAGAGGTTTTACCTTCGATGCCATGGCTGTTGCGAATGCCGACAGTTAGGTTAGGAATTTCTCCATCTGAGCGCATGCGGAAGGCAAGCGTCGAGTAAGTTGATAAGTCATTCCTGGCGATTGAAGTCCAATAGCCCCCGTATGAATCAGGCCTTGTGGTGTCAAAATTTAAGAGCAGTGCTCTACTTTTATTATCCCTCGGTGCAACCGGTCGTATAGGGGAGGTCGAACCGTCACTCAAGGAGGCATCGAAAAAGTTGGAGCCAGGGGTGAAGTAGGTTCCGGATACCCCTCCGAGCCTATTCCTGCTTTTAGCTTCATTGAAATCATCCACCAGCAAGAGAGGTGGATCGTTAGCTACCTTACCAGGACCAGTGAGTTTAAAGTTATCGATATAATATGTCGCACTGCGCGGATTATTGGCAAACTCCAACTTCATATAGCCCCCCACGTCCCAATTGGCCATGATAATCTCATCAATCCGGGTATAGCGGGTCTGTTGGTGCAGGAGGTAGCGCAAATCAACGCTTACGGTATGCCATTTATCATCGGCAATAATGCCTTGAATGGCACCCAGATTGGCAATATTGACATCGCGGTTCTTAAAATCAACTGGCTTTCCCGTAAATTGCAAATCGTACCAGCGCCCATTCACCTTAAGGAAGAAATCTATCTTTACCTCGGGACCGATGCGATAATCAAAGGTCATGGTTCCGTACTCACGAACATCAAAGGGTCGATCAATTACGGAAGAGGAGAAGTTGCCGCTATGGTTTTCATTGGTAATTTTCAGGCAGTAAGAGCCGTCAGGAGTTGCTGCATTATCACGTGAAAGAACAGCGCCAACCAGGCGGTCACGGTTTTTGAAAGTTCCGAGATCATTTTCAAAGTTGTTTTCCAGAAGAACCCCGGGACGGACAGGTTTCAAAGTCGCAATCTGCTCTTTTGGAGCTAAGGCTTTATGGGACAATTTCTCAGTTTGATGGTGTATCAATGCATAGATAGCTTTAGGTGAGGGTAATTCTTGAAGGTTAGTCTTGAATACAGATGACTTACTGTCATATACTGTTTCAAGCAAGACCCATTTATTTTTCTCGGTATCATAACGCCCGATGCCGATGTTTTCAGCCTTCCGTTTCTTTATTTCTCCCGCATTAACACTAAACTCAAGAGAAACATCCTTGATAAACCTGTCACCAGGTTCACGAACTCTGTACACATGACCGATAATTTCACAACCCTTGCATAAAGTGGGTGTTTCTTCACCAATCTCCGAGAAAGGAAGTATTGTGTAAACTCGGAAAGGATGCGTCAATGCCTGCTCAGGAAAACGCATTACGACTTTTTTGTCAGGACTGATAGCAATGCCAGTAAGAGCCTGGGCAATTGCACGTCCTACCTCTCCGGTTACTCTATCCTCAACCTTCGTGCTGTCTTTCCCGAATACGGTCAGACGAATAGTGTAGACCCCGTTAAAGTCTGTTTCGTCTTCAGGTGCATGCCAAGGCAGGTGAATCCAGTTCTTCAACCCTGTATTCCACGTCGCAAGATTCCCCTTTAAGTTAAGGTCACCCTGCATCCATGAGATGTCTTTGAAGTCAGGGGCACTTTCCTGCGGTTTATCAGATTCTGCAATGAGATGCCACTCAGTAGGATTTGATCCTTTCCCATATTCTACGCGGTAACGAGAGAAGTTTTTGCCAGATGCAATTCCATAAATGGGGATATCGGAGCGGAGGAGAGAATCAGGCCAAGGAACCTTTATCCTTGCTATTAATGTATCATTTGAGTTGTAAGACTTTTCTTCGTGAGCATTGCCGCTTTGAACAAAAGTAGGGCACATACCTCCCAAATAAGGTCCATACAATCGTGGATCAAATGCATCAAAAAAAACTCCAAAGATTGAACGAAGCAATGCTTCACTAAGAATTCCAGCGATTACCGTTGCATCAGCGCCCATCTCATCCATAAGACGGCCAGTCCCCCCCCAACGTGAGCCCCAAAATCCTGTCCCATGTTCAGCGTTGTAACGACTCAAATCATGCCATTTTGCATGCCAGTCAACCCAATTTGATGGGAGTACATTCCAATCTCCTATACCCCCTTTTGGAGTTATTTTCCCGCCGCTTCTGTGTTCCCCAAACCAGTTAAGCCCCCAATTATCACCAATCCAATCTAACACTTCTCCTCCCCACCATAGACCTAAAGGATCTCTTAATGACAAAGGTTGATTGCCGACATAGGAATAAGGATTCAGACTATAATTGATATCTTTTATTGGATCTATCGATATAAATCTACCAAGACTTTTCTCATACCATCTCGCCCTAACATAATATAACCCCGCATCCTCATCCCACCGCATTCCGGCAAAATGCTGAGGAACAGAAGCAATGTTACCGCTTCGGACATTGCCATAGACATCATATGAGTTTGATGCAGTTAAAACGCCCGTATCATTAGACACACCGACAACGCTTCCTAATCCATCTTGCTGTGCCCAGTAGTTCGTGCCATTTGCCGACACAAGAATAATCTCATTAATTGTTGCTCCGTATATGTAACGTTTGATCACCTGACCTGTGGAATTCATTTCTGCAATCAGATCAACCCCATCCCAAATATAACGCGTCTCCTGACCTCCGATTGTCTTGGATACAAGACGACCCTGATAATCGTATCGATAATCGATATGAACTCCGCCGCGATCAACCCTTACGAGGCGATCATCCTCATCCCATCCATACGAAGTTACGTTGCTTCCTGAAGTTCTGGTCTTGAGGTTCCCGTTTGTATCGTACCCATATGTCTCCGTGCCAACCTGCGTATACTGGTCCAGTTCGTTGGTCGTATAGTCAGTTACCACGCCATTGTCTGCCACGCTGGTCCGGTTACCAACTTCATCAAAGGCATAGTTAACCGCCCTGCCGTCGGGATACCTGACGCCAGTCAGTTGATAGGTATCGTCGTAGGTATAGGTGTGTGCCCCTTCGAGGGTGGTCATGGAGGTGCGGATGCCTGCTGCATTATATGTGTAAGTGAACCGGGATTGGATTGTTCCACCCGGCGCGTAATTGGCCAGCGTTGTTAGCCGGTCCAGAGTGTCGTAATCGTATGTTGTATAGGTCCCATTACCAAGGGTTCTCTTTGTCCGGCGGCCTGCAGCATCATAGTCATAAGTCACGATGGTATTATTGCCCGCATCATAAATCCTTTTAAGTCGGTTTGCTGCGTCATACTCATAGTTCAAGGCATAACCGTCCGGGTAGGCCATAAATTTCTGATTCCCTGCGGCGTCGTAGGTATAGGATACGTCATAAGACTCTGGTGTAACTTTTCCCGGTACCTTCACTTTGGTTATGCGGTGCGTAGCGTCACGTTCATAAGCTGTATCGAGAGTCGTCGCTTCCCCCCCCACCTCTTCCACTCTTGCAAGATATCCAGCGGAATCGTATAGGAAGTGCAGTTTCTTTCCGGAGGGATATCTTTTCCATTCCATCCGTCCGGTGGCATCATAGGAAAACGAGATCCTTTCGCCCCGCCGATTAGTAAATCCGGTTACCTTACCCGCGGCATCATATTCGTAATCTTCCTGTGGGCCGTCCGGGTAGGTACGCCGTATCAATCGCCCCAATACGTCGCGCCCGTGGGAGATTACATGCCCTTTGGCATCGGTCACGCTATCGAGATCTCCGGCTGGGTTGTAGGAGAACTGCGTGATATTGGCGAGGGCGTTCTGGAAAGATGTCATCTGGCCCTGGCTATTGTAGGAATATTGGGTTAGCTTGCCAGCACCCTCTTGTACGGAGATCAGGTTCCCCTGGGGATCGTAGGCGTAGGTTTCCTGGGTTGAATCGGGATAGGTCATGGTGATCAGATTCCCTTTGGAATCATAAGCGAGCGAGGTGGTGTTACCCAGCGGGCTGGTTATCCAGGAAGGTTTGTTGAATCGAAGGTCATAACCGAATTGAACGGTTTTACCCAAAGGATTGGTGACCCGAACTACATTGCCGAATTCATCATAGGCGAATTGCGTAGCGTGAGCCAATGGATCAGTTATTTTGATGAGATTTGCTGATGCATCGTATTGGTTCGAGGTCTGAGCCCCATCCGGGGCCTTCACCAGGGTGGGTTGTACTCTGTCGTTCACATAGATGGTCGGTGACCCGCCCAGGGCATCGGTAATTCGCGTGTATGTACCCTGCAAATTACCGCCTATAGTGTAGCTATAAGTAACGGGGTTAGCGCCCCAGGTGCCGGTCTGGCGGATCAGACGGGCATTGGAGTCGTATTCATAATGAACGTGGGCGCCGTCGGGAAAGGCCACCGACAACAACCGGTAGTTCATGATATCGCTCTGTCCAACGCTGTATGCATAGTTGGTTGCGCCTCCGGCAGGGTCAGTAACTTTTTTCAGCATGATGTTCGTGGCATCATATTCGTAGGTCGTTACCCGACCGGCATGGTCGGTGAGCCGTGTGATTCGCCCGGAGGCATTGTATTCCAGGAAGAAGGATTGCCCGGAGGAGTGACGGATCTCCACAAGCCGGTTCGAACCATCGTAAATCGCGCTGATGCGGTTACCGTTCAAGTCTTCTTCGTAATCGAGGCGCAAATCTGAACGGAAACGATACATAAATCCGTTTTTCTCTTTGAGTTGAAACGTTCCATCAGGATCGCGAGTCAGAAGGCCATAATCCCCCGGTGAGGCCGTATAGGTACCATCCGGATTGCTTTGAAAGAAACGGTTGAACCCCTCGGGGCCGTGGAACGCGGTGCGCCCATCCGTATACTCCTCCAGGCTGATATCGTACTTGTGGACCCACCCCCTGCCCAACGGGCCCAGGTACGGATAGTGCGCAGAGTCATGCGGTACCACCCGCCGGAACTCCAGCGGAATCCCTGCCGCAGGGGCATAGGCATCTACAGATGCCGCAACAAAGGGTGGTTCGAAAACTCGGTTGGTTAGCCTTAGCCAGACTTGGATGAAAGGAATTGCGCTGGAGCGTAGAGGTGCGTCCTGTGTTGATCTGGCCGATGGTTCGCTGCTAGAAAGTGCACGGCCAGCGCTGTCGCTTAGGGTTACGGTGATTTCATAGTCTGATGCGGCTGTTAGACCACCTGTATCCCAATGATAGTATAGCGAACGGCCATTCCGCTCAAAGGTCAATGGTTGATCGCCAGAATCGTAGTCCGAATTCGCGGAACGAATACGGACTGTGCCACCGGTAATATTGAAAGGAAAAAATTTCTCAAAAACTTCAATGCGAATCGTATCCCCGATCTGTAGCTTATCAGAACGTCCATAGCGAGGGGCAACCACCACAAACCGGGTGTGGCCCGTAACCTTTTGGGCGATGGCAAAGGCATCTTCCATGTCTATCTTGCCATCTTGCGTGGCATCAGCATCAGTTGGGTTAGGAATAGCAGAGATCTGGTTTACGAGATATCGGGCAATAGTCTGTGCATCATCCAGATTTACCGTTCCATTGCCATCAGCATCACCCATAAGGGCATATCCGTATACTGGAAGCAATATCAGAAAAATACTCATGGCTACAATAAAAATTTTTCTTTTCATTGGTAATTCCCCCTAAAAATGCAAAGCAAGAAAAAACAACGAAAGCCCCTGAATTCCTAAAAAACCGATGCCCATACTCCCAAAAGCTAATAGGACAAAAAGGAGTGGTAATGATATAAAAAAAGATATAGCTCTATTTTCCCAACCATAATGAGCAACGAGGGGACTTAAAATCAGACAGGAAGCGACAGTTAAAAGGGCGAAGTTCATGGTCATCAACGAAAAATAGGTTAGGAGCAAGCCCAATGCCCATTCTAGATGAAAAACCAGTGAATGGTTTGAATTTAAACTCTCCCAGAAGCCGCTCCTCCCATTTTGTAACAGTAGGGAACCACTTGCTGTTTTGTCTCCAGTGGTAAGGAATACAGCCTTTCTTGTAAGAAGATAGGTTAAAATACCACAGGTAGAAACAAGGATAAGAGAAATATATGGGACAGCAGATTTGAATAGAAGTTTGATAATCTTTTGGGGGTGAGAAAAAATTTTCCCGAAATAGCAAAAGATAGGTGAGAACATGCCTATAAGTGTGATCAGGTAAAAGTCGAGGGTCCATAAATTCTTAAACCTCGGTTCCATAAAATAGGCTGGCATCAACTCGATACTATGCCCAAAAAGACTAATGGAAAGAGTGTGTTTTTCTGCTAATAGTATGGGAAGAACCGCATTGGCGATAAAAATATAAATCAGGAAGACGGCTGGAATAAACAGGCTGAAGGAGGAGAATAATACGTCTAGCTTCTCTGGCAACGTTACACGCTTTGATAGGAGAAAAGGCAGAAATTCATGATGCAGGTATTCGCATGCCCCCTTGACCCACTTCTCATGCCGCTTTCTGAATTGCTGATAGGTCTCAGGAAAATCTTCATAGCAGGTCACTTCCCGGACAAAGTACCCTCGATAGCCGAATTGTCTTATCCGGGTTGCAAAGGCTAAATCTTCCGAAACAATTTCAGGAAATCCACCAACCTTTTCCCATACATCACGCCGAATTAGGGCTCCATGGCCGTAAAAAATGACAAACCCATAGTCATTTCTGGGCGGCTGATAGACATCCCAGTGAAAATTGATACCCAGTGCCAAATCCTGGGCGAATTTTGATGGTTGATGAGGATTTTGCTCATGATGGGCCTGAACAAAGGCAATGTTTTTTTCAAGGTTAAAATAAGGCACGAGTTTCTCCAAAAAATCCGAGGGGATAACCTCATCGGCATCGATAACAGCAAAGTATTCATACCGGATGGCATGGTGCCGAAGGGCATTATTTAGGTTCCCTGCTTTAAAGCCACTCCGATCTCGTCGCCTGATAATAGTGGTTTGTGCAAGATGAGAATAATGAAACTGGTCGATAATTGCTTTATAGGTATCATCTGTACTGTCATCTAATATATAAACATGAAAATTGGAATAGGATTGGTTAATGCAGGACAATGCCGCCTTTTCCTGAAAATCGTTTCTTGTTGTATAGAGGATGGCGACGCTTGGTGAATGAACCGGATTCTCAGCTACGGGGTATTTTTTTGAAAATGAAAGAATCTTGGGAAGGAGAAAGAAGAGATGAAAAATTCCATAGAGCCAGAAGAAATTGAGAAAGAATATGAAAATGATATAAACCGATTTGGTAGTTAGAGATTCAGAACCGCCTAAGACAGAGAAAAGTTTGGGATTAAAATGCCCAAGACAGATTAGCCAGCTAAAGATAATGCCAGCATACATGAAATTATTTTTTCTAATTTCCTGCTCCATTACATACAAGAAAATACAAGGGAATATATTTTGTTGAGGAAGTTATTGATTCATTTCTCAAAAACGATATCGTCAATTAAAATTGCACCACTTCCACTACCAAAAGTATATTCGAAATTGATAGAAAGCATATTTACATCTCCCCAGTTTTGTATGGCCTTAAACCATTTTAAAGGGATTGTTGCTCTCTGCCATTCAACTGTGACACCTTCCTTTAATGCTTCATTAATAAGTATTTTTGTTTCATAAGTTGCGTCTACCTTTCCTCTTAAACCAACCTTAAACTTTTCGCCACCTTTTACACCCTTAACATAAAAAGATAGATAATTAAAAGATTCCAAATTAAGATGTCTGAGATCACTCCAATAGCCCCCATATGAACCTTCTTTAGCAGTATCCCATTGAATATACAATGAGTATTTGCTTTCATTCAATGACTCTTTTTGCTTATCTTGGCTGAAAAATAAATAGCAGTGACCAAGGTTTTTTTGGTCAGAAAATGCGCCGAAATCATGCCCCAGAGAATTGTGTTTTCCCGGTTTTTCAAAATTGTCTACAAGGATCTTATCTGATATAGGTTGGGCACCGTGAGTAATATAACTAAAAGACAGGAATGGACCTATGCCCGTGATAAGTATGACCGAAAAGATGTTCAGCAATAGTCTTTTCAATATAGTTAGTGATAGTTGGACCATGGGTAATGCGAAATTATTGTCATAACTATTTCATAGAAATTGTAATGCCTCACCAATAGTTAAGGGAAAATAGTCCAAAACCTTAGGTGGTAACTATTAAAATACGATAATATACCATTTTTTAACCAATAGAAAGACCTTTTCTTTCTAAGGTTTTAGCCCCTTTTTATTTTAATTGTCGCTTAGATGTGACCACTACAAAAATCTAGCTTTTTACCCAATGTAAAAGGATCTTAAGTAAAAACCTACCCCCTATCAGCCGGGGATACGGGACTTCTATTGCCTTTTCTCTAAAATATATCTCCCTTTTGCCCTCTTTCTCATCCATCTCCACAATTTCCTTATACCCAATCATTTTCTCTCAGTATATCCTGGGTCCCCTTCTACCTATATTCAACCCAACTTTGCCGTTACTATGACGGGGGCCTAAAAGCATTGGCAAGGGCTTTAGCTTTGGACCAATTCTAGCTCCTGAAAACATAACTTATTATTTTAAGGGGCCACAGTTGTAACTATTTTTATCGCATTATTAAAAAATAGTAACGAAGGTTCCCTGATAACCTCCTTTTCGCTAGACAATGATGAAGTATTTGCCCGGGTAAATACAGCAGTAGAAGTCCCTGTGCAGGAAAAACTTATATCCTCATATGTGCCTGTTGCTATTCCTGAACCATTCAGATTGAACTGATTTCCGCTAATATTACCTTTTGCAGTAAAGATATTCTGCGTAATATTAACGTCTTCCTCGAGCGGGATGACAAATTGGCCTGATACCTGAATGTTATTACCCTGAATTGTTCCAGTTCTATCAACATTAAAGGAAGAAGCTGTCCAATTCACATTGCAACCTTTTTGATTAATATTTATTACCCCTGAACCGCTTATAGTTTCCGTCTCGCTCTCTCCTTCGGCTGTACATGTCACAGTCACGGTTTCAGACCAATTCCATAGTCCAGAAATATTCACACATTCTGGATTAGCTACAGATATTTCAAACCGCCAGGCCTTCTCCTTAGCTGCTACACCATTCACATCTTTAGCGTTTACAGATACCCTGTGCTCTCCCTCAGCTAAGTCATAACTTGGGGTATAGGATAACTGTACATTTGAACCGGCTCCGCTTACATTATGAGAAACAAGGGAGCCATCCAGAGTCATTCGGATAGTAGAGAGGTCAATCTCAGAGTTGTAACTAGATCTAACAGTTGCAGAAATGGTTGGTCGCCTATTTGAGATTGTACCGATAGGATATTCATTTATAATCTCAATTGCGCCCTGTGCCGAGGTATAGCTAAAAGATACCAGGCTGACCCCTCCGATAACCTGAATAGATCCTGATTGGGCAGAACCGGGTTCAGCTAGGAAAGCAAAAACAGCATAAGTGCCATCAGGAATGATGGGTAATTTGAGTGAGAAGAACCCCGGAAGTTGCAAATCGAATCCTGAGGGGAGAGTAACATCATTCCCAACCGCAGTAAAGGTAGCATGATCCCTAATATCACCTGGCACTAGATTCTTGAGGGTTTCATCGAAGAAGTAGATGGCTCCATTGGGTAAGATAAAACCCAGGTAGACATCCACTGCCATTTCCGCCCCGGGATTCCTCAGACTCACAGCAAGGGACAGGGTATCCCCGGAACGGAAGCTGGGACCATTTGTAAAAATCTTTATTTCTGGTAAAGATGACTCCACATATCCCCTCTGGGGGATTAGGACCAGAAGAGCAAATAAAAGAATAAAAAAGATTTTCCGCGCCATAACCTCCTCCTTTTTGCCCGCGCTGAGCAGATAACGTTACGAGTGCTTGAGAAGGTCGAAGCCTTTGGCTATCAACCTCAATCATTCTGTATCTGCCGGGACGGCCACTCTTAAAGTTGAAAATTAAAAATTTCTTAACCATTTTTCCCCCCTTTCATTAGTTAATTGGGTTATTGCTCGTTAAGAACAAGGCACTAACCTAATAGCCTTTACCACCCATTGAAGCATTTGTCCTTTGTGCTGAATTTTCACTAAAAACCAACAAGCCCCAGCCCAAAGAAATAGAGACCGCTTTAATAATCCTACCGCGAATTTACTTACTAAATGTGATATAGGCCAGGCTAACTTCTCCGATTATTCTGGGTGAACCTGCCTGCACCGAGCCTGGCTCTGCTAGGGCCGCAAAGGCAATGTAGTCACCTTCTGCCAGTTCTGGAAGCCGTACCGAGAAGACCTCGGTTGGTGGTAAACTGAAGCTCCCCGGGATGTCCAGAGAGGTGCGGGCAGCAGTAAAGGTTCTCGGATAATTAGTTTGTGCTGGGATCAGGTTGGAAAGAGAGCTATCGAAAAAGTAGAGGCTCCCATCTGGTAACATAAAGCCCAGGAAGGCATCGGCTACAATGGCCTTACCCGGATTATTGAGGCTGACCAATAGCTTCAAATTGTCTCCAGTGGTATAAGAGGATCTGTTGGTGTAGACCGCAATGAGCTTATCAGAGGCATTAATGCTCACCTGGGTATCAGGCTGCTGGGGTGGGTCCTCTTCGTTACCGACATTATCCCTGGCTATGCTGTAGAATCGGTAAGTATGTCCGAATTGACCGATAAATTCCGCCGAGGTAGCCGTGGTATTAGTAAGCCAGGGAGTGTAATCGCCGCCATTATCGGATACATAAATGGTATAATCCCTTAATCCACTGCCTGATTCTCCATCGCTTCCAGACCAGCTAACCTTGAAATCAGTGGTAGTATACGCAGATGATAGGGGTAAAACACCGCTTGTTGGTGTATCTGAATCAATGGTATTGAAGACCTCTGGTGTATCCATGGGGTCCGGTGGTATGCCGACTTCAAAATCTATTGTTGCCTTATTCTTAATAACTGTCCCGGTCGGGAGGCCGGTTTTTGGCATTATACTGAATGAAATCCAGCCTCTTCCTCGTGGGTCAACAGCATCTGTATTTGGTGGAAGGAAGTCAGCCAGTTCTCCAGTATCAGGATCTTTGCCCCGGAAAAGACATTCAAATGCTCCGGTTGCTAACTTTAGGTTGCAATTAACCTCAACAAGTGCAGAGATATCCGGCCTCAGATCAACCGTGCTCTGAAAGTTATTGTCCCCCTCCGGCACGTTAATTATCTTTTCACCAATCTGCATATCACCAAATGAGAAGGTTGACCAATCGAGGTTAAGATCAAGTTGGTCAGTGATGAGCACTTCCTGTGCTGCAGCAGTGGCGGTCTCGAGGTTTTCAAAAAAGACCATATAGCCTATCGACTGACCATTACTTACAAAATGTTTCAGCTGACCTTGAGGCGTACCTGCAAAGTCGAAACCAACAAGGCTTTCCTTATCATTAGGGTCGATAGCTGCAACACTAGAAAAAACTTTTTCCATACCACTACCAAATTTCTTAAAACACTCATGGTTCCTGCTAATAGAGTTCAGCTTCACTTACCCATTTTTTATCCCTATAAATTATGTCAAAATTAAGTAGAAAGACCAATCCCCAACAATAAGTGGATAGCGCTTTATCCTTTTCAAACTTATATGTACACCATATGCTGGTGTATTTACTTATGTTGTTAGGATCTCCCGGATCTATGCCATACCTTTTACGGAGATTATCAACTCGCCTTTGCAATTCTTCTTTGCTAAGAGTTCGGGGTAAACGATAGGCTCCCCAATATGTCCAACCAGGATACGGATTATCCTTCAAGTTTTTTATGTTTATGTCTGGATCAGAATCGGAACTGTCAGGCATTATTTCTATGAAATCACCATCTCCTAAAGACTTTGCCGCATGCCAGGTCAATCTCCCAGAAGTCCGTTCTGAAAAAGGGTTGTTTGAGTACTTTGGGAATTAGCATTTGTTGATTCCATAAATAATTCTTCAAAAGCAGATTTTGCAAAAGAAAGCACAGAAGAGTAAATTACACTTCTATCCGTCGTAATATAAGCATTTATTTTCCATTCTCCAATTTTAGGAGCATTAACTTCCAGTTTTATAGAGCGAGTAGAGCCTGGTGGTAACTCCGGAACCCCCAAAACGGTCAAATGATATACCTCTGGATCAGTGGTTGTATAATTAGAAGAGCTACTATCAGGAGGAAGCGAAGCGAAGTTGCCCAAAATTTCATATTTAATCTCCATTGGTAGTGCAATAACCAAATATGGGTAATCAGCATTAATATTACCAGAGTTTCCATATTGAACAATGAATGCTTCGGTCCTTCCCACCCTTACTCTATCTCTTCCCACGATATCTACCCACAGCTTCGCCTCGCCGCCTTCTTCGATGGTAAATGCCTTGGGTAAGGTAGCTGACTTGCCATCAGGATTGGTGACTACGACATCATAAGTGCCGGAGGCCTTGCCGGTCAGATCAAAGCTGGCAGTTATATGGGATGAGTCTGTGACATTTACTTCTACTGCATTAATATCAGGATTGCCTTCCCTGGTTAGCTTGACAGAGGCACCTGATTCGAACTTAGCCCCCGTGATGGTTGTAGTAACAACACCAGTATTCCCCCCTTTATTCGGCGTAATCGAGTTTACCTGAAACCCAACATATGACAAGCTTAACTCATAATTTCCGCTATCAGTACCACCGTAATCATCTGCTACAATGGTATAAGTACCACTACCAGGTAGGGTGCAGTTTGTTATCGCTGCATAGTAGCTTCCCCATGCCGAATAGAGCTTACTTCCACCCGAGTCGTATAGCTTGATCTGGGGATCCAGACCCCCTGATGTCGTCTGCATCCTCACCACTACCACATCACCAGTACTACCAGAGAAGCTGTAGGTATCTCCCTCACCAGCGGCATCGATTGAACACTGGATTGTCTCGCCGAAGCTAATGGTTGATGGGCAGGTAGCAATGGCTTTCTGAGAAGGTCTGGATGACAAGTCAGATTGGGATTCCTGCAAAGGCGGTGATGTCCAGAGAGACTGGAGGGCATAATAGATAGCCCTGGGCTCCATAATATCCGGGTAAGGACCATTATCGGTGGACCGCATGATACCCCGCCACTCCTCATTTGCATATCTATCAGGCTGTGATGCATCTGGATGCCCGCAGAGGCTATGAAAGGCAGGATCAGCATCGGGACAACCTCCCCCTTTCTCCGAATGCTTCCCCTTCCACCACTCATCACTATACGCCATCATTACCCCGCCCGCGACAATATCCGAATTGGCTACTATCTCCTGCCATAAGGATTCAGCAAAAAGGGACTGATAAGGGGCATCTATATATTCCTAACCCAAGTTGCTAATTAATATAAATTAAATATAAAATAGTTCTTCCTATGGAAAACTATAAACAGTTAATCATAGGAGGAACAAATGATAGAAAAAACAATTATAATTTATACTATAGTTGATGATATTCTCAAAGCAATTAAACATCAAGAAGACAAAAGATGACAGATTCGGAAGTTATCACAACAGCATTGATATCTGCCATTGTGTTTGCAGGCAATATAGAGAGAGCCAGAGTAGTTCTGCATGAGACTGGTCTCATCCCCGATATGCTTGAAAAATCCCGTCTTTGCAGGAGAATCCATGCCCTCTCTGATCTCATTGTAAGCATCTTCCACCAGCTTGGTATTGTTTTCAAACAAGCCAATATCTCTATGGAGTATGTATTGGATTCTTTTCCTGTTCCTGTTTGTGACAATATCCGCATAAAGCGCTCTCGCATCGTCAAATCTGAAGAATACAGAGGATATATACCTTCCAAGAGACGATATTTCTATGGTGTTCGAGTCCATATCCTTGCTACTTCTGATAGAATTCCTGTTGAGATTACCTTCTTTGCTGGTGCCACACACGATTCAAAGGCTCTATATGAGTTACCCTTCTACCTTCCTGAGGGAAGTGAAATATATGCAGATGCCGTCTACACCGATTACACTATTGAAGATGACCTTATGGAGATGGATAAAATCAAGCTCTCTCCAATGAGGAAGAAGAATTCCAAACGTTGGGATGAACCTCCCATACGGTGGTATAAAAAGTATATTCGCAAGAGGATAGAGACAATATTTTCTGAAATTTCTAATTTTTTCCCCAAGAAGATTCATGCTGTTACTTTTGATGGTTTCTTACTTAAGGTTATTTTGTTCGTATTTGGTTTTACATTGAATAAAGCTTTTTGTTAAACGCAACTTGGGTTAGTAACAATAGGATTCTTTAGCATCCGGATTGAGCCAGCATTTTGGGTCTGGACCTTGCAGGTCCCCTCCATAAAAAAAGGCATTACCCCGGCAACCAAAGCAGACATTATTATTCTCACAATTACCGCATTTGCCCTTAA
>MHDQ01000304.1 GCA_001803565.1 Nitrospinae bacterium RIFCSPLOWO2_12_FULL_45_22 | reverse complement strand
TAAAAAAGCTCTCTAGAAGTCGCTCCAGACTCGGTCATCGAAATTCGTTCTCCGTGCCAGTACCCGCCGTGATGGTGGATGCTACCTTTCGTTTCACAGCCAAGAATGTTAAAAACTCTTTAACATCATTCGATAAGAGCAGTTCCGGGGTCTTGCTGCGCGTAAAAGTCTGAAATTTTTGCACCCATCCTCTATATGTCTTGAGAGTTTTGGAAGAATAATGCCGCACATGGATTTCATCCGCCAGCAGGGAGTATTCCGCTTTCCAGGAAGCCCCGTTTACCCGTTTTGTTTGAAGAGTGGCTGTTTGGAATCGCCTTATTTCGTAAATATTCTTCAAATTGTGCCTGTAATGTGGAAGGGATAGCCAGCATGTAGGATTCTCCTATTTCTATATAATCTTAAAAATGATATGTTATAAAGGAGGATTAAAATATATTGTTGCAAAAAAATCTGTCATGAGATATTGTTATTTTATAACGATTTAAGGGGTATCTAAGAGGTCAGGGGATCATGGGCTGGATAGACAAAATAAATTGTTAATCCATAGAGCCCAGAAGGAACCCCTTGAGGTGCGCAGTTATTAAGAAACTATAGAATAACTTGTTATGCACCAAGGACGACAACGTGCCTGCGGAGGAAGCGGATTGCCGACTTTAACTGAGCGACTATCTGACGCAATGAAGGCATCGGGATATGCGGTGGAAGCCACCGATACCTGACTTGTGCCGGTAGTTTCCAAACTTGAATGTCTGGCAGGTCGCGGGTGCTTTGCTCAACTCTTCAGCGATCTGTTTGCATGCAACAACAAGTCGAACCTCCATGTTTTGCTTTTTAAGGCGGTATTTGCCTGGCATCTTGAAAGAAAAGGGAAGCATCTGTAATATGAAGTCGCATTCATCGCTTGGCTCTGGATGGAGGGAGCGATGCTTGCGTGTACGGCGAGGTCGGTCCGGAACGATTCGATTTCGGCTGCGGCGAGGAAGAGGTCCTCACGCGGTCGTATGCTGTGGAAACGAACAAACTGCACGATCCGGTCTACGTAGGATCGCTCGGTGATGCTTCAAGAAATCTAAGTTATTTCCTTGACTTTCCCCTTTTTGGAGAGGTTAAATCGAGACTCGAAAAATTCGATTTGCCTATGGAGAATTTCTTGAAGCCTTAGTTGAACGAGCGATGTGGATTTGGATGGAGCCAACCTAAGAGATACGAGGGTGCCGAGAAAAAACGTGTGGACTACTTTTTCCCGTCGGGCTGGATAAAGTGAAAAGTCTTAGAAGTCTGCGGGACTTTTTACTGAGAGGCCTGGTCTGTTTAGAACATGGGTGTAAATCATCGTAGTGGAAACATCCGCATGCCCTAGCAGTTCCTGGACAGTGCGGATGTCGTAGTGCGCCTCAAGCAGGTGCGTGGCAAAGGAGTGACGCAAGGTATGGCAGCTTACCCTTTTGCTGATACCGGCCCGCATAGCCGCCTCTTTTACGGCCTTTTGCACCAGGCTTTCATTGATATGGTGCCGCCTCACAGTACCGCTTCGAGGATCAACCGAAAGGCTCTTGGCGGGGAATACGTATTGCCAGATCCATTCAGAGGCCGCCTTTGGATATTTTCGGGCCAGAGCCGGCCAAATATAAACTCCGGGAACCCCGTTGGCCTGATCCTTTTCATAAATGATCTTCACACGAATAAGGTGTTCCTTCAATGCAACTGCGAAGCGTTCCGGCAGCATCGTTACCCGGTCCTTCTGCCCTTTGCCATCACGCACCATGATCTGAAAGCGTTCGAAGTCAATGTCCTTGACCCTGAGACGGACACACTCCATGAGCCGCAGGCCGCCCCCATACATCAACCCAGCCATGAGCGAATTCACCCCTTCCATCTGATCGAGAACTGCCTCGACTTCACTTCTGGTCAACACCTCGGGCAATCGTTGTGGACGCTTGGCCCTCACGAACGTCTCCATTTCTCCAAAGGGCTTCTGCAAGGCCTGAGTGTAAAAGAACACCAAGGCATTGAGGGCCTGGTTTTGGGTGCTCGCCGCAACCTCCCTCTCCACCGCAAGGTAATCAAGATATTCCTTCACCGCCACGGTCCCATCAATTCCCCTTGGGTCCACGTAGCCATGAAAGGCGATGAAACGGCGCACCCAATCAAGATAGGTTGTTTCTGTCCGGATCGAGTAATGGCGGCTGCGAATTTCGGTCTTCAGAGTATCTATCACGGTAGAAAAAAGCCGCTCAACCTCGCCGGGAACAACCCGATCCCGGAAGATGCTGGCCCTATGAGCCTTGCTCGCGATCCTGTTCTTTTTTGCGGTCCCTGCTGCCCGTTTTGTCGTGCCAGCCGGGGCATATTTATGAAGAAAGGCCTCATAGAGAATCTTCAGGGCATGTTCGGCCTGCCTTATCTGCCAGTCCGGGATGCCTGGACGCTTACCCAGGTCGGCAAGAAAGGCGTCAATATCCTCCCGCGATCGATCTCGCAACCGCTTTCCAGGCAAGAAATCAACATATGCCTGCGCCCACTTGACAAAAAAGGGCGAACGATCAGGTGGCACCCTGTTCTCCTCGACACAGGCCTTAAAAGCATCCCAAAACTTTTGAGCTGCTTCAGTCGGTTTTTGGCTTTCTTCGCTCATAATGTTAATCAGATCAAGCAGTTAACTCAAAACTTACAGTGTCATGCTAGACGGCATTATTATATTACGCTCAGGAGTGTCGTTACAACATGTTGATATTATTAGTTATTTTTTTCAAGGGAGGTGGTGCTTATGCTCTAACTGTATGATATCATTGAATAATGTTTTTGGTCAAGTGTTTTGTAATAGATTTTTTCTGTCTAATATATGTTGCAGGCGCGCTGCGCGCGCCTGCAATGCCGAGTTGAGTAAACTCCAACAATTTGTTTCCGGCGCGCGCTGATTCGCGCGCCTCCAACAAATCGTTGGAGCGGAAATGTCCTGCGCTTACAGACCTCCGGTCTGACGCTCCGGCCATTCCGCTCAACTCGGCATTATGCTTTAGGTAGTACCAATCCAACTTCTTCGGGAGAAGCGGTTTTCATTGGAGTACTACCGCAGACATCTACAGGGATATAGCTATCCAAAAAGGAGATTGTTATGGATTTTGATTTGAGCGATCCCAATTTGCCGATATTTGTTTTAGCAGTTAATGACACCAGGGTCAAAAAATCAAAAATATCAGCCTTGTTTACTTCTCTCTCAAAATCTTTCCCACACAAAATACTTTCTACTTCGTCAATTCTTATCGCAAATTTCAACAGATCAGAATTACTAGGCATAATATTCTCCTTTGTAGATAGAAAAGATATTTTATTTACAAGAATAGAGTTCGAGCATAGTATTGGTAATGTTTTAGAACAACCAAAAGCCTAACCACCGGCTCAACCCGACCGCTTACAGCGGCGGGGTTAGCCGGAGCGTTAGCATGGAGGATAAATGAAGAAAATTATTTGGCTTGCTTTAATATTTGGCTTCGTCCCTTCCATTTTTATTGAATGCTTTCTGCGAAAAAGGAAAACAACTCGGAAAGTTAGCAGAACAATTAAGAAGGATAATAAATAGGAAATAATAAATTTGGCTATGGTGTGTTCCAAGAGAGAGGTATTATGCACTATAAAATTGAAAGGGGGTGAGATGTTAGGTTTAATTTTTTTAACAGATTTAAATTTATTCCAAACAGATAAACTATGCAAAAAGGAGGAAACGCCATGAAAAAGATCATTTACCATTTTGTAGTTCTAATGGTTGCCATTTTGACAGGATGTGCATCCATTGTCAGTAAATCAATGTATGCTGTTAATATAAACAGTACACCAGATGGAGCTGATATCACTATAACTGATGAAGTAGGTAACCATGTTTTCACAGGAAAAACTCCAACAGTGGTAACTTTGAAGACTAAAAGAGGATATTTTAAAGGTAAAGACTATAATGTGACATTCAAAAAATCTGGTTATGATAGTCATTCGGCAGTTATTAGCCGAAAAGTAGATGGTTGGTATATTTATGGCAACTTATTATTTGGTGGCCTGATTGGATGGCTCATTGTTGATCCTGCAACCGGGGCTATGTGGAAACTCGAGGAAGATGTGAGCGCAACACTTACATCCCAAACATCTTCATTGAATCCGGAGGAGCAATCCCTTAAAATTGTTCATTTGGAGGATGTTCCAGAATATCTGATAGAAAAGATGATTCCTGTCAAATAAAGCTAACGAGTCACTTCAGCGGACCCCAAAAGCGCACGCAAGTTTTCGGTTGTTTGGAGCCCTGTAAGCGCTTTTTGGGCCGCTGAGCTCTAGCGTTAGGAGGAAATTATGAAAAATGAATATGTTTTGATTTGCAGTCTTCAGCATGATAGAAACATCTCAGGTATTTTGAAAGAGCCTTTTGGAATTTCAAGCGAATCTCTCTTAGAACATGATGGAGTAATATTCGCCTCACACAATGCAATTCTACTTCATTCCGTACAAGGTTATGATATATACGTGCGACTTCTTTCATGTCTTCGTGCGAAAGACCATCCATCCATTGTCTCGTATATTCAGAAGGAGGATTTAATTTTCTATGGTAAAGTAAGCGAAAACAATCTAAAATCTTTGAATAGTCATAAGGTTCAAACATGTTTATTCTCCTAACCATCGGCTTGACTTGACCCTTCGGGCAAGTCAGCCGGGTCGTTAGCTTTAACAATGCATAAGGAGGACATTATGACATTAACCAACATCCTCACAATTTCTGCAATACTTCTTGGCCCTATTCTATCAGTCCAAATTGCTCAATACTTAGACCGTAGAAGATGGGGCAGAGAAAGAAAATTAAGAATATTTAAAGACCTCATGTCTACTCGTTCATCCACTCTGGCTCCTCAGCATGTCGAGAGTCTAAACATGATTGATGTTGAATTTCTTCCCAAGACATCGCTTGAGCAGGATGTCCTTTCGGCATGGAAACTTTATCATGCTCACCTTCAGGACAAAAATTACCCACTTGAATCATGGGCACCCCGTAAAGCTGATCTATTGATTGACCTCTTGCATGTAATGGGTAAGGCTCTCGGTTACCCTTTTGATAAAGCCCACATAAAAAATTCATCATATTACCCCCATGGTTATGGTGAATGGGAAGATGACCAATATGTCATCCGTAAAAGCACTATCAATTTTCTCCAAGGTAAACAAACTATGTCTGTTCATATAATGAATGCTCCCAAAAGCTAACAAGCGGCTCCACCGGATTGCTGAGAGCAACCGGTGAGCCTTGACGTTAGGCCCAGAAAAAATAAAGATTATGGTGACTCCCTTTCTTAATTTCCAGACATTTTCATCTGACATGTGAGGATCGCAAGATGGCAAAATATTACAGCCGTATAGTCCTATTATTTATGATGAGCTATCTATTGTCCCCTCAACACGCTCTTTCCTACGTTGGGGATTATAATGAACCTGACAACTTTAATGACATTAAGTGGGGGACCAGCATTCATGAGTTAAAAGATATGGTTCTTTACCAGAAAGAAGGAGATAAGATTGTCTGTCTTAGGAAATACGATACGATGAAATTTGGAGGTGCAAATGTTACAAGGAAGGCCTACATATTTACAAGGAATAAATTCTCTGGTGCAATGATTATGTTTAAGAATGATAATAATACAGATATCATTCGCAAATTTCTCTATGATTCTTATGGTTACGTATTTTCAGATAAAGTCGACCCTGTCCATCAAGTTCATTGGATCGGGAAAAATGTGAATATAACTTTCACTTACAACAAAATTTCAAAAGAAGGAGATGTCGTCTATATTCATCAAGAAGAGGATTTAAGAACACAATTCTTTAGATCCCTTGAAATGATGGATTTTGTTAAAGCTGAAATCATCTTAAATGAGGCGCTAAAGAAAAGTCCTAACGATGTGTCCGCTATAGATTTACTGGGAAATCTTTATTTTGCAAAAGGAGATATCAATTTAGCTTTGGAAACATATAAGAGGGCTATCTCTATTGATCCCAAATATGCTCATACTTATTTTGACAGGGGTTCTCTTTATCTTAGCTCAGAAGATTATAATAAGGCACTAAAGGATCTTCGTAAAGCTGTCCAGTTAGATCCTGGATATGCGGAATTCAGAATGGCGCTAGGAGTGGCATTATTCAATCTTAATGAACTAAATGAAGCCAAAAAGCACCTTGTTGAAGCAGTCAGCCTTGATCAATCTCTGACCACGGCCAGATTTTATCTTGGTTTAACATATTTGAAGCTAGGTGAGGAAGATCTGGCAATTCAGCATCATAGGTGGATTCTGGAAAATGATCCAGAAAGTTATGAAGCCCAACAAATAAGATCTCTTTCAAAGACATTGTCTAAATAAATACAATTACCTGTTCAAGGGCCTAACAAGTCGCTGGAGAATCGACGGGAAAACGCTGGGGCGTTTCCCGCGTCTCAGCTCCAGCGTTAGGTTAAATTTAAGAAAGTAACCCAAAAATGTGTAAATCACTTCAAGAATGCATAGAACTATTTGAAATCAAACCTTTTGCTAAAAAGCTTATCGCATATTGTCAATTAAGAAGCATTGAGAAGGAAATAAAAAAACAAATTGATGAAAAAGAGTTTGCCAATAATCCTCATCAAGCTTGGGAAGTAAGAATCAAAGGAATTCTAAGCAAAGATTTATTTGGGCAAGAGGAAGGAAGCGCAATTACTGATTGGAAAAATAAAGTAAAAGTAGATTCAGTAGGAAATATAAAGGAGGGAGATTTATTAACGCTAAAAAACATGGTTACAGGAATAAAAAGTAGTGTGAATCCATTAGTTCCTTTTCTGATTTTTTTAATGATATTAGGATTAATTGCTTCATTATTATTTTTATTCGGTAAATATTTTTCTTTTAATATTACTTTTGGTGGACAGATAAAAGCACCTAACAAATTAATTCAGGTGACGCCAAAAAGCAGCGCACCTGATTAAAGTCGTTAGCAGGAGATATAAGACGCTATGGAACAGAAAGTCTACCTCGAAACATCTATAGTCAGCTATTACGTAGCGCGGCCAAGCCGTGATCTGGTCA
>MHDQ01000303.1:770-12677 GCA_001803565.1 Nitrospinae bacterium RIFCSPLOWO2_12_FULL_45_22 | reverse complement strand
TTCCTTTCATCTAACTAATCTTGATAAACAGGGCCATCCGTTGGCCTACAAGGCCTGAAGAAAGATTACCCGTCGTTTTTGTGTATATAAGCAGTCACAAATTTTAGTTGGTATGAATCCTCAAGTTTTATATAATAAAAAAATAAGTCTACTTCTAGAGGGGTTTTGTTTATAGCCTTTTTTAATCCCTTAATGGACATTAATTTTTCCCGCATCAATAGAAAATGGTTAGGAAACCACAGAGGGCACAGAGGAAAATGCATTTAAGATAACTTACCTGTCTGCCAGCCAGGCAGGCTTGTAGTCACGAATTAATTCGTACCTACTCTCTGTGGTCTCTGTGGTTAATATCAGGAAAAGACTTTTGTCTATAAATTTTTAAACAAAATCCCTGTTCTACTAATAGGTATTGCCATTCTCCCTAGCGAGAGGAAGGAGGAGTCATGGTATTAATAATGACAAAGAGAATATTTTTCATTCTAATCTTTTTGATAAGCTTAATCTTTTTGCCGAGTGGTTATCAAGGGCTTTTTTCTCAGCCCGCTCAAACTCCCTGGCCTATGTTTGATGGTAGTGCGCGCCACACAGGCTACAGCCCATACCTGGGGCCCCAGAAAAATACCTTAAAATGGAAAACTCAGCTTATACCCTCATCTCAAGGACAAATGGTTCACAGCCCTTCTTTGGGGGCCGATGGGACTATCTACATCGGTGCATCAATTGCAGCCTATGCCCTGGATCCTAACGGCAATATAAAATGGAGTAAGGGCCTTGATATGAAATCTGTAGCGGGGTCAGTTGTTTCTTCTGACGGTACTATCTATTTTACTGCCAACAATGGCGTGGTAGCCTATGATACTAGTGGCAATGAGAAATGGACTTACAAAACTGGTGGTATGACTTTATTTGGACCGACTATTGGATCTGATGGTACTATCTATCAAGGCTCCTGGGATGGTTATCTTTATGCCTTGAATCCTGACGGGACGCTTAAGTGGAAGTTTAATACCAGAGATTATACCCCGGGTGCATGCGTATCTTATCCGGCCAGTATAGGCCCCGATAACACCATCTATCTGGGAAATGGTGATGCCCATTGTGGTGGTGATCGAAACCTTTATGCCATAAATGGATCCGATGGGTCTCTGAAATGGAAGTACAGTAGCAGTAGTGCCCTTAGATTAGGGACACCCGCTATTGGTCCTGATGGTACCATTTATGTTTCCGCATCACCGGATTTATTGGCCCTAAATCCTAGTACTAACCCACCTACCTTGAAATGGAAATTGACTCCGCAGAGCACCCCCATTCCGGTTGATGCAGGTATTATTGGACCAGCACTAAGCCCGGATGGTTCTATTTACATAGGTAATTCCCAAGGGATCTTTTATTGCATTGGTACTTCAGGAACGGTTAAATGGAAAGCTGATCTGGCAACTGGCTTAGGACCTACGGCAGATAAAGGTATACCTACCTGGCCCATAATCGGCAAGGATGGCACCATCTATGTCGGTTCTGTGGAGGCTCATAAAGTATTCGCCATAAACCCAACTAATGGTGCGGTTAAGTGGTCATATACCGCTGGTGGAGAAATATCTGAAGCGGCGCCAGCTATAGATTCTAATGGTATCCTCTATGTTGGCTCAGAAGATGGCTACCTATATGCCATTGGAGAGGACAACCCCCAGTCCGCTAATAACTCTCCCACATCCAACGCAGGAGCGGATCAGGTAGTAACCACCGGCTCTTCTGTTACTCTGGATGGTTCCAAAAGTAGCGACCCTGATGGAGATAAGCTCAGTTACAGTTGGTCCTTTATCTCCAGGCCATCAGGCAGCACTGCTTCTTTCTCTAATAATACTGTGGTCAACCCTAGCTTTACTGCCGATAAAGAGGGAATTTATGTTATTCAATTGATAGTTAATGACGGGAGTCTATCTAGCTCGCCTGATAATCTGGTTATCAATGCGGCTTCCAATGCTGCGGTATATATATCAACTGATAAGAGCAATTATCTTAAGGATGATACTTTAGGGCTGCAAGTAAGGGTCATTAATCCTAGCAAGAGTTCCACTGTAGCCGTGGATGCCTTTATTGGAATAGGGCTGCCGGATGGGCGCATCTTCTTCCTTGGCCCTTCCCTTAATCTCAAAGAAGCTGATCCTTCGAGCCCCCGGTCTTTTATACCTCTCGTGAGTAATCTTAATCTGCCTCCTAGCTTCATCTTCCCTACAGAAAAGGAGTCCGATGCCGACACTAATAATGATGGGATAAATGATAGCTACCGGCTTTTCAATGCCTCTTTAGCAGGTTTCCCTTCTGGCAACTATTATGCCTTTGCTGCCCTTGCAGAGCCAGGCTCTGTTCAGGCGGGTTCTCCTAAAATAGTCGGGGATATTAGTATCAGTTACGTCACCTATTCTGCGCAATAGCCGTGGGTAAATCGGTGCTTATCTGGGTCAAAAATGGAAATCCCTGGGCTATCAACCTATTCATCCGGGCCGGGTGGGGTACGGAGGAGTTTTTTATGGGATTGCAATTTTTTCTGCTGAAGGATTTTTTCTTTGGCGCGCTTGGAGCGTTTACGTTTTTGGCGGCGAATTTTCTCGCGGAGTTGTTGCTCGGCACTTAGTCTGCCCAATAGCTCATTTTCTATCTTCTCTACTATCAGGCGTCTGGCCAGGAACCGATTCAGGGTCTGAGAGCGCTCTCGTTGGACTTTGACTTCTATACCGCTAGGGATATGCTTCAAGTAGACACAAGTAGCTACTTTGTTAGTCTTTTGCCCGCCAGGACCGCTCGAGCGAATAAATTTTTCTACCAGGTCTTGCTCCCGCACACCTAGCTCTTCCATCTTCTCCTGTAATGCCTTTTCTTTTTGTATATTTACACCGAATTTCCGGGCATCCTTCATATTCTGCTTTGAAATGCTAATTGCTGATTTTGCATTGAAACGGATTTTTGTGCCTCTCTGTCCATCTGGGGTTTAAAACACCGGTCATACAAGTTGGGTTATTAATTCTGTTATATTGGTTAATCTTTCCAGATTAAGCAGATGTTCAATAGCTAGATCAATTTTTTCCTTTGGTAATATAGGGGAGGTATTATTACAGAACTTTGCTGCCAGCTCCTGATCACTCACCCGGGCCTTGTCCGGCCAGGGATTCCCTTTTTTCCAATTCCGCTCCTCGACGTACTTCCGGCCCCGGGCTATTACCTCAACTTTAGACAAGGGGCTCCTGGGGTCTTCAGCTAATGCCTTACCATATTCTGGATGTGCCTCTACCGAAATCTTCTTCATAAACTCCATTATTTGGGGATTATTGAGGGTAGCCGGGGCTTGCCATTCAGCACCGCTCTTCAGCCGGAAAGCGGCAGCCGCAAAGGGATATGGGGCACAGAACTGGGCATCTACATGGCTTTGCAGCTCATTCACCCCCCAGGCTGGCAAAGTCACCAGCGGATCAATGAATACCTCTATCTTCGCAATTTCTTCAGGTTGAAGATTATTTTCCTCCAGGATACTAATTACTTGTCTCTCGCTTAATTTTCAAATATCTATTTACAACTTTTATATCTTGTTAGCCATTTTATAAATTACCCTAAAATAGCGATTAAAAATGGCTAAAAAACAGAAAAGCCCTCTTGGAATAAGGATTTCAAGAGAGTATAATGCTTGAAAGTATTCACCCACGAGGTGAAAGCACAAACCTTAAACCCAAGAGGACTGAGAGATATGATACAACAAACTGTTTTACCTTTCAAGCTAGAGATGACAGATGAGGTATTAACACCCAGGGCGGGATTAGCCTTGATAGCAGAATACATGCATGGGCTTGGGTTACATCGGGACTTAGAGCAAGAGCTTCCCCGGCCTGGTAGTGGACGAGGCAGGCAAGGAGCAGGGTATGGCGAACCTATAATCCTGATGCATCCTGGAGGTGGCAGGCGCATAGAGGATCTGCGGATATTAGAGAGGGATAAGGGATTAAAGAAGCTCTTGAGGTATGAGGTTCCTTCAGTATCGGCCACGGGGGACTGGTTGCGCCGGATGGGGGATCCTGCTAAGGGGGCAAAAGGGCTTAGGGGGTTGGAGCATACCAAGGAGGCCTTTCGCCTGATTGTGATCAAAGAAAGAGAGCTACAGTTGAATTTATGGGGGGATAAACCCAAGGAACGTCATCATGCCGTAGCCACCAATTTAGCGGAGAAATGGGCTCCAGAGGAGGTTATGGAGTGGCACAATGGCCGAGGGAATGCAGAAAATTATATCAAAGAATCCAAGATCGGCTTTGGTTTAGAGACCCTGCCCTGTGGTCGGGTGCCCTCTGGGCGTTATGCCAATGCAGTGTGGTATCGCTTGGCCAGTATTGCCTACAATGTCTTGATTGGCTTTAAACGCTTGTGCTGCCCTCCAGAGTGGATGTATTATACGGTAGCAACCTTTCGCTGGAGGCTGTTTGAGACCGCAGCCCGGGTGGTTAAGCATGGCAGAAGGGTTATCCTTAAGATTGCTGGAGGCTGGGGGAGCTATACTCTATTCAGAGAGATTCGCGAGAACATCTTTGCGCTATATAAACCTGGATAGCCAGGGATATTTAACTAATGACCATTGGGATTCCCTGGGTAACAGAGGATACGTTTGTCTAAAAATAGCTCCTGTTTAGGGCGGCTAATAGCGATGGAGGTCTTCAAAGCAGTAATTAAGGTTAATTGATATAAATTATATGTCCTGAGGAAAAGGGAACCTGAGAGTTACATTCAAAATAACTCTGCTTAAAAAGCAATCGCTATTTTAGGGAATTATCAATTATTTGATAAAATGAGCGAGAGACAAGTAATAATATAACAATTTTTCTAACCGAATAAATCCATTTCATGCAAATGGAATGGATAGGGGGAAGATTTCTGATCTTATCGGCAGAATCAGTTCTTCATATAAATGCTTAAGTATCCCCTAAAAATAAAATCCTTACCAAGATTATCTGGATAAATTTTGATCCTGGGGTTATCATAAGTAAGTAGCAAACTAGGAGCAGCAACGTATTCCGGTTTGAGGTGGAGGCATTATGGTGCTAAGGGCGATAATATCCACCTGCCTTATCTTATCGGTAATTGTCTGTACTGATAGGTCAATTGTGCCAGCAAAAAATGGCGAATATGAGCCTGATCAGCTCTTGGTGAAATTTAAACCCCTAATTTCTCAAGAAGAGGTTGATAAAATTAATAATAAATTCGGGAGCAAAGTAATAAGATATATTGCTAAACAAAATCTCTACCTGATTGAGATCTCAGAGGATACATCTGTCGAAGACATGATAAATAAATATCAGCAATTACCCGAGGTAGAATATGCCGAACCTAACTACCTGATCAAATTGCCCTGAAAATTTTTTAAATTTAATTAATGAACCAGCTCAATCTGTTGTTCTCTTTAGCCAATCATGGGACTATATTTTTATGGGTCTATTAAAAAATGCTAGCGCCAGTATTATGGGTGTAAAAAAAGGGATAATTTCGACGATTAAGAATTCACATGGGAAAATATTTTCCCATATTGAGAAAAAAAATACATAGAAATATTCTTCCCCTCCTTTTCCCTTAATGCTAAAAATCCTTGAAAAATCAATACTTATTTCTCAAAGATGTTGTTGGCACATTTATTGCTAATATTATGAATGGCTCCAGAATTCAAGCAGACTGATGACTAGGTTTGGAATCATAATTTATTAGCATAGTCACTGAAAGATCCCTAAGAGACCGAGACTAAGTAGATCGGAAGTGATGAAGCACATGGCGATGGATGGCTTGAAGATTTCGCATTTGGTAATTTTCAACCCCTGAATGTTGTTTAAAGTCTTTGATCATCTGTTCACTCTTCCGTTTTTCTCCAACAACTGCTACCAAGGCTTTCTGAGGGCTTTAGTGACTCCGAACATCCCAAAGATTCTTCCCTGGAGAGAAGTGATTCTGGAGGGAAATTTTGCACCCGGGGGTTTCAAGGTGAAAAGGGTAGGTTTAATTACTTATTATTCTTTTACCCAAGCTGAGAAAATATGCGATTTTTATAAACGAAGGGGTACAAAATGGGACTGAGGTTTATTACCCTTTCTTTTCTATGTCTTAGCGTGGCTATGGGAGGGTTTTTTGGATGTGCGGGGTCTAAAGGTAAGGCCTCGTATGAAACTAATGGCTTAATTACTCCCTTGAATAAGAACAAATATATTCTTGGGATAGGAGACGTGGTTGATGTCCTCTATTTTAGAGATTACAGTAAAGGCGACCCATACTACCGCCTGAATGTGAAAGATGAGATAGAAGTAATTTCGTCTTCCCACCCTGATATAAACTGCAAAGTAGCGATGAGGCCGGATGGAAAAGTATATCTTCAAAGAATAGGGGAAGTAGTGCTTCTAGGTCTTACCCCTATCGAAGCATCGAATTATCTTGAGAATAAATATTCCTACACCCTCAAAAATCCTGAAATTTCAGTGAGTGTCACAAGATTTCATACACCTCTGGACGAGATGTTTGTGTCGCTGGAAAGTGAAGAATCAAAGCAGCGAACAAGGGCTATTATTAGAGCAGATGGGTATCTTAACCTGCCCATGATTGGCGACATAAAAGCAGCGGGACTGACTGTTGAAGAGCTCAATAATGAGATTTCCAGTAAATATTCTAGCCGGTTCCCTAGCCTTGGTACAACGGTGATTTTAACTGGTGCCGAAAGCCGTCAGGTATTGGTTCTCGGCGAGGTTGAAAAGCCGGGTATATATCCCATGCCCAGGTATGTTGGAGCATTGCAGGCTGTTAGCTTTGCTGGAGGATACAAGGATTCGGCCAAGCTGAAAAGTGTTTTGTTAATTCGGAAAGGGAGGGATGGCAAGCCTTTGCCCATGAGGGTGGATCTTAGCGAAGTCCTCTCGAGTGGTGATATAACCAAAGATGTGCCTCTTCAGCCGTATGACGTGGTATATGTGCCCAAAACTACCATAAATAAAGTGAACATTTTTGTTGAGCAATATATTTATAAATTTCTCCCGCCAAATCTTGGTGTGGGGTTTTCTTTTCTTCTCAATGATAATGATTAAAGGATTTGAGAATGGCTAATGAAATTAGGGATGCTCAGCTTTCAACAAGGGATTTGTTATATGTGATTTTTAAAAGAAAGCATACCCTTTTAGGTTTTGGGCTATCACTCATTGCTGCGGCCTATGCCGCCCTTTCGATAATGACGCCTAGATATCTTGTAACCTCTTCAATTTATGTAGAGCGAGAAGGGAAAGTAAGGGCCTCCATTTCACCTGAAGCTGGCCGTTTAATGTTGAAGGAGAGGGAGGAGGAAATCAACTCCGAGATCGAGATAATAAAAAGCCACCCTGTGCTTGAGAAGATGGCAAGAGTTCATCCTGACTTGGAGGATATATTGAATCGTGACCCATCTGCCTTCCGCAGGGCTGTTAAGTATGTGATCGGTATGCCATTGAGGTTGTACTCAGAGGTTAAGAGAGTCTCGAGAGAGCGCCTTTATATTTCCGGCCTGATTCGCAGGCCGAGTCCCGAGGAGATAGCCTTTTTTGATTTGGAGAACAGGATTGAATTGCTGAAAAATAAGAAGTTTCTCAGGGTTGAACCTGTAAGGGACTCAGACATTATCGAGTTAAAACTTTACTCAGCGAACCCAAACAAGGCGCTCCCGGTTGTGGATGACCTCGTCAACTATTATATAGCTCATAGGCTTCAGGTAGAACAGCTACCAAAAGCAAGGAGTTTCTTCGATGAACAAATAGAATTCTCCCGGCAGAAGCTAGATGAGCTCAGGGCAAGGCTTAGCGATTATCAAAAAAAAGAGGGTATGATTTCTTATGAGAAGCAGGAGGCGCTTCTCTTAGAGAAATATTCCAACTTCGACCGGGCTTACACCACAGTGAATAAAGATATAGTGAGCAAGGAAGCAAAGTTGATGAAGATGAAAGAACTCTTGCAAACCAACCGAGAAATAGCTATCCCCTCCCTCGATATCCTCCAAATGCGTTCGGTAGATAAGATTTATTCAAAGCTTGTGGAGCTGAAAGTAGTTCGTGCTAACCTCAGCGCAAAATATACGGCTGAGGATAGGCTGATGCAAGATAATATGTTTGAGATTAGAGAAATTGAGAGGAAATTGAGGGAAGAGGTTTTTGGGATGATCCGGCTGCACGAAAGTTCGCTGGCTACCTTAAAGGCTGAAAAAAAGGCACTTGAGGGGACACTGGCCGAATTGAGTGGGGAGCTTGGGGAGTTGCCTCATAAAAGGGATAATATAAAGAAGCTTGAGCAAGCTGTTGGGGAAGAAGAAAATACCTTATCACTCCTCATAAAGAAAAGGGATGAGGAAAGGGTCTCGGCCGCTAAAGACAAGAGGGTTATAAACCTGAGAATTGTTAGCCCTGCTTCATTCAAGATCCATCCCGTAAAACCCATGAAAAAGTTATATTTTTATATCGCTGTTGTGGCAGCGTTATTCGGGTCTTTCGCCCTGATATACACCCTCGAGTATATGGACCATACCATTAAGAAAAGTGAGGATGTGAGTCAATATCTCGGTTTGCCTACACTCGGCTCGGTGCCAGAGGTTTGAAGAAAAGGTTGATGTAATAAGAGCGTGATTAAAACCAACCAAGGGGTTTTGGAATCCAGTTAGAAAGGGTTATGTTTGAAAGTTTGGAGGGAAGATAACGTATTTTTCAAATCTAATCTCATCAAAGAGAGAGGCTTTACTAACCGAACAAAAAAGCATCGCTTACCGGAAGGGATAAATGATGCCATGGAAAGGATCAGCAAAAACCTTATTCTTAATTTGCCCGAAAGTGAAGGGAAGGCCTATCTAATGTGCAGCGCTTTAAGGTATGAGGGGTGTTCTACCATAGCATGTTCTCTCGCTCGCATTCTGGCCCTATCTCTGAACAAATCGGTAGTAATAGTTGATGCTAATTTGAGATCCCCTTCTGTTCATGAATTCTTTGACCTCCCGAGAGCGGACGGCCTTGCCGATGTGTTATCCGGTGAAGTGGAACCTTGGGCATCCATAAAAAAAACAGGTGTGGAAAATCTCTTTGTTGTTACAAGCGGCAACCCTTCTACAAGCGGGGAGAGTATTTTTGAAACAAAAAAAATTCTGGACTACCTATCCTATCTCCGTACTAAACACCAATTTTTGATTATTGATTCAGCGTCAATCTTAATGTATTCGGATTCCCTTGGTCTAGCCAGGTATATGGATGGAGTCATCTTGGTGGTGGAGTCTGAACGGATTAGAAGAGAGGTGGCCTTAAAAGCGAAGGAAAGTTTACAAACAGTGGGAGCACGCATTGTTGGCGTGGTGATAAATAAGAGGCGACACTATATCCCTGAATCCATATATCGAAGGCTAATATGAGTAAAGGAAGAGGGCTATGAAAGCGGTGATAATTTTTGGAGGCTTGGGAACAGATTTGCCAATCAAACCAAATTACCCAAAGATAATGCTCCCTCTTGGAACGAAACCTTTTATAGCGCATAATATCGAGTTCTTGAAAAAGTCCGGAATAAAAGAGATATTATTCTGCCTTAATGAGGGACAGCGGACTATAGCGGATTATCTGGGGGATGGGTCCGTCTTTGGGGTTAGGATTTCTTATTTTTGGGCGCCATATCTCATGGGAACTGCGGGCTCCTTACAAAATGCTCGTAGTTATCTCTCCAAAGAACCCTTCTTGGTAGTCGAGGGTTCTACCCTCCTTAATTTCGACCTAAAGAGTCTGGTAGAGTTCCATCAGAGAAAGTCTGCCATGGCTACGGTTGGAGTAATAAACTATGATACAGAGCTTGGGCAAAAAGAAAATTGGATAATTTCCGAAGATGGCAGGATGCTTGATATCTATCGTGCCCATAAATCAAAGGAGAGGCGGAGACAGGTCGAAAGCTATGGATTATATCTCTTTGAACCGACTGTGCTGGATTATATCGAGGGTGGGCGATACTTTGATATTAAAGAGCAGTTGCTCCCCCTCCTTCAAAAGAGCGGTCATTCAATATGGGTATGGAAGATAAATGGTGCGTGCAGAAAGCTTATAACCCTGAATGACTATGTGTCTATAAACTGGGAGATGCTCCGGAATGCCAAGCCGGATGATTTCCAACCTTATAGAGAACTAAGGAGCAAGGTCTGGGTCGGTGAGAATTCCACCATATCTTCCTCGGCATTCATTTTGGGGCCGTTAATTATAGGCCCGAATAGCCACATCGATAATAAGGCCGTGATTATTGGCCCTTCTGTCATTAGGGATGGATCTTATGTTGCTCCTGATGCCGAGGTAATTGCAAGCCTTATTATGCCAGGCTCCGTTGTTTCACAAAAAGCTAGAGTGGAGAATTCGGTTCTGGCAGAAGGTACGCGGGTCCCACCGGGAACATACCTAAACAATACAGTGTATTTGGATAATGGTTCGCGGATCGGTGTATTATCTCTAGATTCCGTGAACTCTGGGCTAACTTTATCTATTGACCCAACGCATTTACTCATAAAGAGAATTTTCACGGGACTTTACACGGTCATGAAGCTTGCCATTGACAAGATCGTATCAGGGGTGGGACTTCTTATATTTTTCCCCTTATTTCTGGTAATAGGGCTTGCCATAAAAATTGAATCCTCGGGCCCTGTGTTCTTTACCCAGATCAGATGTGGAGAAGGGGGGCGGGAGTTCAAATTATATAAGTTTCGCTCTATGGTCGAAAATGCCGAGCATCTTAAATTATCCCTTAGGCATATGAATGAAGTGGATGGTCCAATGTTTAAAATCGAAGATGATCCAAGGTTCACTAAGGTTGGGAAGGTAATCAACAAAACCGGTCTAGATGAGCTTCCCCAGTTATTTAATGTGCTCAGGGGAGATATGAGCCTTGTTGGGCCACGCCCCTTACCCATGGAAGAGATGGGTTTAAATCCAAGATGGAGAGATATCAGGTTAAAGGTTAAACCCGGAATTACAGGCCTGTGGCAGATGTATGGACGAATAAATAGGTCCTTTCATGCGTGGCTACAGGCTGATCCAGACTATGTGAAAAACAGGTCCCTTATGCTCGATTTGAAAATTATCGGAAAAACTATACTGCTGATAATAAATCTGATAATAAAGAATATAGCTTCTATATTTATTCCTGGGAAGTGAACATGAAGATAACGCTTATATCTCCCGGGACTTTTCATTCTTTTTCCATCAGGGCATTATCATCTTATTTAAAAAGAAATGGGCATGAAGTTTATCTAATTTTTTCCCCCGACCCACGCTCCCCCCTAACAGTGAAAGTTCTTGATAGCATTGCTGCCATTGCCAGAGGCTCGGGCCTGGTGGGAATTTCTGTGATGACCAATTGGCTGATGAGGGCAAGGACCATTACTGATTATCTCCATGAACATTCTAATATGCCAGTACTCTGGGGAGGTGTTCACCCAACTGTTAGACCGGATGAATGCCTCAAATATGCGGATATTATCTGTGTGGGTGAAGGGGAAGAAGCCCTGAGCGAATTGTCATCAAGAATAGAAAAAGGAGCCCCATGGGAAGATGTCAGAAACATTGGATTTAGAGCAGGTGATGGGATCAGAGTTAATCCGCCAAGGCCACTTATAGAGGACCTGGACTCGCTTCCATTTTTGGATTACGATATTGATGGCCACTATATTTATGAGGCTAAAGGCATAATGGAGGTGGACCCAAAGTTATTAAAAAAACATCAATCCACCACATACCTGATTATGTCATCGAGGGGATGCAGGTTCCGATGTACCTACTGCTGTAACGATTTTTATAAAAGTATGACACAAACAAGTTTTAAAGTAAGGATGAGAAGCATCGGTAACATTATAGGTGAATTATTGAGAATCAA
>MHDQ01000303.1:0-760 GCA_001803565.1 Nitrospinae bacterium RIFCSPLOWO2_12_FULL_45_22 | reverse complement strand
GTGAATTATTGAGAATCAAGCAGGAGATGCCCTATATAAGGATGGTGAGGTTTGAAGATGACGATTTTTTATCAATGTCTGAAGAACTTGTAGAAGAGTTTTGCGAGCGGTATCGCCTCGAGATCGACATTCCCTTTACAGTAACTGGAATAATACCCATTTATGTTACCAGAAAGAAATTAGCATGCCTTGTCGCTTCCGGCTTAAAACTTGTAAGGATGGGGATACAGACAGGGAGCACAAGGACCAAAGTGGAATATGGCCGCAACATCCCCAATGAAGCCATTATCAAGTCGGCAAGGATAATTAATGAATTTAGAAAAGAGATGATCTTCCCAACCTATGATATTATCCTTGATAACCCGTGGGAGAGTGACGAAGACCTTCTTCAAACGATAGAGTTGCTATCCCTGCTTCCTCGTCCCTTCGGGATAAATCCCTTCTCTTTAACCCTTTATCCGGGCACCAAATTATATGAACGCGCAAAAGGGGAGGGAATACTGAGCAATGAGATAAAAGAAGTTTATCATAAGGATTTTTACCTGTTCTCCCCTTCATACCTGAATGTGCTCATCCTTCTTTTTAACTTATTCAAAGTGCCGAGGCCAGTCCTGAAAATTCTCACATCTAAGGGGCTCATAAATATGAAAATAAGATTCCCTTTCATCCTGGTTAAGGCCATGGTTGTGCTTGGGATCATACGAAGGGGAATAGCTCACTTGCGCGTCCTTGGCTTAGCCGGGCTTCCATCTTTTCAAGC
>MHDQ01000302.1 GCA_001803565.1 Nitrospinae bacterium RIFCSPLOWO2_12_FULL_45_22 | reverse complement strand
CCATCGGCGGTATGGGAAGGCTAAAGAATAATCGCGGGGTCAGCACTATCGAAATGGCCATCGTCCTGATCGTATTACTGCTGATGGTCTTTGGTATTACAGAATTTGGCCGGGCCTTCTATCAATACAATACCCTGGCTAAGACCATCCGGGATGGGGGCCGCTATATTATCAAACAATCAAATTTGCCAGGGGAAATCGCAAATGCCAAGAATTTAGTGGTTTACGGCAATAGCACTGGAACGGGGGCTCCCCTGCTATCCGGGTTGACGACCGGTAAGGTAGCAATCGTTTATACCGGTGCTATACCTCAGTATATAACCGTGAGGATCCAGGGGTATCAATTCCAGTCCCTGGTCCCGGGCATTATTCCCTTTACGGTCAATTTAAGCCCGGAAATAACCATGCCTTATCTATTTTCACCTTAATAAGATAAGGGTAAAGGGTTAGAACCTTCTGGTGTTCTCTACGTTTGCTCTCAACATAGAACGTAGAACGAAAATAAAGGAGTATCTAACGATGAGGAATAGGACGAGAAGAAAGTGTTCGCAGGAAGGACAAACCCTGGTAGAATTCCCTCTAGTGCTGCTGTTAACCTTTTTACCCATAGTCCTGGGGGTGATGGAATTCGGCCGGGCCCTTTATACCTGGGGTACGATTGTCGAGGCCACCCGGTGGGGCACCCGGGAGGCGATAGTAGCGGGCTTTGAAGGGGGCGCTTATAAGCCTGCAACAGTAGACGATATTATAGATAACATTAATAATAGAAGTCTGATCCAGCCCAAGCTGACTCCAGCAAATGTAGCGGTTGATTACCTGAATAGTAGTTATGGTAGTACAAATACCTATGCGAATGTCCGTTATGTTCGGGTTAGTATAATCAACTATAAATTTAAATCCGTAGTATCCGGCTTTTTTGGTATTCCGGTAGAGATACCGCTCCCTGGTTTTTCTACTACCCTACCGCGGGAAAGCCTGGGGGCTGTCCCCGCGGGGTGGCTATAACTACAAGGGGAGGAGATAATGGGAGAGAGTTTAAAGCTGCTGCTTTTAAGCCCGGATGCTGAGCTTCTAGCCAGCACGAAATGGCTTCTGGAGGAGATAGGGGGGGTAGATTTTTCCCTCCATCGCTCCCATGTCCAGGGGTCCCTTCCTATTATCCAAAAATTTTCTCCTGATATCTTGCTCTTGCACTTAGGTGAGGTTGATATGCAGAGGGAGATGGAGATGGCTGAGAATATCCTCAAGAAAGAACCTGGAATTTCTCTCTTTTTTATCTCCACCAATCAAGACCCTCAAACCTTACGGGCTGCCCTGAAGATCGGGGCCAAAGATTTCCTCTCCCTACCTATTAAAGCAGAAGAGCTGAGGGCTGCTATTGAGCGGGTGCGAGAGACCAAAGAGAGCCAGCTTGAGAGCAAAGGAACCCAGGGGAAAATTATATCTGTGATAGGCTGTTCCGGAGGTGCCGGTTCGACTACTATTTCTGTGAACCTGGCCAAGAGTATGCTCTTACTGGAAGAGAACAAAAAGATTGTCCTCTTGGACCTAAATATTCAGTTTGGTCATTTACACCTCTTCTTAGACCTAAACCCGATAACCACCCTCTGGGATTTTGTTAGGGATATAGAAAGGGTTGATCAGACATTTTTAGAGACTGGGCTGGCGAGACACTCCTCTGGTCTTTATCTACTAGGTACCTCGCAAGAAGTAGAGGATTCTGAGCTTATTCCGCCATCTCATGTGGAAAAGATTTTAAGACTCTGTAAGACAAGTTTCGACTATATTATAATTGATACCGATAGATATTTGAGCGAATTAACTATCAAAGCCCTCGATTTATCGGATGAGATAATACTGGTAACCCAACTCACTATCCCCGCCCTGCATAATACCAAGAAATATCTTTTTCTCTTCGATCGTCTCTGTTACAGCCCAGAAAAGATTAAACTATTGTTAAATCGCTACCAGAAAGATAGTGGTTTTTCTCTTAACGAGGTAGAAAAGACCTTGAATCATAAATTCGACTATAAGATTCCTAATAACTTTGCCCGGGTAGAGTTGTCCATTAACCAGGGGGTCCCGCTGGTTGATAGTAATGCCAAAGACGAGATCTCGAAAAGCTTTATTACAACTGGGGAAATAATCTCCCAGGTAAAGAGAAAGAAGAAAAGTACATGGCGGCTTTTCGGAGGATTTTCTGTCCATTCTAAAGAAAGAGGAGGAAGAGAATAATGGTGGCCTTAAAAGAGCGTTTAGGGAATATTAACAGCTTGTCATCTAATACCCTTATGCTAAGAAAGAAACCCCTCAAACCGGTAGCGGATTCTACTTATCAGGAGATGAAGTCCCGGATTCACCATAAACTACTTGATATGATAGACCTATCCTTGATAGATACCATTGATGAAGCTCAGTTGTTAAGAGAGATAAAGGATTTAGTAGAACGGATCTTATGGGAAGAAACCACCCCCCTTAGTCTTCTGGAAAGGGAGAAGATCATTCGAGAAGTCCAGCATGAAGTAATGGGCCTGGGCCCCTTAGAACCTTTACTGCAAGATCCCACTATCTCTGATATTCTGGTTAATACTTACAATCAGGTCTATGTAGAGAGATTTGGCAAACTTGAAGTAACTGATAGTAGATTTAAGGACGATTCCCACCTGATGAAGATCATTGATAAGATTGTATCAACCATAGGCAGGCGGGTGGACGAATCCTGCCCTATGGTAGATGCCCGTTTAGCTGATGGCTCCAGGGTGAATGCCATCATACCGCCTCTGGCCCTGGACGGTCCTATTCTATCTATCAGGAAGTTTGCCCGGGACCCCCTTAAAATGAACGACTTGATAGAGCTCAAAAGTATTACCCCGGCTATGGCCGAGTTACTGAAAGGGATGGTACGGTCCCGGCTCAATATCCTTATTTCTGGTGGCACAGGATCAGGTAAAACCACCTTATTGAATGTCCTATCAAATTTTATCCCTTCGGATGAGAGAATAGTTACAATTGAAGATAGCGCTGAGATCCAGCTCCAACAAGAGCATGTGGTGCGCTTAGAGACAAGGCCGCCCAATATCGAAGGGAAAGGGGCGGTCACCCAACACGATCTGGTCATAAATAGCCTCCGGATGCGTCCTGATAGGATAATTGTAGGAGAAGTGAGAGGTGCTGAGGCATTAGATATGTTGCAGGCGATGAATACTGGGCATGATGGATCATTAACTACTATTCATGCTAATGCTGCCCGGGATGCCTTAAGTCGAGTGGAGACCATGGTTGCTATGTCGGGTTTTGACCTGCCTACCAAGACATTACGGCAATATATCTCCTCCGCCCTGGAGGTAGTAATCCAGACTAGCAGACTAAGTGACGGCAATAGAAAAGTAACCAGTATCCAGGAAATCACCGGGATGGAGGGAGATATTATTACCATGCAAGAGATATTCTCTTACCAACAGACGGGAATCTCCCCGGATGGAGCTGTCCAGGGACAATTCCGGACTACGGGGATAAGACCAAAATTTTTGCAGCGTATGGAGAGTTATGGAATAAAGATTGATCCGGAAATTTTTGAAGGATATGAATTATATAAACATAAATTTTAGGTAAGCGTCCAGTTATCTGACGTCAGCTTTCAGCTAAAATGGGTCAGAGCTATCGGGTGTTAGGTGATGGGGATGCTGACGATGGAAGGCTTACTAATAAAGGAAGGGTAATAGAATGCTTTTGTATATTATTGCCATGCTAATGTTTTTGGCCGCCTTTTTGCTTATAGATCTGCTTTATCTAAGCTGGAAAAATCTGAGAGACCCTGGGAGCCAAAAAATCAATAAACGTCTAAGGCTGCTATCCGCCGGAGGGGTAAAGGGGAGTAATCGTACTAATATTTTGAGGAGGCGTGATTTAAGTGGAATGCCTTATATCCACCGGTTACTGTTGAGGATTCCAAGGATCGGGAGGCTTGACCGGCTAATAGTCCAATCCGGGACTAATATTAATGTTCACCAATTTCTGGTATTATCCTTGCTGTTCAGTATAGTGGGGGCCCTTGCGGGCTGGTGGTTTTTCCGAAGACAGATTATCCTCAAGGGGATAGGAGTGTTAGGTTTTGGGGTCCTCCCCTTTTTATACTTGCTATATGCAAGAAAGAGGAGGTTAAATCGCTTCGAAGCCCAGCTTCCCGATGCCCTGGATTTGATAGTCCGAGCCTTGAGGTCTGGCCACGCCTTCAGCCGAGCCTTGCAAATGATAGCGGAAGAAATGTCGGACCCGATTGGGTCAGAATTTGGTACTACCTTCGATGAGATTAATTTTGGCCTTTCTGTCAAAGAGGCCTTAGAGAATTTATCCTTCCGCTGGGATTCTATGCATTTGAAATATTTTACTATTGCGGTAATTATTCAGCGAGAAAGTGGGGGGAATCTAGCCGAGATATTAGAAAAAACCAGCTATGTTATCCGGGAGAGGTTTAAGCTATTTGGGAAAATAAGGGTCCTGGCAGCCCAGGGAAAGTTAACCGGTTGGATATTAACCCTCCTGCCATTTTTTCTGGCAGCTATCCTGTCCTTCCTTTTCCCTGATTTTACCTCTCCTCTCCTCAAAGACCCCATTGGGCCTTATTTAATATATACCGGGTTAATCCTTATGGGCTTTGGCATTTTCTCTATGTGGAGAATCATCAAGATTGAAGTTTAAGGGTTGGGGAGACAAGGATGGATAATTTAATAGATTTCGTCCAGGGTATAATGTCAGAAACCGATTATTATTACCTATCCATTATAATATTAATATTTCTGAGCTTTATGGGGGTATTTCTCTTAATTATTACGCTGGGAAGAAGAGACCCTTTAACCAAGCGCTGGAAGCGCATCTCTAGCAATTCCTCGCCTCCAAGAACCTCATATGCCAAGGCCTTCCTCCGGGAAGATTCAGTAGTTGTAAAAAAGATCCTCACCCCTCTGGGGAAATTAGCCGTTCCTAAGGATGAATGGAGAAGGTCTATTACCAGAAAAAGGTTGGTCAATGCAGGGTTTAGGAGAAATGAGGCAATAGGCATCTTTTACGGGATTAAGGCCCTCTTAACCTTGTTATTTCCGGGGCTATTTTTATTCAGTAAGGTCTTCTATGGAAAAATTTCTCCCGAAGAACTTTTATTCGTTGCCTTTTTTCTGGCAGCTTTGGGTTATTATTTGCCAACTATCTATTTGAAATGGAAAACTTCAGGGCGCCAAAGGGATGTCACTAATGCCTTTCCAGATGCCCTGGACCTGATGGTAGTTTGTGTTGAAGCCGGGCTGGGGTTAGATGCTGCCATCCTCCGGGTAGGGGAGGAGATAAGATTAACCAGTAGACCCCTAGCCGAGGAATTCTATTTACTTAATCTTGAATTGCGCGCGGGCAAACTTAGGGAAGATGCTATGAAAAACCTGGCCTGGAGGACGGGGGTGGAAGATGTGGAGTCATTAGTAACTATGTTAATCCAGGCAGATCGCTTTGGTACCAGTATTGCCCAATCTTTGAGGGTGCATTCCGATGTACTTAGAACAAAAAGGCAGCTAAGGGCAGAGGAAAAAGCCGCTAAAATTCCGGTAAAGCTCATCTTTCCCCTGGCGCTTTTTATTTTTCCTAGTCTATTTATTGTTATTTTAGGGCCCCCTCTCATCGCAGTATTTCGAACCTTTATGCAACCATAATCCTGAAGTAACCTAACCGTCAAAGTATCTCTGTTAAAATGGCTGAAAGGGTACAAGATGTTCCTTAGATCGTGGGTTTCCGGGGTTCTTATATTAATGATTGGAGGATCAGCTTGCATTCACATCTCACCCCAGAATACCCCCCCCAATAATCGTGATATAAAAGAACTTATTAAATTGCAGACCAAGAGAGAAAGTATAGCCTGGGAAATGGAATCTACCCAGGAGAAAAATAAGAAGAATCCCTCGGAGTATGAAAAGAAGGGGGACTTACTGTACAAAAATGGGGAATTAGGCGCCGCCCTCTACCAATATGTTAAGGCCCTATCCATTGATCCCAAGCAAGAGAGGGTACTTCTAAAGACCGGGGTTATTTGTCTTAAATCAGAGAATTTTGAAGGGGCGGTCGAAGTCTTTAACCAGGCCTTGAAACTTAACGCTAAGCAAGCCCTGGCCCATGAAGGGAGGGGGTCGGCCTGGCTGGCGCAAAATGATTTATTAAAAGCAGAGGAGGATTTTAATAAGGCCATAGCTATGCAACCTAATCTATGGAGGTCTCACAATAGCCTTGGGGTAATATACAACCGAAAGGGTCAGCATAAGCGAGCCATTGATAGCTATCAAAAAGCATTGGGGATTTATCCGGAAAATATATCCCTTCTTAACAACCTGGGTTACTCTTATTACTTAAATGGTCAATATGAACAGGCTGTTCAGCCCCTGAGAACGGCCTTAAGCCTTTATCCGAATTATCGCCAGGCCCACAATAATCTAGGCTTGGTTTACGGCATGATGGGGAGATATGAAGAGTCCTTGAAAGAATTCAAGAAGGGGGGGGAAGAAGCTCCAGCCTATAATAATATCGGCTACATCTATTATCTGCAGGGAAAATACCCCGAGGCCATAAGGTATTTCAATAAGGCCCTTGAATTAAGACCTAGTTTATACGTGACTGCTCATAAGAACCTTAAAAGAGCGGAAGAAAAACAGTCCCAGGATAGGGTTAATGAATAAATCTTTTCTGGATAAATACAAAGAAGGAATTAGCCCCTATTTGGGGGGGCTAAACGCCCAGGTTGTCCTGGTTATTTGTATGCTAGGGATGATCTTTTATCAGGGTATAAGGCAGCCAATAGTAGACCCGGATATCTGGTGGCATTTGAGGGCTGGCCAGATTATCCTGGAAAAGGGGATACCTTCTACCGATACTTTTTCCTTCACCACCAATCAAAACCCCTGGTTGGCCTATAGTTGGCTAGCGGAATTAATCTTTTATGGGGTTGATAAATATACTGGTTGCCAGGGATTAATCTTACTTCAAGCCCTCTTAATCACCCTGACCTGTATTTTTGCTTACCTTACCATTTATCGGGAAACCCGAAGCCTACGGCTGGCAGTTATCTTGACCACCCTAGCCTTCTATGCCTCACCCTCCTGGACCCTTAGGCCCCAACTATTTTCTTTCTTATTCGCCGCCATATTTGTTTTCCTCCTCCGGGTAGAAGCCAAAAAACACCCCAGCCTTTTATGGCTCCTTCCCCTTCTCATAATGATATGGGCCAATTGCCATGTCTACTTTGTAATAGGACTAGTACTGTTGACCTTCTTTTCACTTGAAACCCTTTTGGTCAAGGATAAGGGAGAAGTCCCTTTACCGTTTCGGCGTAGGAAGACAATCCTGCTCATCAATATTCTCTGCCTCCTTACCCCTCTTGTCAATCCTTACCTTTACCATCTCTATATCCATATTTTCAATCTATGCCTCCATGCATCCTCAGGGTGGACCGCTACCTGGATCGAAGAGCTTCAATCCCCAAATTTCCATATATGGCCTATGAGGTTATTTGAGTTTATGGTAATGTTGTCTATCCTGGCATTTACCTTATCCAGAAAAAAGCCTAATGTTGTTACTATTATCCTCTTTATTGGGCTGCTTCATCAAGCCCTATCGCATAGCAGGGATATCACCTATTTTACTATTATTGTAAGTATTATGCTGGGATATCACTTAGCCCATATTGATCATTCAACCTGGCAGCGTTTTATTCACCCGGCCGCCTACCGCGCAGGCATATTTAAAAGCCCAGGGCCATTTTTCCTTGGTCTGAATGTAAGCTTGATCCTTGGCCTCCTAATCTTTATCGCTAGCAAAACAATTCTTCTGATAAACTCTCCTACCTTAGTAAGTAGTAAAGAGTTTCCTGTTCAGGCGGTTGAATTTATCAAATCTGCTGGATTGCCAGGCCATATGTTTAATCATTTTAACTGGGGAGGATACCTGATCTACCATCTTTATCCTGACTATCAGGTGTTTATTGATGGACGAACGCAAGTCTACCCTGGGAAGGTAGCGGATGATTATTTATCCATAACTTTGATTCAGTCAGGATGGGGTTCTCTCTTAGCAAAATACAAAGTTCAATGGGTCATCTGGCCCCCCAAAGACCCTTTGGCAACAATGCTATTAGGGTCTTCTGATTGGCAGAAGGTTTATGAAGATAGTACCACCCTTATTTTCGCAAGAAGGAACGGTCAGGCCATTACCCGGAGTTTCTCAGGCCCCAGAGGGTGAGCAACCAATAGAACAGGGGAAAGGAGGTATCATGAAGAAGGCATTAATTATAGCCATGGTTTTAATCGTGCCATTTATGTTTATGTCAAGGAGTTTTGCCCAGGAGGAGATGCCTGGGGCCTATAAGCCTTTCCTGAAATTCGGACGGGGGGTGATCAATATTGGTTCCTCTCCCTACGAAATTCCAAAACAGATGTATCTTTTATCCCGCAATGGGGATACTTTCTGGGGGACGACGGCTCAAGGTTTAGCAGGAGTCTTTGTGGGAACTGGATGGATGTTTTATCGTTTAGCAGCCGGGGTCTATGATGTTTTTACCTCCCCGTTCCCGGGTTGTGAAGAGTCTATTATTGATCCCGAGTATGCCTTTTAAGGGGGCCTTCAGGCCCGTCAACTATCAGTAATTACTATTTAATTAATCCTAAGAGGAGGAGGAATATGCGCAAGATAATCTATCTCTTGGGGATGACAGTAATCATACTCATAGCGGGGTGCAGTGCTACCCGTACTTTTACTAGCTGGCTGCCAATAAATATCTTTGGAAAGCAGGAGTATGGGATCACCAACAAAGAAGTAAAAAAATTTATTGAGTCAGTCCGGACTCGCCCGGACGATCCCTTAGCTGCTTATAGGCTAGCGAAATACTATCTCAGCCAGAAGCAATACGATAGAGCTATGGAGCAATTTTGCCAGGCTATTGCCTTAAAGCCAGATTTCTTGGAGGCCCACAATGGTCTTGGTGTCACCTATGACCTTAAAGGGATGTACGAAGAATCTGCCGAGGAATACCGCCTGGTCTTAAATATTGATCCCAAGAGGGTATCAGTGCTGAATAACCTGGGTTATTCCTATTATTTACAAGGGAGATTTGAGGAGGCAATAAAATACTTTAAAAAAGTCTTATCCCTGGATAAAGAAAATAGAAGAACCCGTAATAATTTAGATTTTACCTATAGCAAGCTGGGGACAGGCCCGAATGCCCTATCAGGTGAATCAAAAACTCCTATTTCTACGGGTAAAGTTTTTACCCAACCAGACGGGAACATTAGTCCGGAAAGATCGTTCTCAAATAAAATCTCTGTAGCCCCTGGCTTACTAAAAGCCGAGGATGAATCCTGGATGCTTACAGAGTTCTCGATCAATGAAATTCAACTAAAAGAACCGGATTTCATCTTAATAGAAGAGTCCCCTAATATCTCTCGCCTGGAATTTCTTACCCCAGGGGAGGAAGAGAAACCGATTTTGCAGGCTTCTCTTAACCAACCAGGAGAGGGGAAGGGATTCCGGGTGGAAGTATCAAACGGAAATGGACTTGCTAGAATGGCCTCCAGGATAAGTGAATACCTAAAAGTCAGGGGGTATCGGGTAGCGAGGTTGACGAATGCCGAGCATTTTGGCCATAAAAATACTATGATCTTCTATCAAGAAGGTTATGGCCAGCAAGCTATTGCTCTGAACCATGAAATACCGGGAGAGCAAGAACTCTTAATCTCTTCCTCCAACCGTAAGGATATCCATATAAGAGTTCTTCTGGGGAGAGACTTACTGCCCCTGGCCAATCTCTTTCAGGAAGATATCCAACCATTAAAAAAAGAGGAAGAGAAACCGATTTTGCAGGCTTCTCTTAACCAACCAGGAGAGGGGGAGGGATTCCGGGTAGAAGTATCTAACGGAAATGGACTTGCTAGAATGGCCTCCAGGGTAAGTGAATACCTAAAAGTCAGGGGGTATCGGGTAGCGAGGTTGACGAATGCCGAGCATTTTGGCCATAAAAATACTATGATCCTCTATCAAGAAGGTTATGGCCAGCAGGCCGTTGTTATGAACCACGATATTCCTGGAGAGCAAGGGCTTCAAGAGTCCTTCTCTAATCGTAAGGATATCCATATAAGAGTGCTTCTGGGGGAAGACCTGTTACCTCTGATAAATATTTTTACCCCTAGGACCTAGCCAGGACAGGGGATATCCTTCGGGGTTTTTTTTCTAATGTTAATCGCTATATTTTCCGATAAATAAATAGAGTAGAGAGGCCCATAGAGTAACTTTCTCTCTAACTCATTCGCTTCGCTCAAGGTGACATTTATCTGTGTGCTCTGCGGTAAGTTAGTAAGATAATTTTATTGACTAAGAGTATTAACTGCTTTTTGGGCGAAAGGAAGGATATCTATAACTCTAGGCGGTAGCATTTTTTGTCTCATTTTGGCCTCAGCGGATAAAAGTTCTCCCTGGAAAGGACTGAGATAGGACTCTAGGAGGGTTTTATGATAGAGAAATTAGATAAAAAAGATGAAATCTTTGATACCATTTATCACTCAGTGAATGACGTTAGAACCAAGCTAGATGATGTAGTTCAATTGATTACTTCCAAGCAAGCGGAATTAGATGGAGAAGCGGGACAAAACATGCTTGCTATCCAAAATCTAACGGCCAAAATCAAAGAATTGGAAATTATTCTGGAGGAAAAGAAGGAAAAACTCGAAAGATTACTGGAGGCCCAAGAACGATACCAACATCTTATGGAAAAATTATCCGCATTGGAAGAATACCGTAATGGTATAACTGGAATAGTCAATATTCTTGTTCCTGACAAGAAGGAAAAAGCACACCTTAACCAGCAAATGGAGATGCCGAAAGAAAAAGACTTAGCAACGAATAAGAAAGCAGCAAGCATAGAGGCCAATTCCCAACAAAAAAAGCCAGAGGATGCTGACGGGATATTAAATTTTCGAAAAAGATTATTCAAAGGAAGCCCCTAATGAATCCTCTATCTGGCTAAACCATCACCAAATTCGGTAAATTGTAACAATTTTGTCGCAAAAAGGCACAAGAAAATTTTGGATAAAATTTTTTACCACAAAGCCACGAAGGACGTGTATGCCGTGTCCGTTGTCCCTGTCCGCATCAATTAATAACGGTTAATAACGGACACCGACATGTAGAACGATCACGGTTTTTTTGTGTTCTTTGACTTTGTGGTTCATCTTATTTTTTTGCGCTTCTTTTGGTCCATTTTTTAAGAAGACTTTACTTAGCTAAACCGTTACAAGATGTCTTTTAAGAGAGGAGGAGGCTGGACGGTGAAAATGGTATTAAGGGCATGTATCCTTCTACTTTTGTTATTATCACTAGGTATCTCTCCGATATTGGCTCAAGATCATGAGCAGGGCCTGGACACGGTAATAGGAATTCTGGATAAGGCAGAGTCTCGCAGGCCTCAGGATCTGAAAGATATCATCATAATAGTTTCAGAAGAACTCGGTATAGACAGGGAAAACATTCAACGGCAAAGGGAAGAGACCGGGTTTGGCTATGGCCAAATCTTCATTGCCAATGCCCTGGCTAAAGAAACAGGTAAAACCTTTGAGGAGATAGTAGCAGAATTCAAAAGTGGGAAGGGCTTTGGCAGGATAGCTAAGGAAAATGGCCTGAAGTTAGGCCCTTTGGTAAAGAGGGCCAAGCATGCCAGAGACCGTATAAAGGGAATTGGTAAAAAGGGATGGGAGGGATCAGTTACCTCCCCCTACGGTAAAGCCCCTCACAAGAAGGGTTCAGAGGACTGGCCCCCTGGTCAAAACCGGCATAGGAAAGGCCCGGATAAAGGAGCCAAGAAATAGGTTTTTATTCCTGAACATATTTTTGCCTATAGCCTGCGAGCATGGCTTAATATTTATTTTTTAACCTTTCTCCAATGACATTTCTTATCCGGTCTTTTTTCACTCTATTGTCTCCCTCGATTCAAATTTTCCCCCATTTGTATAATTTGTGTCTCCTTTTTCAACCCACTACAAATTATTTACTATTTAAAGAGGGATAGTTGCCGGGTATTATTAGAGGGTCGGGTAGCAGATAAGAATTCTTGCTCCGGTTGGCTACAGAGGTCGGCTGCTAATCCAGGGTTCTTACAGGAACAGATCAAGACCTTTAACTGATGTTCCGCGGCCAGGGCCTTTATTTCCTCATATCTTCTTAACCGCAATACCGGGGAGATAAGTTGGGTATTTTGCGAAGCAGCAATAAAGCTCCGGGGGCGGTATTGGAAATACCCCTCTAAAAGCTTGTAATGAACCGCGGGTAATTCTCTTTTTATTTGCCCCATGATCCCGGGGCGCATCATTAGATAGCTTACTGACACAGTGTTTACACCGCGGCAGCTCAATTCCTGGAACAAATCCCTTATCTCGGCTGGGGTATCATTTATACCGGGTATTAATGGGTCCAGTCGTACCCGGACATTTATCCCCGCTCTGGTTAAGCGGGCTATGGTATCTAACCGATCGTTTATGGAGGCAGCTCCAGGTTCGTACCTGGTCTTAAATGCCTCGCTCAGAGATACCAGGCCGATAGCTACTGCTACCCGCTCTTTGGATCGCTGGAATAACGTGATAAACTCTGGCGGGATCTCTCCTTTAGTAAGCAAAGATATCCCAATATTACGTTGCAGAAGAAGTTGCATTACCTGCCAGGAAATAGCTAGTACCTCTTCATAGGGCTGGAAGGAATCCGTGGAGGTATTTAGGGATACATAGCGGGGCCAGGGTTTACGCCGGCGAGGGTTTTCTAATTCCTGAATCAGTTTTTCTGCCAGGTTAGAATAAACATATACCTCATCCTTTCTTGGCGCATTACTATACCCCCGGGCATAGCAATAGACGCAGGAAAAGCTGCATCCACGGGCGATATTGACCGCTGGTATGTTCCGCTGGCAAGGGATAAGGGGTGGTTGCAATACCTGCCCGATACGGTTTTCTTTCAGGATTCTTATCGGCTGGTGCATAGCGAAAACAAGCCTCTCGGCTAGACTTTTTCTACTTGCAGTACCCAGAGGGTACCGGGGTACCATCTGGGTGCTGCCGCTACATCTGCTGCAATGGCTAAAACAGGCTCATCTGTTGCGCCTTCTCCCCTTTTCCGGGAGAGGCTTTTTCGGTGGTAATACTCACTTTTCCATATACGCCATCATAGCCCGGCGATACTTCTACCTTGCCTTGTCGGACATTAAGTATCCCGTTCAATATCTTGGGGGGTGTGAACCGGGCCAGATCCTTCTCCTCCATCCGTAACAAGATATTGAATTCCGTCCCGGCAATAGAAATTAGCCTATCGTATTCTTTCTTTACTGCGGCAGTTTCTGTCCCACACCCCAGGGCTGCGGCAATGATCTCTGCTAAAGGGACCAGGTGTTTAGTGGGGATGGCCCCTGGAGGGACAAAGCCGGCTGGCCGATCTGCCAGTTCTTCTACGCGATGCATAACGCCGATAGTGAGTTTTTGACTACAGTTAGGGCAAATATTATCCAGCTTGAGGCTCTGCGTTGGTGGCAAAACCACCTGACAGTTTCGGTGTCCGTCATAATGGTATTTACCTTCTTCAGGGAAAAATTCTATAGTATAGAGGAAGCGGGTAGGCTTATTAGCAGTTGGGCGCTGCATAGCGGAGATAATCTCATAATAATCCAACTGCCCCTGAAAGACATTAGCTTCCCGGCCAAGCTTATTGGGAGAATGGGCATCGGAGTTAGAGACTAGAATAATCTTATCCAGGGCCGAGAGACGCCAATTCATTTCTGGGTCAGAAGAGAGCCCCGTCTCTATTGTCTTGATATTTTTTGCCTCTTCCTGGAAACATTCTTCTATAGAATCAAAACCAGAATTAGACCCAAACAGAGAAAACCAGGGCGTCCAGGCATGGGCCGGTACCAGAAAACAATCCGGTGAGCTATCCAGGACTAATTTTACCAGCTCCTTTACCGGGGTGCCAAAAATCGGCCTCCCATCCGCCTCCAGCCGGCCCCATTTGCTCAGCTTCCCATTAATCTTCTCTACTACCTCCAGGCTAGGGGCAAAGATAAGGGTATGGATCCTGCGGGTCTTTCCCCGGAAGCTAAAGATATTGCTTACCTCACTCGTCAAGATAAAGCGGGTTTCATCCCCCCCTTTATTTAAGGAATACAGACCATTGCCAGCCGGTTTCAGTTTGGCCTTCAGTTCGGCCAGGTAGAGAGGATGAGTAAAATCGCCCGTACCTAATAGGGTAATACCTTTTTTACTGGCTGTCTCAGCCAGGTTTTCTACCTGCATTTCCCGGCTGGTAGCCCGACTATATCTGGAATGGATATGAAAATCGGCAATAAATTCCATCACTCCACCTCTGAACATAAAGTATCAATCTTCTCCTCCATCCTCTGGAGGTGAGTACCTGGCCAGTATATCCGGTGGCATTGGGGGCAGGTAAAGAAATCATTTTGGGTATCATAAACATATTCTGGCACTTTTCCTTCTATTTCTTTCCTGGCTATCTCTTGTAAGGGATGATTGCAGACCAGGCACCGCGAAAAGGCCTCTTCACCCTTCTTTATATTATAAGCCTGGATGACTTCTCTGAGCTGGAGAGAAGGCTGGTTCTGAGTAATGAACAAGGACTTTTTCCCTTCTGACAACCTTTTTAGGTGGCGGTTCCGGGTAAGTATTATACGATCTTCTCTCTCAGCCCTCTCTATCAGTCTCGTTAAACCCTTCTCTCGGAAGTAGAGGGTATCATACCCTAAGATTCGTAACCATTTAACCAATTTTCCTAAGGGTGCATCAGCAATAAATTTCATCACCGGGAGAGGGGACAATCTGAGCAACGGGGTTCTTTCCGGCAATACTCTTTCCCTAATCGGACCAATAAGGCATGGTATTCATTAAATAACTTTGTATCTGGGGAAAGCCTTTCCATGAAGTAATGTTGCCACTCGTGATAGCCAGTATCTTCGGGCCCCAGGTGGTGGCGGGAAAAAATCCGCTTAGTATAAGCATCTATGACAAATATGGGGTAACCACCGGCATAGAGAAGGATAGAGTCCGCCGTCTCATGGCCGATGCCAGAAACCGTTAGGAGATCGGGCCTCAAAGAGGCTAGGTCCAGCGAGAACATGATTTCTAAAGAGCCCTGAAACTCCGCCCACAAAAAATCTATAAAGGCCATCAGCCGCCGGGCCTTAACATTGAAATAGCCCGCGGGTATAATAAGCCTGGCCAATTCTTCTACCGGGATATCCTTAAGGCCCTGGGGACTTAAAAGCCCATTATTTTTCAGGTTCTTTATGGCCTTCTCAACATTTTGCCAGGCGGTATTCTGGGTTAATATAGCGCCAATACATACTTCAAAAGGTGATTCCGCTGGCCACCAGTGCTGGGGTCCGAAATGATCCAGTAGGCGCTGATAAATCTCTATTAGATGTCCTTCCAAATTAATGAACCGCTACCCGGTCTTCCAGGATTTCAAAAAACCCTTCCAATTTGGATTTTAACTCATCGGGTGGTAAGACTGAGGGGTCTATCACATCTCCATCCATACTGAGGAAAGGTACCCCAAGCTCTTCCTGTAAGACATCCTTCATCCTACGGATAACGGCACATCCTTGCTTACAGCCAATTTGGGTTAACCAGACTGCCCCATCGGCCTTATATTCCTTGACCATCCTTACCGCTTCATCGGTAGCATTCTCTATGGGCCCACCAAGCTGACGTATCAGTAAGGAATAATAAGCTTTTCTGGCCAGGGTCTCCAGGGGCTTATCTGGATCCCATTCGAATTCTCCCAGGAAGTTAAAGACATCCATCGGTATTGTTGCACCATATTCTGTCTCCATCCAGTCAAAGACACTAAGGGCATAATTGGGCGGGATATAGAGCCATACTATCCTATACTTTTCGTCAGCTACTGCCCCTTCTTTATTCTCTACCCTTCGCCTGGTCTCATCGCGCATGACCCGGAAATAGTCTATTGCCTCCTGCTTTCCTAACATAAAGGCCCATACCGAAAAATTCCTGAAGGCTTCCCGGGCCCGAAGCGGTGTGGGGGCGGCTTTTCTGAGCTCTCCAATCTCGTAAAACAGGTCATAACCCTCTTTTGACAGGCGCATAATTTCTTTCAGGCGATCATAATCCATCTTTTTGCCGGTAAACTCTTCCAGGAAATGAACCATACCCTCCAGGTCTTTGGTAAGGTATTGGATAGCCTCTTCATCACGCCAGTGGGGCAGGTCTAACATATAAGAGGGGACCTGGTGATACTCAGTCCGGGTACCATAGAATTTCAAGGTAGAATCACACACACAGGCAGAGCTTAGTATCAAGTCTGGCTTAGGTAGTTCCTGTAGGATATCCATACCAGTCATGGCCCGGTGTACGGAGCAGATCTCTATTGGTAACCCATAACCCGCTGAGGCATCGAAATAGCCGGCTATATTCCCCTGACTGGCTACTACCATGCACTGGAATTCTGGCATAAAGGGCAAAATATCCATGGCATATACTATCTCTACAGGGGCCAGGCCCACCCAGGCCAGAGGCCGACCCTCTTCTCTGCCTTTATCCACCATCTGATAGTATTTTAGCATTACCTCATAAAATATCTGTTGACTCCGATCAGCCGTGTGGGCCTGGCGGTGTTTCAATCTCTGCTGAAAGCCATAAAGGGAAGCCTTAATAGTATCCATCGCTCTTTCTCCTCTCTATATTCCTTTACTTTATAGTGAACCTCCTATCATATTTCACCATACCATTTTTTGTTGCCCGTTGCAATAGTTTGATCAACCTGTCCAGTTACCAACCCTTGACCGCATTGATCAAAAGTAGTATAAATTTAGGGGAAAAAATGGCGGCCGGGGTGGCGGAATTGGTAGCCGCAAGGCAATGTCATTGACTTAAGGGTTTGAACCGTGATGAGACATTCAGGAAATATTAACCGATACTTCAGATATTTAGGCAATGCTTATTTTAGGGATAGAGACTTCTTGTGATGAGACGGCTGCGGCAGTAATAAAAGACGGTAGGCAAATACTATCTAATATAGTTGCTTCCCAGTTGGAAGTGCATAGCAAATATGGCGGTGTTGTGCCAGAATTAGCCTGCCGGAAACATATAGAAAATATCATCCCGGTTATTGACCAGGCCTTGTCAGCCGCCGAAATATCCCTGGCAGAAATAGACTTGATAGCCGTTACTCGCGGGCCGGGGCTCATTGGGGCCCTGTTGGTTGGCCTATCTACTGCCAAGGCCATTGCCTATGCCCATAAGAAACCCCTGGTAGGCATAAATCATCTTGCTGGTCATATCTACTCGGTCTTTCTGGAATACCCGGAACTATCCTTTCCTCTACTGGCCCTGGTTGTCTCCGGCGGACATACAGAACTATACCAGATAAGGGGGCATGGTGATTTCTGCCAGTTAGGCACCACGTTGGATGATGCTGCCGGAGAGGCCTTTGACAAAGTAGCGAAAATGTTGGCCCTGGGTTATCCAGGTGGTCCCATTATAGATAAATGCGCCAGGGAAGGAGACCCTCAGGCTATACCTTTCCCCCGGCCCTATCTTAATAAAGGGTCCCTGGATTTTAGCTTTAGTGGCCTAAAGACTGCGGTAGCGGTCTATCTTAAAAAGAAGGGTCCGCCTGTTGGACAGGAGATAATCCCTCATGTGGCGGCCAGTTTCCAACAAGCTGTCGTAGATGTATTGGTAGCAAAGACCTTTGAGGCAGCCCGGCAGACAGGGAGTAATAGGATAATATTAGTAGGAGGAGTTGCCTGTAATAGCCTATTGCGGAAAGAATTTATCACTCAGGGCCAGGAGGCAAATGTTCGCGTCTATTATCCCAGCCCTTACCTCTGTACTGACAATGGCGCCATGATTGCCTGTGCAGCTTATTATCTATTTGGCCTTGAAGGAATACCAGCCCCCTCTCCGCCTGCTTATTTAGAACTAGATGCCGTAGCAGACCTCCCTCTAGCCTAGTTTGCTTTAGGATCGAGCAAGCTCGACCACTACAAATCCGATTGTAGGCCGTAGTGGCAGCACTGGCTGGCACCGCACATACCTCCTGGGTACGGCAGTAAGCAGTAAATGGTCATGCCTTTTTTACCCGCCAGAACCAAAGCCGGTTCAAAGGGCCTCTGGTTTCTTCTTTAGTGACATCTTCTTGACTAATTGTCTCTCCTTGTCTTTCTTCTGGGGAAGATAATGAAGTAAGATGGGCTTCAGAAGGCACTGACTCAACTGCAGGGGTGAATCTCTCCGGAGTCTCTCCTCTTTCAGTGGAAAACAAGGGTACTTCTGCTTCGGGGGTAGGTCGCTTAATAAATTCCAGCCTGACCTCATGAGTTGAGACCCCAGGGTCTCCTGACAAATGGATTTGCAAGTCATACTCCTCTTCTAAGGAAGAGAGCTCTTCCCGTTTTTGATTGAGGAGATAAAAAGCCACGTCGGTACTGAGCACCCCTTTAATGGTCATAAGGTCCCCTTTTACTGCCTTAGCCTTTATTTTCCGGAGAATAGATAAGGCCGCTGCTTCCGGCGTTCTTATCACCCCTAGACCATTGCACTGGCTACAAGGGGAATAATTGATTTCTCGGATGCCGGTCTTTAGCCGTTGTCTAGACAGTTCTAACAGACCAAATTTGGATATTCTAGAAACATGGATGCGGGCCTTGTCCCGTTTTACGGCCTGCCTGAATACTCTCTCTACTTCTAACATATGGCCCCGGTCCTTCATATCAATAAAGTCTACCACTATAATACCCCCTAAATCTCTGAGACGTAACTGGTGAGCAATCTCTTTAGCGGCCTCTAAGTTAGTCCTATAGGCCGTTTCTTCTATCCCTTTCTGGGGTCGGTAGCGGCCAGAGTTTACATCAATAGCCACCAGGGCTTCGGTCACATCAATAACTATAGACCCGCCAGATTTTAACAGAACCTTACGCTGATAAATACTCTCTATCTGCTCCTCCAGGTTATATTTGGAAAATAGAGGCCGTTTTTCGTGATATAACTTAACCTTCTTTTGGTACCGCGGCATCATCAACTGTAAAAAATTCTTTACCTGCCTATAAACCTCTGGGTTATCTACCAATATTTCCTGGATATCCGGGGTAAAATAGTCCCGGATAGTCCGGGTAATTAAGTCCCTTTCTTGATAGATGAGGGATGGGGCAGATTGTTTCTGGTACTCAGCCCAGATATTTTGCCAGAGGCGATAAAGGTAATGAAAGTCCCGGGAGAGTTCATTCTTAGCGCGATCCAATCCAGCCGTCCGGACAATAAACCCTATATCGGGTGGGGGATTCAGTTGCTGCATGATTTCCCGCAACCTGGTACGCTGGGCTTCATCCTCAATCTTTCGGGAAATACCACTGGTATCACTCCCCGGCATTAGTACCAGGTATCTCCCAGGCAGAGAGACATAAGTAGTTAAAGCCGCTCCTTTACTCCCCATCTCTGCCTTAACTACTTGTAGTAGAATCTCCTGGCCCTCTTTAATAAGCTCCTGAATCCGTGGTCGCCGGCCTACATTATCAGCAGTAGTCCCCGGAAGATAGAACTGGGGATGGATCTCGCCCATAGGTAAAAACCCGGCCTTATTCCCTCCATAATCCACAAATGCAGCCTGGAGACCCGGCTGAATATGAGTTATAATCCCTTTATAGATATTACCTCTGATCTGTTCCCGGGTAGCTACCTCAGTATCCAGCTCCTGTAATAAACCATCTTCTATAATCGCTACCCGGCTCTCTTCTGGCTCAGAGGCATTAATAAGCATCTTCTTAATCATCTTTGTAACCGATAAATCCTCTAACTGTTTAACCAACTAAAGTCTTGGTAACTATTCAGCCACTAAGGACGCTAAGCTAGGTAGCAGCAGCGTCTTACGCTGCCATTTTAGCAGAGTAAGGCTCTGCAACTACTTTCTCCTTCGTGTCATTTCGTGGCTAAACAGTTACGAAATTCTTCTGCTATGGCACCAATAATAATACTGTGGTATTGCCTTATCCGCAAGGGATTTTTTTGAAGAAGAGGGGGGCTTATAACTATTCACCGCAGAGCAGGCAGAGAAAACAGAGACAAAAGGTAAAGATTAAAGCGAAAAGCGCAAAATTAAGGAATTATTCCTTAGTGCTTCATTTCATAAATACAGTTACGTATTATGCCTATTTTTTGCCTTCTTTTTTATTAGGAAGCCAAGAGGCCAGGAAATTAACCCCGCCTAAGCGGGGTTAACCTCTCCTGTATTCCTGGTTTCCTTATCATAAGCACTTTCTCTCAAATACATCACCGTAATTATGGATTAGAGCACTTAGCTTTACACTTTGCGTTTTGCACTTTTAGCTCACTTTTATGTCTTATCTCCGCGTTCTCAGCGGTGATATAGTTAAAAAGGGAGGGGGTTAGACAAAGACTGCTTCACCTTTTATGGCCTTTTCGAAATTGGCGGCATTATCCAAATAGGATTGGAAAATGACTTTTGCCATAGGGGCAAAGTCCGGGTTCTTAAAGATCCTTTCAATACGCCCCTCTTTCTGATAAAAATCCTGTAGGGTCCAGGCGCCTAGCTCTGCTAACCTCTCCCGGCTCAGATACTTGGTGGGCATTACCGGCCGGTGAAAATCCCATTGCGAGAGGTCATCTACCTCTATCAAATCTTTCTTCCAGGCTTCATCCCATAAAGGGGAGCCGGGCATAGGGTTCAGGACTTGTAAGGCCATAAGATCAGGATCAATCTGATCAACAAAACGATACCGTTCTTTTATTACCTCCTCGCTATCTTCCCAGAAACCGATCATCCAGGTAAGGACACTGGCAATACCGGCCTTGCGGAGCTTAGCGATAGTCTCGGCTACTTGTTGGGTAGTGATCCCCTTCTTCAGGGCCTTGAGCTCATCATCCGTTGCCACTTCGAGCCCTACCAAGCAACAGGCCGCCCCGGCTTCTTTCATCAGGGGAAAGAGGTCCTGATCCCTGACATAATTGGGCGCTCGACCCAGCATTAGCCAGTCCGTCCCTAATCTCTTCTCAATCATCTCTTGACAGAACTCTATGACCCGATCTCGTTGGACATTGAAGGCATCATCCATCATAACAATGTTCTTCAGGCCATATTTTTTTGCTAATAACTCCATCTCCTGGGCTACCAGTTTTCCCGAGCGGGCCCGGTAATTCCTCAAATCGTTCCTGCTCCGGGTATCGAATTGGGACCATTCGTAGCAGAAGGCACAACCCGCCGGACAGCCCCGGCTGTTCCAGGTCTCCACATAAGGTTTCAAATAGCTATAGCCCACATATTGATCCATAGGAAACAGATCATAGGCCGGACAAGGCAACTTATCCAAATCCTCTATCAGGGGCCGGGGGTCGTTTAATGAGATTTGGTGGTTATGCCCGTAAGCCAACCCCTTAACTTTTTCCAAAGCTGGCTTGGTTCGTGTTAGCTCTTTCATCAATTCTGACAGGGTTATCTCCCCTTCTCCTAAAATAACATAATCTATACTTGAGTTTTCGGTTAGAATCCGCTCTGGTAAAGCAGAATAATAAAGCCCACCAACAATTATCGTGGTAGCAGGATAATTTTCCTTGACCTTTTTGGCGGCCTGGTTGTAGCGGTAAATAATGGCCGCCCCGCCGGTAGTATGGAGGATATCACCCAGATACACGACATCGGGCTTTATTTGCCCCACCCGATTTAGCATCTCTTCCTCAGCTAATTCCAGGGCCCGGCAGTCCAGCACAGCCAGCTCTATCTCCGGGTTCTTTTCCCGTAAATAAGCGGCCAACTGGGCATGGTTGATATTTGGGGCACGATGTTTCCCCCAGGTAGACCAAGCCCCTAATTGGGGCTGCAAGAATAGGAGTTTCATGATCTTCCCTCCTTAATCCAAGAAATATTAAAATTTAATTATTAAAATTTTGTGAAATAAATCTAGCAGAGATTAATCTGCTTGTCAATTTATTTCTATTCAGTTAAGATTATAAAACGATACCTAAAGCCACAGAGATTCCAGAGGACACGGAAAATTAAAACAAGGAGAGCGCTTATGAAAAAGGGTTGGCTGGCATTACTTATATTCCTATTTCTTCCGCGGCTAGCAATGGCTGATATGTTAGGTGCAGAGGCCCCTGATTTTACCCTAAGAGACCTTAACGGGAAGCCCTTTATCCTTTCTCAGTACCTGGGGAAGGCCATAATGCTGGTCCATTTTAATGTGTATTGTCATACCTGTCGGGAAGATGTCCCTCTGATTAATGAAGTTAACCAAATCTATCATAAATACAAAGACTTGCAGGTAATTGGGGTGGCCATAGGTAATGATGAGAAGGAGACCTCAGAGTTTAGAGAGGCCTTTAAGGCCAAGTTTTTTATGCTACCGGACCCGAAAAAGGAAGTGTATAAAAAATATTTTGTTGCTACCGTGCCCCTGGTGGATATTATAGACCGGAGTGGGACTATTAGATACCGGGGTAAGTTGCCTACCTATGAAGAGCTAAAATCTATTCTGGACAGAATAATTGTAGAAAAAGAGATTGTTGGGGCAGACTTATGGAATAGGCCACCGGATTTCTCTCTCAAGACCAGTCAGGGAGAAACTTTTAACTTCAAAGACCTACTGAATAAAAAGACCCTCCTCCTTACCTTTCTTTCTATCCATGATGAGACTCTCCGCCAGATTATTGAGATAATGAAATCCCTTTATAGTACCTACCGGCGGGAGGATGTGGATTTGATTCGAGTGGCCGTGGGGGATAGGCCAGCCGAAGTCAATGAATTCAGGAAAAAATATTATGTGAATTTTCCTATCCTGGTAGACCAAAACAAAGAAGTGGCTCGCCTATATGGGGTAAAGGATTTGCCCCGGGTATTTATTATAAACAAAAGAGGTAAGATAAGATATATTAGCGATCAGGTATCGCTGGCTAATGTAGCTTCAGTATTGGTTAAGGTAAAGAGTTATTTTCGGGAAGAGCTCCCGGAGGATATATTAATGAGATATTTCGAGATGGCTGCCCCTGGGGTTAAGAAGTTTGAAAGGATCAACCTGGACGGGGATACAGTATATCTGGGTAAGGATAAGACTGGGGCGAAGGTGCTCGCCCGGGAGGTATTCAAAGATGTCCTCTGTGATGTTTGCACCAATGTCCACTTTGTCTATACCTTTGATCTCACTGGAGAGATAAAAAACATTATCTTGATCGAAAATATAAATCTATATGGAGAGCTTATAAGCGCCCCGGACTTCCTCCAGAGGGTTACTCAGCGAGCTAACCAAAAACTGCCATTAACACTCAAAGAAGATATAGATGGGATAACCGGTGCTACCCAGTCGTCTAAACTGCTCCTGGAAGGGCTGAATGAGACCCACAAAATAATCAACTCCCTTAAAGCATATAAAGATATCCTGGCCAGGATCCCGGAATAAAAGCCTTGCATCGCCCCCGGGATATTTTTTCCCCACCCTGCCAGGCGCTTGTTATCTAGCGGGGGGAGAAAGTAGTCCAGGTTGATAGTATAGGGATTTTCATTTTGGACACAGATGAACACAGATTTTGTAAAGTGAGCAGTAAGGAATTAGCAGTTACTGCTCACGGCTCACTGCTTACTCCTCACTAAAATGTCTGCGGAAATCTGCGTCCTAAATATAATTTAATTGACCTGGTTTCCGAGCTAGTTCTTTGTCTATAGTGATCTCTAAGAGGCCGTTTTTATAGATATATTTCATAGTTTCTCTTTTTACTCTGGCTGGTAGGAATATCTCATTGGAATACTTCTTATCCTTATGGGAAGCCAGAAGCAAAAGGACATCACCGGCAATATCTATATTGATCTCCTCCTCGGATACACCGGGCATCTCAGCAATGACCAGCACCCGTCTCTTCCCATCAACAATATCTACTATTTTTTCCTCTAACGTCTCCCATTTGCTCCTTCCTAGAAAATCCATTGCCTTATCCTCCTGGGTCTCTAGTACATCGTTGCCAAATTAACATTTCAATACATACTGTCGTTGCGAGGAGTGAAAAACCGCATTATTAAAATGAAAATTCCTATACTATACACAGCGTCCAAATTAAATACGCATAAGTCGTCATTCCGGCGAAAGCCGGAATCCAGAAAAGATGCTGGATTCCGGGTCAAGCCCGGAATGACAGGCAATGTTGGTATGCGCAAATAATTATGTCGCTCTGTATATCAAGTTAGTACCGCCTCCTCTTCCTTTATCTCCTTTTTTTTATTCCTCCTTTCTCTCTCCCTGGCCTGAATAAGCCTTTCTAATTCTTGTGTTCGGGATTTTACTTCCTGGTAATTACTACTGGCCAGGGCCTCTTTAACCAGGAGTATAGCTTGTTCAATCTCGATTACCCCTTCCCGGAGGGAGTTACTAATTTTTTCCTCCACCTCTTTAATCATGTGCTCAGCCGCACAAATCATACTATTAGCCCGGATACTTGCCTCTATTTTTTCTCGCTCTCTCCTATCTTGCTCAGCATATATCCTGGCTTCTTCAACCATCTGGTCTATCCCTTCTTCCAGCAGGCTCCCAAACGAGTTAATCTCTATCTTTTGCTGGTTATCCGTCTGAAGGTCTATAGCTGACACCTGGACAATACTATTGACATCAATATCAAAAATTACCTCGATGCGGGCTTCGCCTCGGGGTTGAGGTTCGATACCGGTAAGGCGGAACCTGTCCAGGGGCATATTATGTCTGACCATCGCCCGCTCTCCTTGGAAGACATGGATATCTACTTCTGTTTGATTGTCCCGAGCAGTAGTAAAGACCCGGCTTTGAGAGGTAGGAATAGGTGTATTTCTTTCAATGATCCTGGTAAATACTCCGCCCATAGTCTCGATGCCTAAAGATAAAGGATTAACATCTATCAAGGTCACTTTCCTAACTTCCCCCGTTAAAATACCGGCCTGAATAGCGGCCCCCAGCGCTACAATCTTGTCTGGATCAATATGGTTATAGGGCTCTTTGCCCAGGAGCGTCTTAGCCAATTCCTGTATCGCTGGCATCCTGGTGGCCCCACCTACCAGGATCACCCTATCAATATCCTCAGGAGAAAGCCTGGCATCAACCAGGGCCTGTTGCGTTGGTCGTATCATTCGCTCTCTTAAATCCTCGGTTAGCTCATTAAACTCTTCCCTCCTCAGGATAATATCCGGGTTCTTAAGACCATCTTGGTAAATCAAAGATAAACTTATATTGGTAGTTAGGGCATAGGAGAGCTCAATCTTGGCCTTTTCGGCTACTTCTTTCAGTATCTGAAGGGTAATCCTATCTTGCCGGAGGTCAATATCTTGCTCTTTTTGACAAACATCGGCTAAATAATTAACAATTCGCTGGTCATAGTCATCCCCACCCAGGTGGGTATCGCCATTTACTGCCTTAACCTCAAAGAAGCCATCTCCTAATTCCAAAATAGAGACATCAAAGGTACCACCCCCAAGGTCCCAAACCAAAATGGTATGAATATCTTCTTTGTCTAAGCCATAAGCCAGGGCTGCTGCGGTTGGTTCATTAATAATCCTGATGACTTCCAGATCAGCAATAGTAGCAGCATCTTTAGTAGCCTTGCGCTGGCTATCATTAAAATAAGCAGGCACAGTAATCACGGCCTTCCCTATTTTTTCGCCCAGATAGTCTTCTGCATCCCTCTTTATTTTTTGCAAGATCATGCTGGAGATCTCCTGGGGGGTATATTCCCTGTTATCAATCTTTACTATATAGTTAGAGCCCATCCGTCTCTTGATAGAAGTAATAATCTGGTTAAAACTAGCAGGATTATTCCTCTCCCCATAGGAACTTCTCTCCATCCTTTTATTGATAGAAAAGAGGGCTTTTTCGGGATTTACCGTTGCCTGTTTCTTAGCTAACTGACCTACCAGAGGTCTCCAATCCGGGGTAAAGGCTACCACTGATGGAGTCAAGGGGTTACCGTCAGCATTAGGTATAACCTTAGGCTTTCCCCTCTCCATAATGGCTACTACTGAATTAGTAGTCCCTAAGTCAATCCCTACTACTCTACCCATGTTTCCTTTTGTAGTGGTCGAGCTTGCTCGACATCCCGATAAGCACCCAAGCAGAGCAAGCTCTGCCACTACAACCTCTCTTTATGGTTTTATGAGCCTAATTTGGCTAAACTGCTGAAGAAACTCCCATTTCTCCTTTCATTCTCTGTCTCCGTTCCCAGGCCCTGGTGCCTTCATCCCAGGCCTGCAGTACACCGTATCTTAGCATCGTTTCCATTCCTGCCAGGGCAGCCCGCAAATTAACCCCGATTAAGGGTATTCCTGCCACTGATACGATAATATCGGCATGTATCACCAGCCCCTTATCCAGGATGCGGTCCAATAAATCTACTAAAGTTGCATGGGTATTTCTGGTTGGTTCCATTTCTAGACAAAGCTATAGGGTGGCCAGGGGCCGGTAAAGCGTACAAAAAAACCATCCATATTGTTAATCCTCTCCAGTTCTTCACCCAACTTTTTATATTTTTCCTTATCCACCAGGCAGGAGAGATTCATGAGCATATGCTTGCCCTCCTCGGCCTTCTTGGTCTTTTCTACCCGCAGATCATCTGCCCAGGGCTTAATCTGTTCATAAAATTCCTTAAAATAACGATCAGCCGCCTTTTCTAGCTCAGTTTTTAAGGCATCTTCTAGCTTCTGTTTATACATATAGGCCATTCCTCTGGGCTTCGATTTTATATCCTCATCTAATTTCTTAATTTCAGGGGTGATCTGGGCAATTTTTTGCCCGATAATTTTGGGGTTCCAAAGGATCTGTACCCCATACTCCTCCTTTCCTTTCAGCCTCGCTACCTTTACCTTGAGATTCTCATAATCTCCTTTTAGCCACTCTATCAGGTTTTGCTCAGGGGTTTGACCGTTTACAGCTTTGATAATAGTGTCAAAGCCTAAAGGTATCACGGTACTAAATCTCTGAGCTGTCCTTTCCAAGACTTCTTGATGCGTCATTACCCATCCCTTGACTATTTCACTATCTTCTGAAGCGTAAGGTTCGGTGGAGCAATTGTGGACTAGGGCAGCCAGGTCTTTATAGGGGATAGTATACACCTCATTACCTCCTATACCGATCCGGCCAAGGCTTAACCGATCATTACTCTCCACAATACAATAGATATATCTCCCGCTATTATTGCCATCCCCGGTATTAAATTCTTGTAACCGTTCACTGGGACTGTCACCCTGAGCGGGGCGAAGGGTCTCCGGCGAAAGAGATTCTTCGCTTTCGCTCAGAATGACATCGTGGGCAATGTGTGGGTGAACGGTTACAAATTCTTTTTGCGGGGTTAGAAAACCCTGCCTATCGCCGGGTACCAATTCATAGGATGGATGGGGAAAATCTTTATCCCACTGAGTTTCATTGCTGCAAGTTATAATTCCGGGCTTCCCAGTCTCTGGCAATATTTCTTCTATTGTCTCTGATATAGCATTTCTCACTGATTCTCTAATTTTTGAGACAAAACTGCTCTTGACAGTTTGCTTTACCAGGGACTTGATCTCCCCAGCCATATCCTCTATCTCATCTTTGATTATTCTCTCTATTAACACCTTTAGCGGCGATACTTCCCTCTCCATTCTGAATATCCCTTCTTTAAAAATAAAAACCCCACATGTCAAAGCTCAAATATTTTGGCATTTGGATTTTGAACTTTGGATTTATCATCAAGCCCGCTTTTCTCTGGCTTTTTCTTCCCACCGTTCTGGGTTAACAAACTGGTCTATAACTTCATCTACAATGCTGTCCAGGCCATCTCTCACACCCTGAACCGCCTCAGTAATCCCTTGCTCTTCTTTGATCTGGTCAATGGCGGTATCCAGGTCCAACAAGGCCTCTCCTAATCGTTCAATCTCTTTCTCGGTCAAGCTGCCTCCCTCCATGCGTCTGAAGGCCTGGAGCCTCAACGCATCTCTGATTATCTCCACCAGGGCTAGAACTAGACCTAAGACCCCATGTCGCAAATTATCCTGATCAATATCAATAGGCATAATCTTCGTTATTTTTCTATAGTGATCTCTAGTATCCCATTTTTATAAACTTTTTTGAGATCGCCTTTAGGGGTACAAGCCAGGTTGATTTCCCGGTGATATTTACGCTGGGAGCTATTGACAGATATGAATACCCTGGCACCCTCCAGATCAACCTTAATATCCTTTTCTTCTATCCCGGGCAATTCCGCGATTACCCTCCAATAATCTCCTTCATCAAAGAGCTCTACTGGAACCTCCTTAGGGGTTGCAACCGTCGGTCTTGATCGGTAGATTTCTCCTTCCTTTTCAGTCAATCCTTTCCCCTTTAACCTGGCCTCAACCTCCGCATCTATCACTTTCAACCTATCCTGGAAGGCCGCCGATTTCTTCAAGCCCTTGATCAAGCCACCCAGCCCAGGAATAATATCACCTAATCCCTTAAGCACATTACCGGCTATCCCTTCAGGCTCCCGATCCTCGTCTTCTTCAGATTTTTTTATCTCTTTTTCTCCTTCTTCTCTATCCATCTCATCCATCCTTCTAATCCTTAAAAATAAAAGCCCAAATGTCAAAGCTCAAATATTTTGGCATCTGGATTTTGAACTTTGGATTTATCCTTCTAATCCTTTGGAGCTTTCCATCCACAGAGATAACACCCATTTTCTTGTAGTTGGTCGGTTATCACCCGGGCTCCGCAGCGGGGACAATTTGTCTTATAAGGATTTGGCCTATCCCTGGTTTCTTGATTGGCCGGTTTAATTTTATCTTCAGTCCCCTGCCAGTTGCATACATAACACCCCTTCTTGATCAATTCCCTTTTTACTACCTGCTTTCCGCAATTGGGACACCTTATCCAGTAGGTATTTCTGGCCTCTCTTTCCCTCTGCTGACAGGCATATTTATCAATTTCATTTAAAAGGGCTCCTGGGATGGAAAAGAATTCTAAAACCATTTCGACACCTTCTTTACCTCTCAGACCAGTAATTAAGTTGCCTCACATCATTGATGGGGCGGCTTTTTGGGCCAGGGTCTTGGCCTTGGCACTTATCCATCCACACCAGGGGCAGCCGGTGCTAATAAGCTCCTCTACCGGCGTCCTCTTATCACACTGCGGACAATTCTCTTTACCTATCCGGGCTTCTTGCCAGGCTGAGGTTTCATAATTAGTCCCCGAGGGAAACTCTAAGCCATATCTAGCTGCGGTCTCGAAAGAAGCCAGAGCCGCCCTTATCTTGATACCCAGCAACTCTACTCCAGCCAGGGAAACAGTTATATCGGCATTGATCACCAATCCCTTATCCAGTATCCTATCTATTACATCTACTAAGGTACTGCTGGAGTTTCTGCTGGCTTCTAGGACCATCTTTGCTTACCTCATCGGAATAGTCATTTCACTGAATAGATAAACATCTCTATCTTCAGGCGCTTTTTATTACCTCCTCGACCGGATCATACATCATCGCGGCAAGATCGTTCAATCTTTCTCTCTCCTTTATTTCATGGGGGAATAAGGGAATTTCGGAAACCAGATACCGGGCAAAGTTATCTCTTATTGCCTTAACATACTTTTGTTGTTCATTCCGTTTGAAGGAGCAAAAACTACAATCCGTTGGGGGAATGACCATATTGATAATGATATGGTGGCAGGGTATCTTCAGTCTACTAAGGCCTGATAGAAGTCTTTCCATCTCCAACACACCCATGGCCTCAGGGATGGTTATTGCCACAAACTCACTCCTGAGGGGGTCTGTAAGCGCTTCCTGTATCTTTCTTGTATTTTTGGACTGTTTTAGCAAATTTTCAGCCACCTTGGTTAGGCGTACCATCCCCTTGTATTTCAATATTATCTTGAAGAGGGTTTTTAACCAATCCCGGATCAGATCAGGCAGTTCCAGGAAGCGGAGTAGATGTCCAGTAGCAGCCGAGTCCAGGATAAACAGATCAAATTCCCGGGCATCTCTGAGATCTATAATCTTATCCAGGGCCATGATCTCATCTAACCCAGGAGGCGCAAGGGAAATAAGCTCAGTCATTACCTCCCGATCAAACTTGACATCTATTCCTCCGGCCAAGAACCTATCAAACATTTCATTTATATCATCTCTGTATTCCTCTTTAAAATCCTCCAGTAATTTAGCGGCATTTATCTCCAGGGCATAAAGATTGTCTACCTCTTCTATAGGGGTAATCTTATCCCCTATGGGCGGGTCGGTAGAGAAGGCCAGGACTTTTTTGCTACGCTCCTCTCTGGCTAGCCATAAGGCCGTAGCGGCAGCCAGGGAAGTCTTGCCTACCCCGCCTTTGCCCCCAAAAAGGATGAATTCACGATTTAAGGGGGCTTTTCCTGAAAATGGTTTTTGCGGGGTTAGAAAACCCCGCCTATCGATATGCGGTACATTCCTATCCCACATATTTTCATCATCCTTTGTGAGCCGAGGGCTCATGAATGTTTCCCCATTTCCTTGCAATATCTCAATAAATTTCTTTAGGGTCCCTATCCCCCTAACTTCGGCAGGGAATAAAGGCATTTTAAGGAGATTATAAAGAGCGAACTTCTCTCCATCTCTCTTATATACTTCTCCTTTTCTCTTATTCTGGACAGACAGGAAGGACAATCTACCCCCTCATCAATAATAACTCGGTTAGCAATAATACTTTTAACAGAAATCTTATAATCTTTCAAAACCGCCAAAAGCCGTTCGGTCTCATATATACTCATTGGTTCTGGAATAGTAACCGGGACAAACTCCGTTATTTTTTTATCCATAAGAAGGTTTTTCACCCTGCCGATATCCCTGGTCATCATCTCAATAAACTCATCGGCATCATCTTTGACATACCTCCTACCGGTGAAATGCGTCCCCATATAGCGGTGCTTTTCCTGCATCAGATCGAAGACCTTGATCCACTTTTCCATCTGTTCGGGCAGGGCCAATAGATTAATGGTATGCCCGGTAGGAGCCGTATCCAGTATAATCAGATCATACTGTCCATTCTTAAGGATATTGGCAATCTCTATGATGGCCATAACTTCATCCAGTCCGGGTAATGAGAGGGAGAAGAAATCGGCTATATCCTGTTGGTCAAAGTAAGTGCCACGATCAGCCAGTTTCTTGATTGCCTTCTCGTGTCTCTGTTTGAAATCTTCCAGCAATTTCGGGGCATTTATCTCTAGCCCCCACAGATTTTCTATACCGTTGACGGGTATAAGCTCGTCCCCAATGAAGACCCCGAAACTATCCCCCAGGGAATGGGCCGGGTCAGTAGATACGGCCAGTATTTTTTTATTTTTGCTGGATTGGGCTCGATATATTGCAGTGGCTGCCGCAAAGGTGGTCTTGCCACTCCCGCCTTTCCCCCCGAAGAGTATCAATTGCAGCTCCTGGTTTTCTAAAAAGCCTGGCCCTTGATGTGGCATTAGTCTCGTTCCTTTATCTCTTAAATTATATTTAGGACGCAGATTCACGCAGATAACTATTCTCTATGAGCGCAAACATTCAGCTATGCCTCTGCGTCCTCGGTATCTATCCGTTTCCGGAGCCTTTTACGCTTAAAATCGACAAGGGTACCCTCTTCATCCATATTGACCTCATAAGTTGCCAGGATATCCATTCCATCAGGGATGGAATGTTTTTCCACCAACTCCACAGAGACAACCCAGGTACCATTATGCCTGGTGACTCCCAGGGTAGTGGACAATTTTAAGCCGGTGATTTTGTTGAGTTGTTCCCGGGCCCGTAGAATTAATTGATCTAAAGATAAAACCATCTTCTTTCCTCCTTGTTATTTTCCCTTATGCTTATGAGAATATTGAGGGCACGGATTTATCCGCTCCCTCGATAGTACGAATAAAATTCGTGTCCACATTTTTTTATTTTTTATTTATTTCTCGTGCTAGCGAGCAGCCTCAGCGTATCTCTGGCTGGTCTTTGTCCCACACTCTGGGCAGTAAGGATAATAGGAATAAAAACGCCAGGTAGTGTTACAGCCAGGACATTCTATAGTAAGCTTCTCGCCGCATTGGGTGCAATACTTTAACCCACTCGCGGTTATACTCCCGCATCTGAGGCATTTAAAGGGTCCTGTTCTTGATGCTGGTCTAATCTTTGCCTCCATCTTCTCACCCCCCTTCCTTTTCTTTATATCTCCTGATCTCTTCTAATTTCTCCATTAGTTTGCCCTCGCTTTTTTCATATTCCTCTTCCGTTATCTCATCCATCTCAAGGCGCATCTGGAGTTCTAGCAGCTCTTCGTGAATTTTGGGTTCATCAGTCATTTCCCTTTCTACCATTTCCTTAACCTTTCCCCCAATCCACATCAGCCCCTTTAGAGGAATGAAAAAGGGGAATAATATGTCCAGGAAACCTAAGCCCATATCTTCTTGGTTTGCCATCTTCTCCTCCTTTTATTCCCAGGTAACGGTTAAATCCACAAAATTGCAGGGCGGTACCGGGCCGACATACTTAAGCTTTATTCTCTCCTGACCTTCAGCCGCTAATTTATTTACTTGATTATCGAAATCTTCCATGGCATCAGTATTTACTAAGAAGGCAGCATTCATTATCATCCGGTCGCCAAGGGGCTTATTGGTCCGGTAATCGGCTGCTATCTTTTTTAGGGCAGTTAAGAGAGCCTTCCCCTCCTTTTCCCTTTTTGCCTCCAATCTGGATTGCACCATCTCTCCCAGGGCAATTCTCTCATCACGGGTCTGGAGAGGGGGTCTGGCTTCTATCTTTTTCTTTAGTATTCTAATCTCCTTGTTTTCCTGAATGATTTCCCCAAAGATCAAACTCATATCAGCCCATAAGGCCTTTACGCCAAGCTCTACCTTGTTCTCCATTGTCTGGAGTAGACCCTCTAATTCCTTATATCTTCCCCGTAAAACCTTCTCTTTGATCCTCTGCTCGGCAGAAACCCCGTCTTTACTCTCTGCAATGGTCCCAAACCTCACCGGCAAAACAGTATAATCCCCCATTACCCTTTCCATGACCCTTTGATGGGCCAGGATATTCTCCCGGGAGATAGGATATTGCGTGACAGGAGAATTACTGATGACCGCGGCCTGACCTTGATAACAAAGGGTATATACCTCGTCCCCCCGACCGCCAATACCCATAAGGCCAAAGTTTCTCTCTTGATCCGTCCCTATTACGCAATAAATATATCTTCCTTCT
>MHDQ01000301.1 GCA_001803565.1 Nitrospinae bacterium RIFCSPLOWO2_12_FULL_45_22 | reverse complement strand
CGGTGGGTGTTTCTTGTAAGTCCTTTTCTGATAAGGGTTTTATATCTACTAATTTGATCTCTGGGTAGCTATTTGCCCGATTGATAAGGGTTTCGTAGCCCTTATTTTTGCTATCTTTATCCGGACAAAGGACAAGTATTTCGCTGATAGCAGGATTTTGCTCTTTGATAGTAATAGCGTTCTTTAGTGCAGCCAGGTAATTAATCTTAGCCGAGGGGTCACCCATCCCATTATTACCCAGGGCTGGGAGGAAGACCACCCTCTGGGGGGGCTTGCCGTCCGATGGCCTCTTCAACTGGCCCAGGGAAGAGGTCATCCTTTCTAAGTCTATTTGGCTTATGATATTGTTATACTGTTTTTCAAAAAGGGTACCATGATCCGGCTGATGTACGAAGCCAGTAGCTACTACTATGGCACCGATATTAAGCTGGCTATCCTGGCGCTTTTGGTCATGTTGGATGGCCTTTAGGTCAATACAGGCTTTTTGACAGGCGAGGCATTCGCTACAGATACCGCAGTTAAGGCAACGTTTAGCCTCTTCTATAGCCGTTTCTCTAGCAAAGCCCAACTCTACTTCGTCAAAGCTCAGGGCCCTATCCTCTAAGGATATTTTAGGCATCTCTTGCCGGAGCCGCCTTTTAATCTCGTCGCTTATTTTCCAATCAATGGTTTCTACTGGACTTAATCTCGCCCCTTCTCTCCCTTCTTTAAGGTCTTCTCCCTTGAAATATCGGTCAATGGAGATAGCGGCCCGGTGGCCGGCAGCAATAGCCTCGATAACCGTAGTCGGCCCGGTTACTGCATCACCCCCGGCGAAGCTTCCTTCTTGATTAGTGGCCAGGGTAACAGGGTCTACTACAAAGGAGTTCCATTTGCTGATGGTCAGGCCATGCCCTTCAGGCAGGAAGGAGATATCTGGCTCCTGGCTTATAGCGGGGATGATAACATCGGCATCAATAATAAATTCTGAGCCTTCAATCGGGACCGGTCTGCGGCGGCCGCTGCTATCCGGTTCTCCTAAACGGGTCTGTATAGATTCCATGCCGGTAACCCGGCCATTCTTGCCTAAGATTTTGGTAGGGGCCGCCAGGTAATGAATTTTTACCCCTTCAAACTCCGCCTCCTCGATCTCGGCCTCATTGGCAGGCATCTCCTGTCTGGAGCGCCGATAGACTATATTCACCGCTTTAGCGCCCAGGCGAAGGGCGGTTCTGGAGGCATCTATCGCAGCATTACCACCACCAATAACTATGACTTTATCCCCGGGCTTCTCTTTCTTGCCCAAGTTTGCTGCCCGCAAAAAGGTTATACAATCGAGGAATCCTTCATATTCATCCTCCCCCGGTATCCCTAGCTTTAGTCCTTTATGGGCACCAATGGCCATAAATATAGCTTTATAGCCCTGGCCTTTGAGGTCCTGGAGTTGGAGGTCTTTACCAATAGCCGTGTTGGTCTTGATTTCTACACCCCGGGCCTTAATCAGGTCTATCTCATAATTCAGTATCTCTCGCGGTAGCCGGAACTCCGGTATGCCGAGGGCAAGCATCCCGCCTGCTACCGGTGCTTCCTCAAAGACCGTGACCTGGTAGCCCCATTTGGCTAAATCATCGGCCGCGGTTAAGCCGGCTGGGCCTGAGCCGATAATAGCAACCTTTTCTCCGTTGGGTTGTGGGAAAGCCTGGGGTATTTTCCCATCTTTCAGTTCCTTTTGTCTTTCATAATCAGCCACCACTCTCTTTAGGCTACAGATGGCTACTGGCTTATCAATCTCCCCCCTTTTGCATTTACTCTCACAGGGGTGGGTACAGACCCGGCCACATACACCGGGAAAAGGATTGGTCTCTCTAATTAGTTCTAGGGCCTCTTCTAACCTACCCTGGGCGATCAAGGCTATATAACCTTGAGCAGGTGTTTCTACCGGGCAGGCATTTTTACAGGGAGAAATACCGCGTTTATCAATCGCATAAGTAAAAGGGACTGCTTTAGGGTAGGGGAGATATATGGCCTTCCGCTCCTGGAAGGTATTGAGGCCATTATCCGTTATTACCGGACATTGCTTCTCACAAATACCGCAGCCCCGGCATTTATCTTCATCCACAAAGCGAGGATGTCGAGTGACCGTAACTTTAAAGGCCCCTTTTTCTCCCGAGACCTGGGTAATTTCTGAATTGGTCAAGATATGGATACGGGGATTCCTGGCAGCCGCCAGCAGTTTAGGTGTTAAAGCCCATAGGGCAGGAAACTGTCCTACTAAGGTCTTATCCCATTGGGCCATATGCCCCCCCAGGGTCGGGGATTTTTCTACCAGATCTACTTCTATTCCTGAATCTGCCAGGTCAAGGGCTGCCTCTAAGCCCGCAATGCCTCCACCAATTACCAATACACTGCCTGTCATGATTTATCTCCATTTCCTCCATAGAAATATATAAAGCCACGGAGGGTACAGAGGACACTGAGGATTAAAAAACATGTAACTCAACCCTTTAGGGTTGATCAAGGCTAAAAGCCTTGAGTTACGTACCCTGTGGTCTCTGTGTACTCTGTGGCAAGAAATTAAAAGCATTTCTTACAAATTATAATTTTGGGATTGGGTTATACGGATACTTGTTTGAAGGATCAAGAATCAGAGGAGCTAGATAACGATCCTATTATTCGCCGTGTTCCCGAAGATTCTTGCCGTACTGGAACCCACGCTCAAAGGCCTTGAGGTTCAAATCTTCTGTGCCTTTAGGTACAGAATCCTTTATCGCTCCCCGAACTGCTTCTTCACCCACTACATCAGCAACCGCAGTAAAAAACCCCACTGTCACAATATTCAGTACCATCCGCCGGCCTAATTCTTCAGCAATCCTGGTTGCAGGAATAGCCAATAGCTGGATGCCGTTCTCGGCGGGCTTAGGCTTTACCAGGTCCTTCTCTATTATTAATAAACCACCAGAGATTAATTCAGGTTCAAACTTATTATAGGCCTCTTGCGATAGGCATACCAGGATTTGTGGGCGTTTGACATAAGGGTAGAGCACCTTGGAGTTAGAGATAACCATTTGGGCACTGCAGGCCCCACCACGGGCCTCGGGCCCGAAGCTCTGGGTAAGGGTAGCCTCTTTTTTATCAAAAAGGGCCGCCGCCTTACCGATAATATATGCCGCCAGAATAACTCCTTGCCCACCAAAACCTGTTATCTTGATCTCTGTCCTACTTTGCTCCATCGTCTCCTCCATACGGAATGTATTTGTCTCCTAGCGCCCTCTTCAACCCAACATGCATATTATCTATGAAACTAGGTTTCTCTTTATCCACAAATTTCCCTACTATGATCTTTGATTGAAACCCAATATCTGCTTCTTCAGGGTTGGCCCCATTCTTGATCTCGCAATTATCATGATAGAATTTCATCAGGTCAAGCCCGCTACCCAGGCGGTTTCTCCTGGCATAAACGGTAGAACAAGGGGCTATCACTTCTATAAAAGAGAACCCCTTTTTATTCAGGGCTTCAGACATAGAATTGGTTAAGCGGCGGATATGCAGGGCGGTCCAGCGGGCTACATAAGTCGCGCCACAGGAGGCAGCAAGATGGGGGAGGTTAAAAGGGTGCTCATAATTCCCATAGGGTGAGGTAGTACTCTTGGCCGAAAGGGGTGTAGTAGGGGCAAGCTGGCCACCAGTCATACCGTAAATGAAATTATTCACGCATATGACTGTTAAATCCATATTCCGGCGGGCAGCATGGATAAAGTGGTTCCCTCCGATAGCAAAAAGGTCACCATCCCCGCTAAATACCACGATTTTCATCTCTGGCCGGGCCAATTTTAATCCGGTGGCAAAAGGTATTGCCCGGCCGTGGGTGGTATGGAAAGAATCAACCTTCATATACCCGGCTACCCGGCCCGTGCAGCCGATACCGGAGACAATAGCTACCTTCTCTAATGGGATTTCGTTCTGCTTTAAAGCTGCCGCAAAGCAACTCACGGCAGTACCTATTCCACAGGTAGGACACCAGATGTGCGGGATTCTATCCATCCTAAGCAATGGTGTCATAGGGTGTTCCTTGGTTATCATTTTATTGACTCCTTTATAGCTTCCAGGATATCCTGGGGATTATGCACGTCTCCTCCGCCATGGGACACCAAGATTGTCTTAGCCTGGCCAGCAGCACACCTCTCTACTTCCAATACCATCTGGCCATAATTTATCTCGGGAACCACAAAAGCCTTTACCTTTGGGGCTAATTCCCTGATCCTCTTTTCTGGGAAAGGCCAGACCGTTATAAGTCTCAACCGGCCTACCCTAATCCCCGCAGCCCGTGCTTCATCTATGGCCGCCAGGGCCACCCGGCTGCTGATACCATAAGAGACCACCACTACCTCAGCCCCCTCGGTATCTTCTTCTTCTATATGAATAATATGGTCAGCATTCAACCTTATCTTATTTATCAGGCGGTGCACCAGTTTCTCCTGGGCCTCGGCCGTCATTACCGGGTAACCTCTCTCATCATGCGTAAGGCCAGTGGTATGGATCTTATATCCCTGACCGGCTATTATCATGGAGGGGACCAGGTCGTCTTCCGGCATGTAGGGCAAATATTCTGCGGGAGGACTGTTTGTAAGCCTTCTAGGATAAAGTTCAATTTCTTCCGCGGGTGGGATTATCACCTTCTCGGTCATATGGCCCACGCATTCATCCATCATAATAAAGACTGGCACACGGTATTTTTCCGCTAGATTAAAGGCCTCGATAGCAACGTAGAAACATTCTTGAGGAGAGTTAGGGGATAAGGCAATAATTTCATAATCACCGTGAGAACCCCAGCGGGCTTGCATCATATCTGCCTGGCCTACCATGGTGGGCAGGCCCGTAGATGGGCCTCCCCGCTGGACATTAACCACTACGCAGGGAACCTCCATCATGGCTCCCAATCCTATATTCTCCATCATTAAGCTAAAGCCAGGGCCCGAAGTAGAAGTCATCGTTTTGACCCCACCCCAGGAAGCGCCCAGGATAGCATTCATAGAGGCCATCTCATCTTCCATCTGGATGAAGATACCGCCTACCTCGGGTATCCTCTCGGAAAACCGTTCAGCAACCTCGGTTGAGGGAGTGATAGGATAGCCAGCAAAAAAGCGGCAGCCAGCCGCTAATGCCCCTTCAGCACAGGCAAAATCACCATCCAGATAATGCTCTCCGGTTAATACCCCTTTCGGATCAGCCTTCAACTTGCACCTCCTCTTCTTCCAGGCAGTATATAGCAAATTCAGGGCATATCATCTCACATAGGCCGCAGTTGACACATTCATCCTTACCGATCATTTCCGGCGGGTGATATCCCTTGATGTTGAATTCATCCGAGAGCCTTAAGGCTCTTTTAGGACAAAATTCTACACAAAATCCGCACCCCTTACACCGTTCCTTGATAACATAAGTTTCTCCATGAGGAACCTTAATTTTATCTGCATCTAATGGTGTCCGCCAGAATTTCATCTATTCCCCCTATAGTAAGTTGAGAATTCAGGACATTACCCCATTGGTCTCCAGGCTATTAGCACTGAGAATTTTTTACCCTCTCCCTGATGCTGGAAGGTCTAAATATTCAGAAGGGATATGTCACACGCAAAATACTAATAATATATCACCTAACAAATTTTGTGTCAATTTTGAAGGCCGTTTCTGTTAGGCCCTTTCCAGGTAATTCTCTTGGGAAAGTTTTTATAAAAATTGCCTTGCATTTACTTCGAATTTAAGATACGGTTTTTTGCCATATAGAGGCATTCGCGAAAAGCAGAACCTCGCTCTCATAAAGGAGATAAGAGGTGTGGGTAAAGATCTTTACCCCAGGAGGGTATTGAAAAAAAAGAGAGAATAGAGGACGAGAGAGGCAGAAACAAAAAATTCACCCCAGTAAAGAAAAAGGGGCATATCCCTTTTTTTCCTGTATAATCAATGTATTTAAAGATTTTAACCAACAGGAAAAGAGCAGGTAGTGTCTACTGTCACTGTCCTGTAAGTGACCAGAGGAAGGAGATGGCCTACGAGGGGTTTGAGAGAGAGGAACAGTCTCAAATATCGCTGTCCTGTGGCGGCATACGGGATAGAGTGTGAGGGTAAGCAGGAGTGTAGTGGCAATGGGTAATGAATGGAGATTTCAGCCATAAATAAATGTGGAGCATTGGTGACGATGCAATCTCAAGGCTTTACAAATTACTGAGAATTACTGAGAATTGCGGCTTCGGCGTGCGTTGCTGTTTTCCCTTATCTTACTGGCCGCTGATAGCTGACGGCTGAACACTTACGATAAATTTGCGAAAGGGGAAAGAAGGCTATGATAGACAATTTTTATGAGAGATTGAACAATAGACACCAGTTAGCCCAGCAATGGCGGACTGAGGGCCGAAAGATCATAGGGTATATATGTAACTATACCCCAGAGGAGATCATCTATGCCTCCAGAGCCATCCCTGTTAGAATCATGAGTGATCAGACCCCTCCTTCAATAGCAGATGGCCATTTCCAGTCATTTTATTGTGCCTTTTCTCGGAGTTGCCTTGATCAGGCCCTAAGAGGGGAGTATGATTATCTAGACGGCCTGGTATATGCCTATGCCTGTGATCACCAGCGTGGTATTTTTAATATCTGGGCCAGAAATAAACCTGATCTATATGTCGAACTTATCGATATGCCAAGCCGGATAGACCTACCCGAGGCAAAAAGGTTTTATACTCAGGAACTAAGAAAGTTTCAAGCCTCCCTCCAGAAAGCTTTAAAGGTGACTATCACTGACGAGGCATTGTGGAAGGCCATTGAAATTTATGATACCCATCGTTCTCTTCTCAGGAGACTTTATGAACTACGATCTAGAATCCCTTCACCTATCTGGGGATGGCAGGTTTTGACTGTACTACTGGCCGGTATGGTCATGCCTAAAGAAGAACATAATAACCTCCTCAGGCAATTATTACAGGAATTGGAAGAATCGAACCTCTCTTATGCCCCACGTAGTCCTAATGGTCAGATAAGATTGATGATAGTTGGGAGCGAAGTCGATAATCCCCGTGTTTACCAGCTAATTGAAGAAGCAGGGGCAATAATTGTTGCCGATGACATCTGTAATGGGAGCCGCTATATATGGGAAGATACCCCCCGAGGAGAAGACCCCATGGAATCTATTGCGCAACGCTATCTCAATAAGGTCCCCTGCCCGGTGAAACACCCACCCCAGCGCCGTTATAATCATATTCTTGAACTAGCCGAGCATTTAAGGGTTCAGGGTATAATAATTTTACACCAAAAGTTCTGTGATCCCCATGAGTGGGAGTATCCCTATCTGAACAAATTATTTAAAGAAAAGGGATTGATATCCATGGTGCTGGAGATCGACCCTAACTTCTCCGAAGAGGAGATTAGAACCCAGGCTGAGGCCTTGATTGAAAGGATAGGAGAATAGGAAAATGGCTCAAAATAAATTACCGTTAAAAAGTTGGAATGAATGTAAAGCCTTGACCATAAATTTTTATAGCAATATCCTACAGGCAAAAAAAGAGGGTAAAAAGCTAGGATGGATGGGGGCAAGTATGCCACCAGAATTGATCCGTGCCTTCGATATTGTAGCGGTTTATGGTGAGCCGTACGGTGCTACTGTCGCTTTTGATGCCGCCCTGGCACGACAGCTATTAAAGGCTACTGAGCAGGCAGGCTATGCACGGGACCTATGTGCCTATAGCCGTAATTTTATCGGGTCCGTTTTAACTAATAAAAGCCACTTGGGGGAATTTCCCCGGCCAGATTTTATTATAGAGAACCGTTGCGGTTGTAGTACACATTTCAAATGGTGGGAGAATGCCGCCCGCTTAGTAGGATGTCCCCTATTTATAATGGAGACACCCCTGATACCCCGCGGTATAGTAGAGGATTATCATATAGAGTACTACATGGCCATGGTGAAACGACTAATCGCCTTCTTAGAAGAGAATACGGGAAGGAAACTAGATGAAGAGCGGTTTATAGAATCAGTTATCAATACCCAGCGCGCATTGGCCCTCTGGGATGATATCCTGGAGTATTGCAAAACCGTGCCTAGCCCTCTGGACTTTAAAAGCCTCCTCACCCTGATGACCCCATCTTTTCTATTGAGAGGGGCCCCCGAAGCGGTAACCTTTTATGAAAAGTTAAGAGATGAGGTAAGAGAACGGGTAGAAGAGGGGATAGGAGCGATTATCCCAGAGAAGAAACGATTACTATGGGATAATATACCTATGTGGTATAACCTCTCTATGTTCAATCAATTGGAGAAACTGGGAGCCATATTTGTGGCCTCTCCTTATACCAGCATGTGGGGCACGGCTTATAAAACCATGGGGATAGACGGCGAAAAAGCAGGGGCCGAAAAGAAGCCTTTAGTAGAGCCGTCCACCTATCCCCAGGCGCTAAGGACCATGACGGAATATATGGTGGATAGGGCCTCTGCCTTAACCTATCAGGTTCATCAGCGCATTTTTAAGACGATGATTAAGGAATATAAGATAGATGGGGTCATATGCCATTCTAATCGGGGCTGTAAAGGACTATCCAATGGCCGATTGGATATTATGCAATGGCTCCAGGAAGAATGCCAATTGCCGGTATTGATCTTTGAATCAAATAGTGCCGATCCTGATGACTTTGCCGAGGGGCAGATAAAGACCCGGCTAGAGGCCTTTTTAGAGATCCTCTTCAGAGAATAATTCGGCGGAATGGCCTGCCATGAGTTAACTATTTTAGCTCTGCAGCTTCATTTGTCTAATCATAAGCGGGATAGGCCGGATTGCTGCAAGGGATATATAGTGTCGGCGATCTCCTTTATCCGCAGCAAGCTATCATAGGCCTGGCACGGGTCTTTATGGATAGCGGGCGTTATCACGGGCATAATATCCTTCAGGTGGTCTGGGGGATAGAAGTTTTCATTAATAGTACACAGACCAGCAATTACTGTGGTTCCTTTATCAGTTTTTACAGCAACGGATTGCCCTCCATGGGTATGACCAGGGGTAAGAAGCACCTTTACCCCGGGAACGATCTCGCAATCTCCCTCAATAACTTCAAAATTCAGATGCTCAAAGGTTGCCTTTTGTAAAAAGAGGGCCTGGGAAGGATGTGGGTTGAGGGCATAGTCCAATTCATCTCGCTGGATAATAAATTTAGCCCGGTTATATTTTTCTCCCTGCTCGATATGGTCAAAATGGAGATGCGTAACGATGACCAGATCAATATCTTGGGGACTCAGTCCTATGCGGCCCAGGGCTTCTTCGGGCGTATAAAACCTGGGTTGATGGGCACCACTGTCCTTGAATAATGCCCTTAATAAGGTAAAAGATTCTGGCTTCACACCAGTATCTACAATGATATTTTCTTTAGGGCCCTGGATATACCAGATATAGCCTTCCAGCAATGCCTTTTCCCCGATATTAGTCAAATAGGTCATGAAGGACTTCTCAAACTCTACCCCTTCTAATACCGTCAATGGCCTAATAGTATGCGGATTCATTGTTTTGCCCCTCCTACGTTGTCGAATCTTGCAACTATACCCGACTTAATTAGTTGGTACAGTCACTTACCTCTCTTCTTGCTCCTTTGTCTCTAAATATGCCTGCCAGGCCGGGCACCATTTGCCGTGCCATTCCATAATCTTGCCTATAGGGGTATCGGGGTTATTCCGGGCATATTTACACAAAGGACAATTTTCACACACCGTACCGAATAAGTTTTTGACCTTTCCCATTATCTTACCTCCCTCATTCTATATTGCCTCTCCTCTGATATATCATTGAAAATCACAAACTTCGGCACTTCTCTAACATATCACCTATCTTTTGTCAACTCACTATTCTATCAGAGATAGCGAGAATATGGGAAATGTTACTTGTTCTACAGACAGGTCAGACGTAACCCACTCTACTTTGTGATTGCTTCCTCAGGGGTATAGGCAGGAATTTTGTCCTTTATCTTTTGAAAATGTGTATCGTAGGTAATAATGGCATCGCATTTACTAGGATAGGCACTTATGGCATGGGGTTGGTCAGAAGGGTCATCGAGATTAAACTGCCTATTATAAATAAGATGATCTTCCCTGCTCAATAAGCCAATAAGTTCAAAGTCGTTTTGAAACAGAAAGGCAAGTGCCTTTTTGGCAATATGCCCTACTTCATCAGTAGCGAAATGTATTTTACAAAAGATATAAATTTCTTGGAGGGTATAAAGAGATATCAAAGCATGAAGATGTTTTTCGTTGATACGTTTAAAGAGTTCATTGACGGAAGGGAGCCTCCTATTTTCCCTTTTAGAATATGGGCCAAAAAGATAGATGGTAATAACAGAGGTGTCGAGGTACACCTTCAATGGGCAAATTCCTTAACAAGTTTAGCTGGATGTTCAACAATCTCTGCTATGAAGTTAGCCACAGCAAGAGAGAGTATAGCAAACCCCTGGTCATTCAATAACCGACTGGCTTCTTCTCTAGCCTCCTGGGCCGCTGTGACAATGTCCATATCTTCTAATTTCTCCGCCTGTTTTTTCGTGAGTTCCATGACAGAGGTCTCCTTTTTAAAGACTTAGAAAATGTTACCTGTAATGACTTTATCATATCTAAACAAGATTTGTCAAAATTTAAAGCCCTTTCTCTGAGTTACCTAACCACTGCCATAACAATCTTTATGAGTAACCTCAACCTTTCCTCATCTGCTTCTTTGACTAGTCTATGCAATGTTTCCTTTATATCCTTAATGGTCATTTGATGGCCAAAGTCACATATCTCCCATAGCTCCACCCCTAGTGCCTCCGCCAGCCTCAACAGCATATCCAAAGTAGGGTTCTCTTTACCCCGCTCTATCCGGCCCAAATAGTTAGGGCTTATATCAACCTTCTCCGCTAGACCTTCTTGCGATAATCCTTTAATTTTTCTCAGCTCTTTAATCCTGGCCCCTAATAGCTCTTTCTTATTCATCATTCCTCTCCTTCACTTACCATTACTCCTAGAGGAGGAATTTTGAATGCACCAATAGGACCAATTTTATTGACAAATAATCCGTATTAGGTACAATAGATTGCCCAATGAGTTAAGTTTGCTCCAGAAATTCACCCTATTACCTAGGTAAGGCTAAAAAGAATATTTTAAGCAAAGCCGGCCAGAGACCGCTTGGCTCCATTCTGACATAGAAATTATCACTATAACCGGAGAGTTTCTCATAAGATCAAATAAAGGATAAATAAGGAGTTTCTTTAAAGAGAGTAAAAAATTTGCTTGACATCCCCCCCCTGGTAAAATGGCTACATAATTCTAATTTGTCTCGGGTAGACCTTAGTCAAGTCTTTAAGCACGGTTTGAGCCTCTTTGATTCTCCGGGATAAAGGCTTTTGTATAAGGGAGAAATAGCCTATGCTCTCCCGGAATAATCTTATCCTGCCCCATATTTATTCTTTTAGTTACAAAATTACCCACAGCCATTTCAGGAATATCCATATCCAGAAAAACCATTCTTTATTCTTATTACCAGAACTATTAAGCACTTTATTTGTCCGGATAAGTAAACAAAGAAGGAAAGCGTTTAGAGGACGGGGCTAGGCTAAGGCTGGCTGGCTTTACAGTTGGTGGAATACTCACCGGATTATTATTTATTCTTTTTGGCCAGCTTATGAAGATTATCCATTCCCAGCTACCCCCTGAAAGACTTCTTCTGAGCACAAAGGGTTAAATACCCATCCAGGAAATCGTTATTTTGCGAATGCCTCCATATAAGCGTTCACCACGGAGATATGATACAATAATCCGTAGGAGCGGTTCCCAGCCGGATGTTACTCATACAATGATTTGGGAAGTAATTTTTCTATAGTCGTCATCTAAGGGGAGAAAATGTTAGGATTGAAAAAGGAATTTTTCCCGGTATTGATGAAACATGCCCAGGAGCTATTCCCCTATGAGTGTTGTGGTGTCCTGGTAGGAAGGGTAAGGGAGGGCAAAAAGATAGTCTCTGAGGTGTATCAAACTATTAATGTTGTAGCAGGCCAAAGAAAGGACTGGTTCCAGATTGAACCTAAAGAGTTAATGAAGATATTCCAGCAGGTGGCTGAAGAAGAAAAGGATGTACTGGGCTTTTATCATTCGCATCCTAACGGCAGCCCTATCCCTTCCCGGTCAGACCAGGAACAGGTTTCCTGGTCTTTTTATTCCTATGTGATAGTGAG
>MHDQ01000300.1:7722-23563 GCA_001803565.1 Nitrospinae bacterium RIFCSPLOWO2_12_FULL_45_22 | reverse complement strand
AACCTCTCTGAACCTACAATTATCTAAAGTAAGGATAAAATTTTGGGGAAACTCCAGTAATATTTGATATTGACTAACCAGAAAGATAACGACATTACTTTATTCCTCATCCCTACTCCATGCCAAGGAAAATTGGCTGGAGTTGCTTCTGAAAATTGTTGTATGGTGGATGGTTTTAGAAGATAGGAAAGCGGTGAAATTTTGAAAAGGATACTACCTGGGTAAGCGTTCAGCTATCAGCCGTCAGCTTTCAGTAAAAACAAGGAGATACTAAAACCAGCCTTCCGCTCCTAAGACCGGGACTTGTTCATAACCCGTTGGTTGGTTTGTTTTGCTGACCACTGATAGCTGACGGCTGAACGCTTACCTACCTGGTTGTAGAAATTTTTAGGTACTGTTCAGGAAACAGGAAATTTTTCGCTTGAAAAGGGGTGGATATTAATTATAATACGGAGTATTGCCTTGTTCTTTGTGGAATCGTGTAGAGATGGCTCTGGCAAAGGACCTTTTTAGCGTAGTGCTTCAAGCTTAGTAAAGTAACGGAGGATTTTATCATGCAAGAAGAATTTAGAAAGCTATTTAACAATAGATATGAATTGTTAAGGAAGAGGAAAGAAGAGGGGCAGAAGATAGTAGGCTGGACTTGTACTTACGTACCAGAAGAGATATTATATGCGGCAGGTCTATTGCCTATCAGAATCCTGGGCCGGGCAGAAGAAACACCTATTGCAGATGCCTATATGTATTCTAATATCTGCTCCTTTGTCCGGAACTGTTTAGAAGAGGCATTTAGACATAATTACGGTTTTTTGGATGGATATGTGGGGATCAATGCCTGTGACCACATGAGGCGGCTCTATGATGTCTGGAGCGCCTTTTTGCCTACCCCTTTTAAACATATAATTGGGGTTCCCTGCAAACAGAGTGAGTCTACCCTCGATTTTTTTACCAAGGAGTTGATCCTTTTAAAAAGAACGGTAGAGGAATTCTTCGGCACAAAAATAACGGACACTGGGTTAAAGGATGCCATTGCTGTCTATAACAAGACTAGATACTTACTCAGGAAGCTATATGAATTACGCAAGCAAGACTGTCCGCCTATTAGCGGTGCAGAGATAATGGATGTCGTTTTGGCCGGCTTAGTGATACCCAAGCATGAATATAACACCATGCTAGAGGTCTATCTTAAGGAGATCAAGGCCAGGAAAGGCTCACAGAATGGTCGGATCAGGCTAATGATCACCGGCAGTGAGCTGGACGATCCTGAATATATCCGGTCTATAGAAGAGCTAGGGAGCATAGTGGTAATGGATGATCTATGTAATGGCACCCGTTATTTCTGGGACCTGGTGGCCGAAGAAGGAGACCCTATAGAGGCATTAGCTAATCGCTATCTTACCCGGACACCCTGTGCCCGGATGCGCCCCCAAAAGATACGGGTTGATCACTTACAGGGATTAGCCAAAGAGTACCGGGTAGAGGGTTTGATCCATGAGAATATAAAGTTTTGTGGGCCTTATGGTGGTGCCTTTCCTATTATCAAGAAAGGATTCAGCGAAATAGGCATCCCGGTTTTAAGCTTACAGAGGGAATATATGAGCGGTGGGGCCGGACAATTGAGGACCCGGGTCCAGGCCTTCTTTGAACAGATTGAGGAGGAGAGATAAATGGATACAACTGCCCTTTTGCAAAGAGATTCTATCGAGGGTATGATTGAAGGGTTTGAGCAGAGGATCAATAGCGCCCGTCAAAACCCTAAGATTCCTAAGAGCAAGGAGATCCTTTATGAGATAATGAAAGAATACTTTGAGAGGATTTATTACGCCCGGGAGCAAGGCAAGAAGCTAGCCTGGGTTGGCTTATTGTTCCCACCGGAGATAGTCCTGGCCATGGATATTGTCCCCTTTGTGGTAGAACAGTATATTATCCAGCTTCTGGCCTCAGGCCGTGGTTATGAGTACTTTGATTTAGGCGAGGCTTATGGCTTTGATAAAGAATCTTGCTCGCCCCATCTTGCGACGATAGGGGCAGCCCAAACGGGCTTAGTGGGGCGGCCAGATTTTATCGTCTGTGCCGGGCCACAACCCTGCGACTCTCAATCAGCCATGTTCGACGTCATGGCTGATATGTATAATACTCCTATATTTTATTGCAATTTCCCCTATCGGTTCGATGATGAAGCCATAGAGCACTTCAAGCGCGAGCTGCAAGATATGGTCCGGTTCCTGGAAGAGCAAACCGGTAAGAAGATGGACCTGGATAGGCTCCGGGAATTGCTAAGGAATTCCGCTGAATGTCACGAATATTCTATGAAGCTAATGGACCTGAGGGACCGGGTGCCATCTCCTTTAGGGGCCCGGGATGCCTTCTCCTTTTTTGGCCCCCGCATGGCCAGTGAAGGATTACCGAAGACAACTCTATTTATGAAGGCCCTCTATGAAGAAACTAAAGCTAAGGCCGACCGCAGCGAGGGCGTGGTACCAGTTGAAAAACATCGAATAGTCACTAATGGCGCTCCTCCATTCTGGTATATGAAGCTCTTTGACTGGATGGAGCAGGAATATGGTGCAGTAGTAACGGTTGATTTGGCCAATAGTTATCCCCTGGAGCCGGTAATGGATACCAGCGATCCCTTTTTGTGCCTGGCCCGAAAGACCTTTTGTTCCAACCTGGCGGTAAAGACCGCTATCATGCCCTATCACTGGGTTGCCCAGGAGATAGGGAAAAAGGCCAGAGAATCCCGGTGCGATTCTTGTATATATTTTGCCCATTTTGGCTGTAAGCACGGCTGTGGCCGCAACAGGGTAGTGATTGAAGAGGTCAAGCGATATACCGGCATCCCCAGCTTAATCCTGGATATGGACGCCGGTAATCCTATGATTGTTCCAGCCTCCCAGATGAAGGCCAGGATCCATGACTACTTTACCATGCTCGAGGCACAGCAAATGTAAGCATTCAGTACTCAGCCATCAGCAGTCAGCATTTTACTGGTTAATGGGTCACTTGGTGAGTGGTGAGTATTACTAATTAACCATTCACCAATTAACTACTCACCAAACCTTTGCTGAAAGCTGACGGCTGATACCTGAACGCTTAAATGTTACCATTATTGGATTTTTATTGTCCCCTTTTGCTTAAAATTACCTAGCTTAGAAGGGTCCCGGCTCTCTGGCCCGGCTACCTTAAGGAGCTGATATTTATACTCACCTCCCTCCACAAAGCAGATACTGGCCGTACCACCGTGGGGGATGAGATCTGACTGAAAGGCACCATCCTTCTGCAGAGAAAAGTTTACCGGGTTAATACAAGAAACCGTTACCTGATCGCCCTCTTTAAATACAATACGCATATCATTCACGCTATGGTTAACCCAGATGACGGTTGTTCCTTTGCTGGAAGAGACCTCTGCCGGCTCTAATCCCTCAAAGGTAGTTATGGTTACCACCCTATTCTCCAAATCTTTACCTGTTATACCATAACGATTTTCTTTCTTCTCCTGGGCGGGAGACTGAATAATAGTTGATAAAATAATAATGCCTACTAGACCAAAAAACCTTACTCTTGAGAGAGACATGATTACCTCCTTTCTTAATCTTTGCCCAGACCAATGGACAGTTAACCCTCTGTGTTCTATCTTATTATATACATTATTTAAAAGATTAAGTACAATAAAAAATAGGGTAATAGTTTAGCCACAAAAAGGCACAAGAAAATTCTGGTTAAGTTTATAACCACAAAGACACCAAGGACACAAAGAATTCAATTGACCATCCTCGAGATGCTACCCTTCTTTTTCTTAGTGTTCTTTGTGGCTTTGTGGTTCATATTGTTTTTTGTTCCTTTTGCGCATTTTTGCGGCTTATTTTTAGAAGACTTTAGTCGGCTAAACATTTACAAAATAGGTGAACTGTTACGTTTATCCCGGGGGTGCTGCAATGAAGCGCCTAGTCAGCTTAACCACCATCAGCATTCATTTTAACTGGGTTTTGTGAGGACATTATTTTCTGATTATCCAGAGGTGGAGAGATGATGAAAATTGACCGCTTGTTGGAAGAGATGGTGAAGAGAGGGGCCTCTGATCTTCATATATCGGCAAATTCTTCACCTCGGATCCGGGTAGATGGCAAATTGAAACCCTTAGACCTACCCCCGCTAGCCCCTGGTGAGGCTAAGGAGTTATGTTTCTCACTTTTGACGGAAACGCAGAGACAGAAGTTCCGGGAGAGAAACGAGTTGGATATCTCCTTTGGCATAAAGGGATTGAGTAGGTTCCGGGCCAACATATTCTCCCAACGGGGCAGCATCAGTGCCGCCATAAGGACTGTTCCTTTCAAAATCCCTTCATTCGAAGATCTGGGGCTCCCGCTGATATTGGAAGATTTTGTCAAAAAACCTAAAGGATTGATCTTGGTAACCGGTCCTAGTGGTAGTGGAAAATCTACTACGGTAGCGGCTATGATAGACCGGATCAATTCCGAGCTGCAAGGACATATTGTCACCATCGAAGACCCGATAGAATATCTTCATCCTCATAAGAGGTGCCTGGTAAGCCAGAGAGAGGTATATTCTGATACAGAATCTTTCAGAGAGGCTATAAAATATGTCTTGAGGCAGGACCCGGATGTAGTTTTTATAGGGGAGATGCGGGATCAGGAGACTATTGAGACTGCCCTGAGCATTTCCGAAACCGGCCACTTATCCATCGCTACCCTCCATACTAATAATAGTGCCCAGACTATCCATCGTATTCTTGATTATTTCCCGGCTTCTCAGCAGAAGCAAGTCCTCGGGCAGCTCTCTCTTACCCTCATAGCTATCCTGTCTCAACTCTTGCTCCCCAGAAAGGATGTCCTGGGAAGGGTTCTGGCCCTGGAGATTTTGATCCCCAGCCCTGCTATTCAGAACCTTATCCGGGAAGGTAAAATTCATAATATCTATTCTATGATGCTCATGGAACGGGCCAAATATGGCTCCCAAACCTTGAATCAGTCTTTACAGAAACTCTACCTGGATGGGTGTATTGACTACGAGGAGGCTATAGCACGATCCTCTTTGCCTGACGAACTTATCCGGCTTATTAAAGAAGGTGAGGGCTAGGATTCCCTGAGGATGTGGCATTTTTGACAAAGCTATTGTAAGGTGGTAGTATTTTTGGGAGCAGGATAATTTTTGCTTTTTTGCCCCGCCCCTTAACCCCCAATAATTAAGCTAGAGAAAGCCAGGCGGCAGAGGAGTGGGGGCGTATTTAAGGGAGGTGCTTATACTCCATGCGCAAACCAGCGGTAGCAGGTTATTTTTATGAAAAGGATGGCGAGAGGCTAAAGAAGGAACTTAAACCATATATAGATTTAATGGCTCCGAAGAAAAAGGTTTTGGCTATCGTCTCGCCCCATGCGGGTATCAAATATTCCGGGGCAGTAGCTGGGGCAGTTTATTCCTGTATTCAACTACCACGTACCTTCATTATTCTGGGGCCGAATCATAAAGGAATCGGTAGCCCTGCCGCACTAATAGCGTCAGGAGAGTGGGAGATGCCTAATGGGCCGATAAAGATTAACTCTACCTTAGCTAAAGCCATGATGGCCAGTACTGAATATCTACAGGAAGATCAGTATGCCCATGCGCAAGAACATTCTTTAGAGCTACAACTCCCATTTATCCAGTATCTTACCAGCGATTTTGATATAGTACCGGCAGTTTTGCAGCAACTAGATTTATCTATTTGTCTGGAGATTGGCACTGCCATTGCCAGGGCGATAAAGGCCTGTGACCAATCGGTAGTTATCGTGGCCAGCAGCGACTTTACCCACTATGAACCGCAGAAAATTGCTGAAGCTCGAGACCGGCTGGCCATTGACCGGATTCTGACCTTAGACCCCACAGGATTGTATCAAACTATTATTAGCAATAACATATCTATGTGTGGTTTTATCCCTGCGGTAATTGCTTTGCAGGCTACCCTCCAAATGGGGGCAGCAAAAGCCGATCTGGTGAAATATATGACTTCAGGAGACATCACTGGTGACTATCAACAAGTAGTAGGGTATGGCGGCATAATTATCTGTTAGAACCCTGTATTCCAACATACTACTTACCCCAGTCAAAATAAGAGCCCTAATCCCAGCGGTTTAATTTGAACAACCTTTAAAGCCGATTTTTCTCCTTCCCCTAAGAGGACAAATAGAATAAAATAACTAAATTAACGCAGTTGTGGCTATCTTCATTCTTCGGCAGGACTTTTTAGACAGGATTAGCAGGATTTACAAATTTTTTTTGTCTTTTGTATTTATCCTGTTTTATCCTGTAAATCCTGTCAAAAAAAACAAATCCGATATTATCAAATTAAGGCCCTTTTGAGGTTTATTTGATGGCCCGGAATGGTTAAAATATAACAAGAGAATGGTTTTGCAAGATCAAGGCAGGGTCTTAGATTGGCAAGGGGTACAGGAGAGGCTGGAGGAGGTTCGGTGGAGATTCATACGGGTCTTTGCCGGATTAGTTATTTTGAGCGTTGCGGCATACCCTTTTAGTGGGCCGGTAATGAATCTACTGGACAAGCCCGTGAGGGGTGCTTTAGCAGTATTTTCTGTTACTGAGGCCTTTTGGGTAAGGCTGAGAATCTCTTTTTTTACCGCCATTTTTCTGGCGATGCCTTTTATTTTTGCTGAGATCTTGGCCATAGGCGGTACTTTTTTCCATAGCAATCCTACCTATACGTTTTATAAGAAATATTTCATAGGTATAATCCTGATTGCTGCCACCCTCTTTTTTTTAGGTTCTGCACTATGCTTTTTGGTAGTATTACCCGCTGGGCTACAGTTTCTACTTGGTTATGGTGGGGAGCACATAAGACCTTTAATATCAGCAGATAGATATTTTTCTTTTTGTCTGGTAATGATCATGGCATTCGGTATAACTTTTCAGCTCCCGTTAGTGCTAGTACTTCTGGGCAGGGTTGGGATAGTTAATCACCATTTTCTATCCCGGAATCGTCGCTATGCTATAATGCTGCTCACTATTGCAGCCGCTATCCTGACCCCCACGCCGGATGCCTATAATATGCTGCTGTTGGCCGGGCCTTTAGTAGTTCTTTATGAGATAAGTGTGTGGTTGGTGCGGATTTTTGGAAGGGAGAAGATAATATGGAATGGATAAAGCCGGGTACTAAGATAGATTTTGTAGGAAAGCTATACTATTGTCTTGCCCTCTCAGGGTTGGTTATCCTGGCAGGGACTATCTCTATGATCCTGAAAGGTGGTCCCAATTATGGAGTAGACTTCAGTGGTGGACTCCTGGTGCAGTTAAGGTCGGATAAGGTTGTACCCCTGAACCAGTTGCGCGATAGTCTGAGTAAGATTGGCTGGGCAAAGGCCCAGATTCAAGAATTTGGCGATGGACACGAGGTCTTGATCCGGGCGCCCCAGTCTTCCGAGGCCCCTGAGGAGCTAAAAAACCGCCTTATACAGGCTATCCATAAATCTTTCCCACAGAACAACTGGGAGGAGAGACGCACCGAGACCGTAGGCCCCCAGGTAAGTAAAGAGCTACAAAAAGAGGCTATCATCGCCCTTGTCTTATCCTTTGCGGCAATGTATGGCTATGTGACTTATAGGTTTGGGTGGCTTTGGGCGTCCGGTGGGATCTTGGCCTTGATCCATGATGTTTGGGTAACGGTAGCATTTTTCTCTTTAGCTAACAAAGAGATTACCCTCCCGGTAGTAGCGGCCCTGCTGACTATAATTGGCTATTCTATTAATGATACCATAGTATTATTTGATCGGGTGCGGGAGAACCTCAAGAAATTGAGCAAAAACACCGAGTTAGCTACGCTTATAAATATCAGTGTCAATGAGACCCTGAGTCGTACCATCCTGACCTCTTTTACTGTCTTCATAACAGTCCTGGCTTTATTTTTTCTTGGCGGAGAGGTCATTCATGACTTTGCCTTTGCTCTAATAATAGGGGTTATTAGCGGAACCTATTCCACTATATACATTGCCAGCCCAATACTGCTCTTGTGGCCAGCAAAAAGAACCAGGAAAAAGAAATAATAACTGCTCACCACAACGCACGCAGAGAGCGCAAATATATCTGGGTTGTGAGGAGTAAGCAGTGAGCCGGGAGGAGTTAACTACTTACTGCTAACTCCTCATCCCTTACGATATAGATATCTCTGCGTGCTCTGCTGTGGAATAGTTACAAGAATATTGCATATGCTGAAAAGGATAAGACATAAGCTGAGGAATATCTTTCTGGCAGGATTATTGGTGATCATACCGGTATCGATCCCTATCTTCCTCCTCTCTTTTCTCTTTACCCGATTGGACCGTTTATTTTCCCCATTATTTAAGACCTTATTAGGGTATAATATCCCGGGTTTAGGGGTGACTATTACTATAGTGGCTGTTTTTCTAGTAGGGTTAGTAGCAACTAATTTTATCGGAAAGAAATTGGTTAGATTAGGAGAACAGTTGCTCAACCAGATCCCTCTGGTACGGAATATATATCAGATTGCCAAGCAATTCCTGGAGACTGTTACCGTTACAGACCGGAATAGCTTCCGCCAGGTAGTGCTGGTAGAATACCCCCGTAAGGGCATCTATTCCCTGGGCTTTATTACCTGTGATAATTATTGGGAGGCCCAGGAACATACCAGCGAGACCTTAGCAAATGTCTTTATCCCCGTGACCCCGAACCCTACTTCTGGCAGGCTCATTATCGTTCCGCGCCAGGAGCTTATCCCCCTGTCTATGAGTGTTGAAGATGGGATAAAAATGGTTGTCTCCGGCGGCGCCGTAGTACCCAGGGGGCGAGAAAAGGAGCTACTGGCTTAACACCCCGTGGGTCTTTGTGCTGCCAAATTGAAATATGAGAACAGATAAAGCCCAATTAGCTAAGACTTATGACCCGGCTATCACTGAAGAAAAGTGGTACCGTTACTGGCTGGAAAAGGGCTATTTCCATGCCCGGACAGATGCCCCGGCTGAACCCTTTACCATAGTTATCCCCCCCCCTAATATCACTGGCTCGCTCCATATGGGCCATGCCCTCAACAATACCTTACAGGATATTCTGGTGCGCTGGAAGCGGATGCAAGGTTATAATGCCCTGTGGCTCCCGGGGACAGACCATGCTGGCATAGCCACTCAAAATGTAATCGAGCAGCAGCTCCTTAAAGAAGGTAGCAATAGATACCAGTATGGCCGGGAGAGGTTTATTCAACGGGTGTGGCAATGGCGGGAAGAGTCAGGCCGTGCCATTATCGAGCAGTTGAAAAAACTAGGCAGCTCTTGTGACTGGCAGCGGGAGCGATTCACTATGGATGAGGGGCTCTCCCGGGCCGTTAAAGAGGTATTTGTCCGGTTATACCAGGAGGGCCTCATCTATCGAGATAACTATATCATCAACTGGTGTCCCCGGTGCCAGACCGCCCTCTCTGACCTGGAAGTAGAGCATGAGGAGATAAAAGGTCATCTCTACTATGTCCGGTATTTCTTAGTAGAAGGCGATGGTTATCTGACCGTGGCTACTACGCGGCCCGAGACCATCCTGGGCGATACCGCAGTAGCCGTGAATCCTAATGACAGTCGTTATATTCCTTATCTGGGTAAGGAACTCTATCTCCCTATCCTCAACCGAAAGATACCATTGATTGCCGATGAATATGTAGATATTGCCTTTGGCACCGGTGTATTAAAAGTTACGCCCGCCCATGATCCTAACGATTTCTTGATGGGTTTGCGGCATCAGTTAGCGCAGATAAAGGTCATTGGCGAAGATGGTCGGATGACGGCTGAGGCCGGCAAATATGCTGGTATGGACCGGTTTCAATGCCGCAAGGCCTTACTGGGAGACCTGGAACAGGCTTGCTACCTGGAGAAAAAGGAAGACTATAGCCATAGTGTAGGGCATTGCTATCGCTGCAAGACTATTGTAGAGCCTAATCTATCGCGTCAATGGTTTGTCCGGATGGAACCGCTGGCAAAACCAGCTATCCAGGCCGTTAACGAAGGCCGGGTGAGGATCATACCAACTTCCTGGGAAAAGACCTATTTTGAATGGATGCATAATATCCGGGATTGGTGCATATCGCGTCAGATTTGGTGGGGACACCGTATCCCGGCCTGGCATTGTCAGGCTTGTGAGGCGATCACGGTAGACCGGGAAGAGCCGCGGGCCTGCCAGCAATGTGGCAGCCCCAACCTATCGCAAGAGACCGATGTGTTGGATACCTGGTTCAGCTCGGCCTTATGGCCTTTCTCGACCCTGGGCTGGCCCGACAAAACCCGTGACCTGGAGGTCTTTTACCCTACCTCGGTCTTAGTCACAGGGTTTGATATCCTGTTCTTCTGGGTTGCCCGCATGATCATGATGGGCTTAAAGTTTATGGGAGAGGTGCCTTTTAGAGAAGTGTATATCCATGCCCTGGTCAGGGATGCAGAAGGGAAGAAGATGAGCAAGAGCCGGGGTAATGTCATTGATCCGTTAGTGATGATTGAGCGCTACGGTGCAGATGCCTTCCGGTTTACCCTGGCAGCTTTTGCCGTCCAAGGGCGGGATATCTTCCTCTCAGAGGAGCGCATCCAGGGCTATAGGAACTTTGCTAATAAGGTATGGAATGCCCTCCGCTTCGCCTTAATGAACCTTACGGATTTGTGTGGCCAAATTGAAGAACTGAAGCTCGCAGACCAGCACCATATGGAAACCGAAGACCGCTGGATTATCAGCCGGCTAAATAGAGTTATTGGCCAGGTAAATATAGCCCTGGAAGAATATAAGTTCAATGAAGCCGCCAGCAACATCTATCAATTCTTCTGGCATGAATTGTGCGACTGGTATCTGGAGCTGATAAAGCCCCGGCTCAGGCAGTCCACCCCATCTAAGCTGGTAGCCCAGCAAGTAATGGCCTTCGTCCTGGATAAGAGCCTGCGCCTGCTCCATCCCTTCATGCCTTTTATTACCGAGGAGCTTTGGCAGCAACTATCCGTTGCTGGCGAGGGCATAATGGTAGCCCCTTTCCCAAAAACCCAGGAAGCCTGGATCGCCCCCCAGATAGAAGAAGAGATGAGCTTTCTGATGGAGGTCATTGGTGCTATCAGGAATATCCGGGGTGAGTTAAATATCCCGCCAGGGTGTAAGATCGAGGTAGTGCTTGATCCTAAGGAACCAGGGGAATTAGCCATAATAGAGAGACATCAGCACCATATTGTACTCCTGGCTTCGGTAGAAAAGTTAAAGATTGGTGCCTGGGATAGTACGGCTAAAAAGGCCGTATCGGCCCTGGTATATAAGACCGAGATATTTGTCTTACCCCCTACCACTATAGACTGGCAGAGTGAAGGGAAGAGATTGAGCCGCGAATTAGCAAAGATAGAAGAGGAGCTAAGGCTTGTTGAAGCAAAACTATCCAATGAATCTTTTAGGGCGAAGGTACCAAGGGCTATCCTGGAGAAGAATATCCAGAAGGAGCAAGCCCTCAGAGAAAAGGCAGAAAATTTAAGAAAGTCATTGGAGAAGATGTCCTAAAAACATGTCCCTTCTCACATCCCATACCCTTAAACTCCTGGAAATATCTTTAATAGAAGATATTGGCTCAGGGGATATTACTACGGATAGTTTGATCCCCTCGGGGTTAATGGCTAAAGGGACTATTATTGCCAAATCAGAGCTGGTATTAGCGGGTCTAGAGGTGGCTCAAGCCGTATTCCACCGCCTAGACCCCTCTTTGTCCTTCAGGGCCCTTAGTAAAGATAGTAGTAGGTTAAAAAGGGGCGATAGGATAGCCGCGATCCAGGGTAAGGCCCGGCCTATCCTGACCGGAGAGCGGTTAGCCCTCAATTTCCTACAACGGCTCTCAGGCATAGCTACCCTTACTGCCGAATATGTGCGGCAGGTTCAGGGATACAAGGTAGAGATACTGGATACCCGTAAGACTACGCCGGGCTGGCGGCAATTAGAAAAATATGCGGTTACAGTGGGTGGAGGCAAGAACCACCGCTTTAATCTTAGTCAGGGCGTATTAATCAAGAATAATCACTTAGCCCTGGTTGGGGGAGTGAGAGAAGCTATCCGAATAGCCCGGCAAAATATCCCTCCTCTGATGAAAATAGAGGTTGAAGTGAGGGATTTGGCGCAGGTAAAGGAGGCCATAGAAGCCAGTGCTGAAGTAATTATGCTGGATAATATGAGCGGCCAGGAAATGACTGAGGCAGTAAAATATATTGCTGGCCGGGCATGGGTAGAGGCTTCTGGTGCCATAAATGCGGATAATATCCGGGCTGTAGCCCAGACAGGCATAAATTTCATCTCCCTCGGTAGGCTGACCCATTCTGCCCCCGCGGTTGATATCCATATGTTGGTAGAAAAAACCTAAAGGGCAAAAGTTTGTGACACTGTTAAATTAGATAAATTCTAAATGCGAAATTCTAAATCCTAAACAAATTCAAATGACCAAAATCCTAATGATAAAATCCTAATGGCAAATGGTTTTGGGCTTTGGATTTTGAACTTTGACATTATTTCGGATTTAGTGCTTAGGATTTATTTAGTCGGGTTCCCCTCGGTAAATGTGACAGTGTCAGGATCGGAATATGCTTTTAGCAACTGATATAGGTAATACAAATATTGTCCTGGGGATCTTTGAAGGTAGGCAGTTAGTCAATGACTGGCGGATCGCTACCAGAAAAAATCAGACCGCTGATGAATACGGCTTATTGATCCGTTACCTTTTTAGCTTGAGCCAGATCAATCTTCAGGACATTACCGATATTATTATGGCCTGTGTAGTACCTCCTCTGCTGCCAGTAATGATGGAGATGTTTGAGCGCTATCTGGGTATCACACCCATGATTATTGGGCCAGGGATAAAGACCGGCATCCAGCTTCTGGTAGATAACCCCAGGGAGGTAGGGGCTGACCGGATTGTTAATGCCGTAGCCGCTTACGAAAAATATGGTGGTCCCACCATAATAGTAGATTTTGGTACGGCTACTACCTTTGATGTGATATCTAGAAAAGGGGATTACTTGGGCGGGGTTATCGCACCGGGGATAACTATCTCTACCGAGGCCCTTTTCCATGAGGCGGCTAAACTACCCCGGGTTGATCTGATTAAACCCCGGAGCGTTATTGGGAAGAATACCGTCCATAGCATCCAGTCAGGCGTTATCTATGGTTATGTTAGCCTGGTAGATGGCATAGTCAACCGGATTAAAAAAGAGCTAGGCGAAGAGGCCTCTGTTGGCGCTACCGGTGGCTTAGCCGGCCTCATTGCCCCTATTTCTGAAACCATAAAAGATGTTGACCCATTCCTGACCCTAAAAGGCCTACAAATAATCTTTGAGAGGAATAAACGGGCCTGAGGAAAAATGGGGGCCGTCTTTTTTCTCCTGTAGTGGCAGAGCTTGCTCTGCCTAGCTCAGTTGACGGCAGAGATGTCGAGCAAGCTCGACCACTACAAAAATTTCTGGGATAAATTATTTGAGCAAGCTGTTATACGGGATTTTTGTTATGTTTCTAAAGGGTAAAGTGGCTCTGGTGACCGGCAGTGCCCGGGGAATAGGTCGTGCCATCGCCTGGGAGCTTGCTGAGGAAGGGGCCAGCCTGGTTATAAATTATCTGACTAGCAAAGAGGCAGCATTATCGGTAGTGGCAGATATTGACCAGCAAGGCGGTCAGGCCATTGCCCTCCAGGCCGATGTCTCCACAGCCGAAGGAGCGGCCAGGTTAATAAAAGATGCTGGAGAGACCTTTGGCCGGATAGATATCCTGGTCAATAATGTTGGCCCTTTCCTGGATGCCGAGTTAGCGCAAGTTTCTGTTGAAGATTGGCAATATATCCTGGCTACCAATCTCCATAGCTGCTTTTATTGCTGTCATTCCGCTTTAAAATACATGCGCCAGCTACACTGGGGCAGGATAATAAATATCGCCTTTAGTGGTGCGCACTACCTCAAGGCACGGCATCGGATAGTCCCTTATGCCATTGCTAAAACGGGGGTCCTTATCCTGTCTAAATCCCTGGCCCAGGCCGAGGCCCAAAATGGTATCACGGTTAATGTGATCTCTCCGGGGATAATTGATAAGGACGATCTTTCTGAACCAGACAGGGCAGAATGGATAAAAAGGATACCGGCTTCTGCCTTAGGCACTCCTCAAGATATTTCTGCTCTCGTATCTTTTCTGTGTTCCGATAAGGCCAGCAATATTACCGGGGCTAATATTGTCGTTAGCGGTGGCTGGCAACCCTGATTGGGTTATTACGTTATTAGGTTATTACGTTATTGGGTGATTAGGCGAGGGAGTTATGGGTCATCTATAATAACCTAATAACCCAATAACGTAATAACATCAGGTGAATTGCGAGCGGATAAAATCTACGATCTGGCTGGTAGGCGTACCGGGGCCGAAGACCCCCTTGATACCTAACCCCTTCAGTGCCGGGATGTCCTCTTCTGGTATTATTCCCCCTAAAATTACCTGGATATGGCCCATATCTCTTTGCCTTAATAGTTCCCTGACCTCAGAGGCAAAGTAGTTATGGGCACTATTAGAAGAGCTTATTCCAATTATATCTACATCTTCTTCCTGGGCAGGCTTAACAATATCTTCTGGCAATTCAAAGCGAGTAAATATGACCTCCATACCCGCATCCCGTAGGGTCCTCGCGACGGTCCTTACACCCCGATCATGGGCATCCATAGCCGATTTTGTTAATAGTACCCTGATCTTTTTTCCGGTAGCCATTTTTTTACTCCCCCAAAATGTAAGCGTTCAGCAATCAGCCGTCAGCTTTCAGCAACAACAATTTCGCTGATCGCTTTTTGAATCAGTAGACAAAGCCCCAGCCAAATTCTCCTTTGAGCACATCCATTATCTCTTGTAAGGTAGCCTCCGCCCGCACGGCATTCAGCACAGCCGGCATTAAGTCTCCCCCCTGGGGCCAGTCCTGATTAACTTGCCGGGCAACCCCTTTTAGCTCTCTTAAGCTGGCTTGAGTAACGTCACTATTGCGCTCAGCCCGAAATCTCTTTACCCGCTCAATAGCTATCTCTTCTACCTGCGGATCAACCCGGAATATAGGCACTTTAGCCTCCCCTTCAGTAACGTACTTATTAAGCCCTACTTTTATATTATCTCCTTTTTCTAATCCCTTTCGCCACTCATAAGCAGATTTTTCTGTCTCTTTCCTGAACCATCCGGTACGCCAGCACTGGAAAAAACCCATTTCATCAATCTTACTCAAGAGTTTAGTGATTTCTTCTTCCAGTTTATGCGTGAGCCATTCTACATAGTATGAGCCGCCCAGTGGGTCTACTACATTAGCTACTTTGGTCTCATGATAAATGATCTGTTGCGTCCGGACACACAGGACCGCTGATTCTTCTGTTGGAATAGAGAGGGCTTCATCATAATGGGTTGTCCAGATAGAATTTGGGCTCGAGAGTACCGCTGCCAGGGTCTGCAACGCAGCCCGGATAATATTGTTCATGGGCTGCTGGGCTGTCAGTGAGGTAGTAGAGGTCTCTATCTGTAGGATAGGCTGGAGGGATTTAGGGCTCTTACAACCAAACCTCTCCTTAGCTATCTTTGCCCATATCCGTCTGAAGGCCCGAATCTTGGCTATAGATTCAAAAAAATCGTCATCCGCAGCAAAATGAAAGCCATAGCGGGACACAAACTCATCCGGGTGTAGGCCCAGTTCCATACAAGTCTCTGTCACAGCAATAGCTGGGGCCAAGGCGAATGCCACCTCCCGCACCGCATCAGCACCCGCTGTGTGGTAAATAAACCCCTGGAAAGAGATAGGTGCCCAGCGGGGGATATTCCTGGAACAATATTT